>CALCSG010000456.1 GCA_937894085.1 uncultured Gammaproteobacteria bacterium | reverse complement strand
ATTGATGATTATTATTAATTCTTAAAAAATTAACAAATATTCATTCATTGTTATCAGAATAGCATCGAATTTAGAAAACAGAAAAGTTCTGTACAACAGGAATAAAACTATTTCGTTCTTAGTCTATAAATATATCGAGCTTATTCCTCAGGGAGGGATGTCAAAATATTTCCGGATAACCTTCTAAGAAATCTATTTTTTGCAATACTTCAAAAGCATATTTGCTTTTATAATTTTTAAATAATTAGAATAAATCATTTTTTCTTTCAACTAGCCACAAGATAATGCTCATTATTATCAGATATTTGAATGTAATAATCGTATCGAACTAAGGCGAAATTGGGTATGTTTTATTTACTTTTAAGTATGAAAGCTGACCATAATACTGTTGAGATTGAATTATTTCTTAAACCTCAGCGGGAGAGCACAATTCATATCCCTTCATATATCAACTCGCCTGCCTGACATGGTCAGCTTTATTCACAAGGCAAATAACGTAAATATTTAAACCCACTTTTTTCCAGGACAGTCTTCACTGATTCATGAATTATCACATCAGTAATAGATTCTGCAAGTCGGAACATCTTCGCATTATTAGTTTTAGACTCATCAATGACTAAATCTTTAAAACCTACGGCTATCAAACCTGTGCCACCCATATCGATATAATCTGATGCGTCCATATCAGCAGCCTGTAACTTACCCAGCACATTGACAACTTTATATGCACTTGTTTCGAACTTTGTTTCGATATTTTTAAGGATAGCAGGAAAGGTTTGTAAATTATCTACGCCAGCACGTTTCAAGGCTTCTATCAATGAATCACTCATCAAGGGAAAATCTTCATAATAAAATTCAGCTAATCCATTACTACCCTTATCATATTCCCATAATTCAAATTCGAAAGGTTTATCATATGTTTCAGGAACTTGGGTTCCGATAATAAACTTGCCATCATCAAGATTTTTATTCCAGCCCATACTTCGCGTTCTATAAGGTTCAGGCTCAGGGAAAGGATTTTTTTCCAGTATATAATACATACTTATTGTTCCATCTATGACTAATTAAGGATTAGTTTTTAACCACTCTTGGCATCGAAGAGCATACTTCGAAATAAAATATTTCCATGTACTCGGTGGCCCGAGCAATTCACGCTTAAGTCTATCTGAAAGTAAATCTAGTGTATTAGCTATGCCATGTGGTGGCCGATAAGGCGGCTCTTTTCTCTTTTTTTCTTCGCCATCTTCCATTGGGCATACATTCGAATAATACTGTAAAAAAACCTTAATTTTCTTGAGTTCCTTTAAGCCTAAATCAACGTAACTTTGATGCGGAGGTGCTGCTGTACCGTGAGGACCTTTATGAAATTGACGGCCAACAGCCTTCATCACAATAAATGAGATATTGTTTCTCTGGCTATCTGTAAGGTTAACTCGATTTGGGTACTTTTTTTTATTTTGATCACCCCACCAGACAGCAGGTTCACCGCCTTTTAGCCTATAGAGATCGGGAACAGAGGGTAACCAGATACCATTTCTTGCAGAATTCACATCCCAATCGACATCATGAAGTGTATTTTCAATATACCCATCTGCTTTATTGGTAGTTTGTTTGTTCTGAGTGATTAGATATTTTTCTACCTCTTTCTCATCACCTAGTATCTCATTACCACAAATGAGATGGTGAGCCTCAACACTATAACGACCATGTTCAGAGTCTTCGAACAAGTGGTTATATTCCGGGTCACCTGCGCTCTTCAGATTTGATCCTAATGTCCCTGATTTATTATCTCTGCCTATTTTTGCAACAATCTTGGGGTTTTGTACTTTTTCAAGTGGACAGAAACAGCATTTATCAGGATCATGCCCACTACTTGGTAGAGAAACTGCTAAGGCGAATTGTGTCATAACTCGTTCACCCTATCCCACAATATTCTTCTTGTTATGCCACAAAGGATCACCTAACCGGCAGGCATTTTTACCTTCTAACTTCACATCAAAAGAATACATCATATATTCGCAATCTCCTTTAAATTTAGAACTTATGACACCACCACCTGCAGTACCAGCTTCATCGCCAGTACTCATAGAATATTTCGCGCCTTTAACCATGGCCATTTTGCCGTCGACCTTAACTTTTTTAGTGCCTTTGCTCGTATTAGTTGCCTGGCCGATATTTGGGTAAGGAATAGGAACCGGACCTCCGGGGGTCGGTGTTTTACAGACATCTGGAAAAACCATACTCATACCACCACTGCCTTTATGGTCTACACCGCGAGAATTAGCAAATACTGTTTGACCCATAATTAATTTTTCCCTTTTCTATATTGATACAGTTGGTGTTGCTGTATTCAGTAATATTGAATTAGATTCTAGCATAGCAAGTTTTAAGGCTACACAACTTCTTTGAAACTGATTCCCGTTGACCAATACTGATTTTAGCCATTCAATTGTGATGGGTTGGCCAGCGAAGTATCGATTTCCCTTCTTAAACTTGGCTTCCTGTTGTTTCCAGAAATATTGTATTTTTATGGGGTCTGGCCAGGGTAAATCACTGTCTTCATTTTCTGCATCATCTTCAATGTCTGTATCCGAATTATCTTTAAAAACTATATCTGGATCTTTATCCAGTTTATTTTGTTCGAGATCAATACCTGTCAATAAACTGAAAGATAATCCAGCCAGCCGCGATGATTCAACATTTTTCATTTGCTGAATCAACCAGGGCACGACCTGTGGGTCCCCAAGGATTGAAGATGCTTTGATCGCACTTCTTAAATTAGCAGATTCTTTTGACATTTCACTAATCCAAATTCTGGCCTGATCATTGGGTAAAATATTAAATGCCAGTTCCAGAGCCTGTTCTAAAAATGCATTTTGTTTAAACACAAAAGGTTTTATGTTATTAATGACAGCTAAATTTCCCATTAATATAGCAGACCAACTTGCCCAGAATTTCACCTCTTCATCTTCGCTATCCATACCTTGATTAAGTGCTGGAACCAAATCAAAACGTTTCAGTTCACCCACTAATTTTAGTGCTTTCGCATATAACTGAGGATTTTTAGTAGTCTCATGAGATTGTAGAATTCGAGTTAATATATTGACTGGATCTCTACGTTTTATGCTACAGGCAGACAAACCCAGATCCTGGTATCTAAGGTCAGTAACATTCAAAAATCGATCAATCCAGAATTTTGAACTAGTTTCATTGATCCAACCTAGTGCTGACTCAAGACCAGGTAGCATTTGTGGATTTTCCAGAGCGATCTCACAAACTGTTTTTATTTTTTGTGCATCATTTAGATGCAATGCCAGCATAGCAGCAACAAATGTTTCACCTGCTTCTTCAAACTCTAGTTGCCTCAAACAAATGTGCCACCCCATTTCCCCCGATTCAATCAATCCCTCCAGGTTTCCAGTTATTCTCTGTTCAAGCTCTGATAAATCCTGCTGGTCATAAAGTGTACTTTTTTCGGACTGTTTACGTAATAACCATAAAAATGCGGCTTCCGTGGCATATTGCTCAACAATAGATTCAAACGCATTTATTTTTAACATATCTGGCTTCATATTATTCAGCCAATATAAACCGAGGCACGTTGCTGCATTTCGGAGGACGACCACACCAGTGCAGGTTTCTGATAAGTGTTTTTGTTTATACCCATGTATGCCAGAGTGATTAGAACCGGTGCAGTTGCTGCTCCAATATCTCCATAACAATCTGACGGGTGAATTATATTTGAATCAACATCGATGTATTGGTGATTCCTGATTGCGGCAACTCCCCATTCTTTTGCACCAAAATTTTCCCCATTAAAACTGGCAAAAACTGTTTTAATTTTTTTAGCCGGTGATTTAGAAATTGATTCTTTTACAGCAAGAGATAATCCTTCTCCTCTATAAGGTTCCTGTGAATATCTATGTCCAGGTTCATCAGCGATTCCAGGAGGATAAATTTTTATATTGTTATTATCCTGTGCTCGTTTAACCAAAATAAAAGCTGCGGCCTCCGCTGGAATAAATGCATCCATTATACCTTCAGCCTGCACTCTATCTTCGCTATCGAGGGTAGCCAATAGTTGCAAATCTAGATAACTATCGACTCCACCAATAATTACCTGCTCATGATGTCCTGTTTCTAATAAAATCATGGCGGACTCTAGTGCATAAAAACCCGCTGATCTTCCATACGGCAATACATAACTGTTATCTAAATCTATCGGAGACTTTGTCTGTATAAGTAATTGCTTTAAAAATTTATCGCTGACAATGGAACGCCTTCCTGGTAATTTTTCCGGTCCACAAAGAATTAGTGGAACGGGTTTTGAGATTTTCTCTGTTACCTGTTTAAGGGGGTTGGTTGCCAGTTTTAACAATCTCTGCTGACGTGTGGTTAATCCCAGGTTTTTTAGTTCTTCATCTAACTCAGCAAGTGCATCATCAGGTACCCATGCTGTAACCATAGGATTAAAATGCCGATTTAAAATTGATGACTCGTTAAATGCACTAATACCAGCATTGATTGATGCAGCTGTCATTTTGAAATTTATCCCAATAGAGGTCAACATTCCAACTGCCACTATTTCAACCGGATTTAATACTTTTTGATGATTTATTTGATCAGGATAATTTCCCATTTACACTGCATGCCTGTTTAGATTTCGTGATAAATTTATTTCAACTTCACGTATCTTTAATGTCTGTTTATCACAAGTAACTGTTGCTTTCCATGTCATCTTAAGTTGTTGCTTTTCCGGTTCAATAACCACTGTTTCAAGGTTAAATTCAGGTTTTTCAATTCGAGATTGAACATATACATTCGCCGTAAGAGCTACTTTGGGTAAATTAAAATTTAACACCCCATTGGGATGCATACCCGTTATTTCTACAGGCTCTCCTCCCTGAATATATCCAGGATAAATAAGGTCAGGATGAGCCATATTAAAAAAACGAAGATCAAAATCCTCTGGTAAGTAAGGTGCCCGAGTTTTTTGCCATTTTTCATCATATGTACCTGCAAAACTTTGTCTTGGAAACCAGCCCGGAGAAACAAAGGATAATCCTGCAGGAATTGAATTATCACCTAACTGTCTCAGTAATTTATTTGGGTTTTCAAGATTAGGCAACGGCTGCCCATTCATTTCTTTAGTTTTACGCTTACCTTTAAAACCACAACCAACCGGGTTTCGCAATTCTCCGGTAATTATTTTACCTTCTTGAATATGAACTCCACCAAAAGCCCTCTCATATATCATCGGCATCACATTAAAAGGTTGAGCAAGGCTAATTGAACCGTTATCCCATACCCGGTCACCCGAGACATGAATCATTGTATGTACTTTTCCCACAGTTAAAGCTACGTTCATATGACTGACTTTTTTTCCTTCCGCAGCGTGAGCATTTCCTAAAACAATAATATCAGTTGCTGGTTTTCCTATATGTATTTCCGATGCTTTTTTAATACTGGAGTTTTCAGGGTTTTCTGACCAGTACTCATCTTCAGCCTGAGGAGGAATTTGTTTTTCGGCAAGTGTCCATTGTTGGCCAATAATGAACGTAGCTTTAACAATAATATAAAGAGAGTCAATACCTTGTTGGTTAGGGAATAAAGTAAGTTGTGCTGAAAAAGGAGTTTTGTTCTTTAATTGCAGCATTTATTTTTATTCCTTAAAATCGGCATTTTTTTTACGATTAATTAACTTGAACCGAACCACCCATAATCCTGTTCACTCCCGTGGAGCGATTTAACAGATAAGTACCCCGGATTAAAATTTTACCGGAATGGGTCAGTGTTATACTCGCTTTACCACACTTAAACGTGACTTCTTCTGCACCTTCAATTTGAACTTTTTTGCCATCAACATAGATTTTATTCTCGTCTTTGCCTTTTTTTTCTGGAAGATTAAAACTCTCTACATCACAATCATGAAAGGGATCCTGTTCCGGCTGGTTTGCAGGCGTTAACTCAAAATTCTCAATCAATTCATCTAATGGGTTATGAATAAGCCCCATTATGACAGGTTGATTTAAATCTCCATTTTTAAACAGTAATGCTACCTGCCGGGATAAATGGCTTTTAGTGAGAGATAAAGTAGTTAATGCTAATAGAGGTTTACTGGTTGGATTTTCATTAAAAGTAACTAATGGCCTGCCCTGTTCATCAAGGTTTATGATTGTCCCAATAATAATAACACCCGCTGTAATTTCACTCCTGTCGGAATCATATTTATTTCTTATTGTGTTAATTTCATTCACAACTCAAATTTAATTTGCAGTTACTTTACTACCTTTAATGGATACAGCGCTGGAAGCTTTTACATTAATTTTTCCAGAGCCCTGGATGGTAATATTTTTACCTTTAATGGTAATGTCACCATTTTTTTTCATCGTTATAGAGGCAGATCCTGTTTTAAACACAATTGAATCAGCAGCTACCACACCTAAATTTTTACCTACATCAACAGTCATGTCCTTACCAATGTTGATTGTACTATTTTCACCAATACTGGCTGTCATGTTTTCGCCAATATCTTCAGTTAAACTTTTACCAACAGATAAAGTCATGTTACTACCGATAGACTCAGTATGGTTCTTACCTACGTCAAGTGATTTGTCTTTACCTATAGCTTCAGAGTGACTATCACCCACACTGATTGATTTGTTTTTACCAATACTTTCAGACTGGTTTTCACCGACACTCTTATCCCTGTTTTTTCCAATACTCGAAGTTTCATTAACTCCTATAGTCTTGGTTCTATTATTATCAACGGAATGGGTTTCATTATTTTCAACTTCGGTATCCATATTTTTTTCAGCATGGATATAAATCTGTTCAGAATCTTTAATGTCATCAAAACGTAATTCATTGCAGTTTGCTGTAGATCCTCCTTTCGAGGATCTAGTACGTATACCACTTTGTGTTTTAGAACTAAAAGGAGGTAAATTATCACCATTGTAAACTGATCCGGTTATAAGGGGTCTGTCCGGGTCTCCGTCAAGGAAGTTGACGATAACCTCCATTCCTATGCGAGGGATGAATGATGTTCCCCAGCCATTACCGGCCCAGGGTTGCATAACACGAATATAGCAACTGCTATTCTCATCCTGCTTTCCATCTCGATCCCAGTAAAACCGGACTTTAATTCTACCGTCATTATCTATATAGATTTCTTCCCCACCAGGTCCAACAACTAACGCTGATTGAGGTCCATTCATAACAGGTTTAGGATGAATAACCGGGGGTCTAAAATGCACTGTATCTGGTATACAGGTAAAATCATTACTATATTCTGACTGGCTATCTTTGCCTGCTAGATAACTATTATCAAATGCCTTATGCCTGATCGCAGTGATGATATAGCCACCAAGTTCCTGTGAGACAGCATGTCTTGCCAGATTAAAACGCCCACCCGCATAAAAACTACTGCAATCACTTGAAGCTTCAATGACGTTAATGTGAGTTTCTTCAGCCTCAATACGTTTTTTGGATAATTCTTTTAGGCCTGTAAAATCAAAATATGGGCCGTATTCATAATGTTCATAGTTTTTAACATTAGCAAATTTACTGGTCGTCGAAGTTGTTTGCAGCTGACCTTTTTTAGGATTTTTAAAATCGTAATCATTTAAGGACCATGCACCTTTACGAAACTCGTAAACATGTTCCCAACGGGTTAATTGAGTATTTGGCTGATTTCCCTTTGAATAGGATAAATCGGTTTCTGTGAATTCCTGATAGGCATTTTTTTCATCCACAATCTGCAAAATATGTTTATCACCAGATTGCTCAAAATAATAAGCTATACCGTCTTCTTCCAACAGTCTTGAAATGAAATCTAAACTACTTTCGTTATATTGAACACAGTATTCACGGGGACTGGAGTTACCGGAAGCAGCGAAATTAAAATCATTAAACTGGAAATCCCTGAATACCTGAGACACGATGTCTTTGGTAGTCATTTCCTGAAATATTCGGTGGTTATTAGTCCTGGACAGAAACCATAACCAGGGAACCACAGTCAAACGATAGGCTCGAAGGTTATCGGCTTTTACCTCGCCATACACAAATTGATTTACATATCCGTTGAAGGTTCTTTTTAGATCATTCTGTATAGTAACAGAGATGGTCTTACCAATTAAATCTTCAGCTTGAATGGAATGATTTTTTGATAAAACTTCAATCTGGTATTCAAATAAATCTGAGATGTATTCAGTACCCTGAAATGATGTGAGTAACAATTCATCTTTAGGTAAGGGTGAAGAAATGGATATTAGTCTATTATCTTGAGTAAGATCACTCATTAAATAAAACCCTCGAAGAGAGATTTTTAGTTTGCAATCCAGGCAAATAAAGCTGTGGATCTGGAAAATAGATTTCCATAATCTTAAACCTCTTCCATGGTTAGAGAACCGAGATCTTAAAAGTTACACGTGGTACTTTGAGGATTAAAAATCTCAAAGTACCACTGTATATAAATTTTTACTTTGTAACTAAAGATTTATAATGGTTTAGCGGTTTCCAGGTCATAACCCACACGTTGTGGATTACCTGATTTATTTGTTTTATCAAAATCACTATAGTTAATCATTATTTTTGAATAACTCAACGTGATATTTTCAATAGGTTCACCTTCAGAATCCGCTGAAATTGTATAACCGCTGACGAGGCAGTTTTCCAGCGTATAATCCATGTACTCCTGAACTTTATCAGCGCCTGTACGAACAAATTTAATGACTACTTTTTTGCCGGCATTACCTGTAACGGCTTCTTTAAAAATAGCTGTCACTGAGTTATCTGCGGCTTTTGTAATACTCACTTCACTCAAGCTAGGACGGGTTGATTCACGATTAGACAAATTTCCTGCTTCCATTGAAATTCCACGTCCAACCCCAAATTGTACAGAATGTACCGCGATGTGATCTTTGTATCCATCTGCAGTTACATTACCTTTAATTCCATCATATAGTAGATAAATAGCCATTTTTGATCCCTTAACTTAATTTATTTATGAATTGAACTTAAATAATAGTGCAGAATTATGATCGAATCAATTAATAAAAAATGTAAATTTTACGAATAATTTCAGACCTGAATATTAGAAAAATAGTAAGTAAGTATCTCTTTATAGAAAATTGTATTGAATATCAAAAATAATTTTAAATTTATCATCAGGCGTGGTGGTATCTTCAGAACTAAATTTCTCTTTCAACGGAAATCCTAACTGTAAGTTTGCTTTAAAATTATTTGAATTTGCGAATTGTATACCCACTCCAGCATCTATCAATTCACCCGAACTATCTGCTTCAGAATCTACCAGGGAAATACTATCCCCCTTTGCTACATCTAGAAAAATAAATGGATGCAAACTATTTTTCAAATTTATTTGTCCAATCGAAAAATCCAGCATCTGTAAAGAATCAAAGATCCAGTCTACCCCCATATAAATAGCATTATCGGCTGAAAATTGATTGATCGGATAAGCCCTGGCTCTGGTTGGACCCGCTAATGAAAACTGACTTATAGTAGACAGTGCCGAAGAAGCATATTGAATCGAAGTTCGATATATAACACGGGTATTAGTTTCGAAATATGGAACTGACCAGAATGTGAGTAAACTGTAATTGATATTAACTATTTCATATTGATCATCCTGACCAATTTCTGCACCTTTATCAAATGCGCCAGATGTTAAATTGAAATCACCCTGATGTAATATTTTTCGATCTTCATCGAGTACATCGAATCTGAAAGACAGCGTAATATTATTGATAATATCATCCAGGCCGAAATCACCTTCATCGGGTAAAGCACCTATTCGAATTTCAGATTTAATTTCTTCATACTTTAAATCCATATAATAATTTTTAGCTCTACTGCGTTTAATGCGATATGTAGCTGTAACATCCATCTGTTTAGTAGATCCTTCCATACCAAGTTCATCCACCAGGTTATTAACCGAACCTAGTATAAAATCATTATTTGCCACTCCTGCAGAGAGATTAAAACGAGGACTGAACAGCCGGGATGAATAGCGTACCTGACCATAAATTGTGTTTTCCGGTTTTGCAGTAAGTAATGCTGAAAATTCAATTTGATCAGCATTACCAGCTATATTATTGACCAGCCCCTGGGTATAAAAACGATATTCTCCTGTCTGTTCAGAGCCATGATTATCCAGCCTGAAATTAGCCTCATAAGGTTTTTCGGATTTTACATTGATATTAATCTTTGTATCACCTACCTGCGATCCCGGTTGAAAAAAACCAGTGGCTGTCATGCCGGGAAAATCATTGATCAGATAAAGGTTTTCTTCGGTCACTGAACTGGTAACAGGTTTTGTCATCATATTGTCAAATACTGAGGACAGGTATTTTGAGTCGTATAACTCATTACCACTAACAGAAACTTCACCTAAAATACCCAGTAACAAGGTCAAAGTTACGATTCCATCCCGTACCTCCTGTTTTGGTATATATGCCTTGGCAAGAATAAATCCCCTTTCCCTGTAAAATTTTGTGATTCTATCAGCTACGGTTTCAATGGTTCCCAGTGTGATGCCTCTATTAGAACGTTGCTCCCTAACCAGCCAGATCAGTTTTTGTAATTCCAGTTCTGTAACATGCCTGTCAACTGTTTTTTCTTCTATTTCAACTAACAGTTTAGTGACATCTTCAATTTCTTTTGCCGTAAATCCTGATTCCTGGACTTTATAATCCTGCATTAAATCTGCACGGATATTTTCGATTAGATCTTCAATATCTTTTTTAGTAATACCTAACTCGGGATATTCAACGATACCTTCAAGTTTAAATTTCTTTATATTTAAACGTGGACCAGACTCAGGATCAGGGTCTCGATCACGCACACTGTGCACACTTAAATCTTCAAGTAATGATTTTTTTTCTAATTCAGGGGCTTCAGTTATTTCCGGCATTTGTAAAAAACCTGCCATAGCAGAACTGGAAAACAGTGCTACATGAATACAGAAAATTACAATCAGGCCGTAAATTTTATTAAACATAATCCTTTAAAGAGTTTGCGTAAAAAGTTGAGGTTTTAAAAGAATAAATAGACAAGTCTGCAATTTAATTCTGAAACATTATTTTAATCATCAATTATACATAGCTCAATAAGTTAAAGCTGATTGAGTCTTTTTTTATACTCTTCTAACTCATCTTCAAATAATTGATCTTCAGGCATCTGAATCGATATATCGAGCAAACTGAAATTCTGTAATGCCGTAAAAATAGCAGGATCGATTTCACTTAATGTTTCGACTTCTACAAGTTGTTGTCCTGCAATAGCCGCAAGTGTATCCAGACTGGTAAATTTTAACAGTGAGTTATCCGTTATGTCAGGCCTGGGGTCAGCAAATCGGGGGTTAAAACTGGCGCGTGTCTGTATTAATACTGAATCCCTGATATTTAATACCAGGGGTCTCAGGGGCCGGGTTGAGCCAAATGAGCCATTTAAACCGAGGAAAACAGCAGTACGAGCAGTGATATCCGCATGGCTGAAATCTGGTATGGATCCCATCCCTAAAAAATCTCCGTTGACAGTTTGCATAAACAGGTCTCCAGTATCATAACCTGCATCAATACTGCCGGCATTGAGATGAAAATCCACATCATTAGTTATCGTGATATCACCTGTCACACCAGAATTTTTCAGTGCGTCTATCGTTAAATCTCCAGAATTGGTTAAATTTATAATACCACTTCCCGAATTATGAATATTCATTGAAGCTACCCGGGTTTCAATAACATTATTACCCCCTATTCCATTAACTGCCGAGAGGGTAACAGATGAAGCACTAAAATTAGTGTCACTGTCATTGTTATCATTAATAGCACCATTCGTTGAAGTTACCGCAACATTATCGTCCATTGCTGTTAGCAGGCTTGCATCAATGTTATTGGCAGCTAAATACACAATATTTCCTGATAAAGAATTACTTGAACTAGCCCTGCCCATTGAAATTCCCTGACTGGAATCCAGTGAAATATTACCCTGCTCAGAGGTTAGAACAGCATTCTGAACTATTCCACCATTTAAGGTTTTGATTTCAATATTCTGATCCACAGCCTGATTGCCACCAATATCAATACTATTTCCAGCAGTAACTATTAAACTCCCCGCAACTGAATTCACGCCGGCATTAAAATTAATTGAGTCAGATTCACTGGTCAGATTGATATCGTTTTGAGAGGTAATTGTTTCAAGGTTCATTATTCCTGTCGAATTGACAGTCAATCCTCCGCCTGCTGCCTGAGTCGATACAGCTGAGTTCATAGTGTATGAACCTGATGCACTGACTGCTATGTCACCATTTAATGTATCAAGCGTACTATTTTGAAAGATGTTATTACCTTTAATTTCTAAAACCCCATCATCTACCAGGATTATATTATTGAAAACAGCATCCCCGGTAGTTGCATCAAACAGAGCATCATTCGACGCATTCACGGTACCGTTAATAGATAAACCGCTAGAGCTAACTGTAAGGGTTGAAGAGGATGTAATTTGATCTGTAAAGTTTGCCGATGAAGTGCCTGCATTAATAGTAATATCTGAGCCTGAGACTGCACCACTAGCGGTAAACCCGGAGGATGCAGTGCTTATATCTCCAGATGCTGTGACACTGGCTAAATGCATATTAAACAGACCAGAATTCAGCGTAACGTCTGTGCCTTTGATATCACCAGAAACAGATATCACTTCAGAATTAATATCCACAGTTGCTGTAGAATTAATGCTGCTCAAATTAGTTGAAGTGGAATTTAAACTGACACCATCAGCTGATATCTGGCTAGTGGAAGTCAATACACCAGAGGCAATATCTACCGCACCTGTGGCTGTTAATTCATTGATAGACAGAGCATTGCTACCGTTATTTAAAGTAACATTATGAGCTTGACTGATGGCTAACTGAGTAATGTCATTGATTCTCTCCAGCATAATATCCTGAGTGATTAACGAGTCATTGATGGCTTCCAGAGTTGCAGCAGCTACATTAAATACTCCACTCTGGGTAATATTGCCTCCCGAAACAACAGACAACTCATTTGTCAGCGATAAAGCCTGGATATCGGTGGCCACTGTATTAACCACCGATACATTGGCTAACTGACCGGTCGAAGCGTTAAATGTTAAATTCCCATCTAACTGGTTCGCAATATTGTCCAGTATTACATTGGCATTATTACCAGACGTGAAAATTGAATCACCGGATACTTCCAGACTACCATTTTGACCGGTAATGTCGTTGACAGCAGTTACATTTAAATCTCCATTAATGGCTGAAGATAAAATATCAATGCTGTCAGTATCCTGCAAAGTAACGTTCTGTGCCTGGATGATATTTACTGAAGCAAAATCATTACTGGCCGAATCAAGAATGACATCCGCCAGCCCCGCCCCGGCACTAAAGTTAGCCAGCCCTTCGACAGACAAAATAGACGCCACATCATCGGTAATATTTCCAGATAATGTGTTGATATTGACATCACCTGTAATATTAGAACTCGCTCCAAATAAATAAGGGTCTGTGCCTGTGGACCCAAAATTAAGATCATCTATTTCGTTGATAAATACAGAATTTGCATTAATTATTACAAGGTCGTTAAAATTATTAGCGAAATTATCGAATATGACATTATTACCATCCGTATCAATCCAGGTTGTTCCATCCGCCTTAACTATTGCGGAACTCGTCACATCACCGCCAGCAAATACTGAAAGGTTGCGCGAAAAATTACTAGCCCCCAATATAAGATCATTTGTATCTGCAATCCATACATCATGATCACCACTGTTATGAAAACTCACTGCTGCATTAAAATCATTACCCGGATTGTTTAATAGAATTGAGCCGGTGTCCGCAGTAAACTCAGCTATTCCAGAACCTGCCTCTTGCAGCAGAGCGCCTGATTGAAATATTCCATTACCGGCATTCACTTTTAAGATTCCAGAACCCACACGGGAAGAAGATAGTGTAATAGTATTAATATCAGTCACTTCTACATCAAAATCACCTGAGTTATTGAGAGCTACATCCCCTGTAAAATCATTATCAAGGTTTAATTTGATACTACCGGTAACTGCATTAGAATTTACTTCGCCAACCTCTGCCCCGCTCTGCTGTAGGATTACACCACTCTGCGATATTCCGCTACCGGCATTTACCGAAAATGTCCCTGTACCTATATTGGAAGTAGCCAGATTAATACTATCTAAATCAGTGATTACCACATCATGAGAGCCGGAATTATTTATCGACACATTGCCTATAAAATTATTCCCGGAACTGGCCAGGTTAATAACTCCAGAAGATGCATTTATAAAAACACCAGCTGCTGAATCAGAACTATTTGGCGTTTGTGTAAAGGTAGAGTTAATCTGTTGCCCGACTCCAACAGAGTTAATGTAAAAAGCTCCTGACCCCAGATGTATATTTCCTAGTAAAATATCATCTACATCATTGATAACAGCTGAAGCGGCATGTTCAATACTAAGAATATTGAAGTCATTATTAATATTATTAAGGCTTATATCATTCGAACCGGCCTCAAAGTTAGCGCTATTAGCCCGCAATATATCTGAGCTTTCAATATCAGCATTTAATGAAATAACGTCGAGTGTTCCTACGTTACTAGTCGTTAACTGGGTGGTTATTGACGAAGAATTATTATAAGTCGCATTTCCGGTTAGCGAGGTATTTAAACCGACTGAACCTGTTATCGCATTACCTGCGTTGTCTAACAGTATATCGCCAGTATTTGCTGTTAAATTCAAAGTACCTGAAGACAGCAGCCCTTGAAAATCATTATCTCCAATATCTCCGTTTAGCACTTTAATATCGAGTAAGGCAGTCGTGTCTGCCTGATGAATATTAAGACCATTACTTTCCGTAACAAAAACATCAGCATTTACATTACTGACCAGTAAATTATTAACCGAAGTTAATATAGGGTTCGATATATCTATTCCTGTAGATAGCGAATCCAGTCGAAGTTCATTACCACTCAATCTAATCAGTCCTGTCCGTTCAATTTTGTCGACAGAAAAATCGAACGTACCTGTAGAATATAACAGAGTCGCATCACCCTGCAAACTGACTATGCCTGCTGCCCCTGGGTTGTTGACAGTTAAACCACCTTTATTTTGATAATTAACTGGATTGAAACTAAACACATTATTTTCAACGGTAAAACGCCCCTGGCCGTCCAGGTTATTACCAGTAAGTATTACCTTGTTATTATCGCCATTCGCATTAATTATCAACTGTGCAGAATGCACATAATCATTAATCGTTTCTACACCGGAATATATGACAGATGCAGTCACTCCAGGATTCAGGTAGGTAAGAGTAGTCAGCTGGTCGACGTAATCAACCGCATAGCTTTGGCTTGCGAAATCAGCATTGCCCCCTAATAAGGTCAGGCTATCAGACCCGGTTGGTAAAGCTGTAGAGAAGATAATATCATCAATAACAACTTCAGATAGACCATCACCATCAAAAAAATTGACTTTAACATTATCACTACCGGAGTAACTGATAACCAGGCTATCATCACCCGTCCCACCATTAATGCGGCTTACATTATCGACCGCTAACTGATCACCGATAGACCCGCCACTTTGCAGATCGAAGCTGTCATTGCCATCGCCTCCTTGCAGGATATTGAAATTAGTAAAACTGGTTGAACTGGATCCGGAAGCGGTAATTGACGTGACCGATCCGCTGTTATTACCGGTGATCGTCCAGCTACTGCCGAGATCACCGACTCTCAGAATACTTTGAATTCCATTACCATTAATGCCTTCGATACTGTCGATATTGGAAAAACCGGCGAGCGCTGTGTCTACGCTGGCATCGACTACCAACAGAGAACTAAAGTCGACGGTATCAATACCGTCTCCACCATTAATGGTACCAGAGATACCACCACTGGCATCCACCAGGAAATTATCACGCTGGTTACCGCCGCTGATATCAGTAAACCCGTCAAAGGTCACGACAACACCATTTTGATCGGTTACCGTACCCTGGTTCTCGACCTGTGCTGGCAATACTGGCAATGGGTTTAACTTAAAAATAGCCCAGTCATTATCCAGGCTCTGACCGGTGAAGATACTGTTCGCATTATTACCGGTAAAAAATTCAATATTGTCGAATTCAGATCCTAAGGTTACATTAAAAACGGCTAAATCCGAACCATTCACCGCATCACCGACTGTGTGGCCCGCGCCGTCAATCAAACCGGTTATTGATCCAGTGGCGCTGAAGGTGAAATCATCATCCGCACTGCCGCCGGTCAGGTGATTAAAATCAATAAAGTTGATACCAGAAACTGTTCCGTCATTTTCGGTGTCGATAGTCCAGCTGTTATCGTTATTCGCCGCTATCAGGGTGCTGGTAGTATCGTTACCGGTGAAAGATTCGATACCGATATAATCTGTTCCCGAAAGATCGACACTTACCACTATTTTCAGCGATAAATCGACGCTGTCTCCAGTGATCTGTGCAGCACCATCTATCGTGCCACTGACTGAACCTGCTGCACCAAAGACGAAGGCATCGTCGTTATTGCCGCCGCTTAGACTCTGTATATCGATAAATGAATCAACATAAGTTGCTCCGCCCGTAGCGACATTCCCCGAATCAGCACCGCTAATAAACCAGTCGTTCAACTGGTTTTTAGCGCTCAGGCTATTGATTCCTCCGTTGCCATCTAAACTAGTAACAGAGCCCGTCGCGCTGATGTTAAAATCATCATCAGCGGTGCCACCGATGAAGTTTTCAATGCCGCCAAAGGTAACTGTACCACCGCCTGTTGCGGTCAATGTCTGGACATTACTGCCATCGATAGTCCAGACATTATCAGCATTGAATCCTCTAAGACTGTCCAAATCGCTGCCACCGTCCACAATGATCGTTGCATTTAATGCCGTAAGGCTAAAATCATCTACCAGAGCACCACCGGTGATGGATTGAATATCAGTGAAGGCATCGACATAGGAAATACCTGTTACCGAGACATTTCCGGAATTGGCACCGGAGATGATCCAGTCGTTGAGCTGGTCTTTTCCGGTCAGGTTATTGAAACCGCCGTAACCATCGAGAGAAGTGACAGAGCCGGTGTTAGAGAAAATGAAAGCATCATTGAGCGTGCCACCGGTAAGGTTCTGTACGTTGTCAAAGGTCACCGTGCCTCCGCCTGTCGCGACCAGCGTCTGGTTATGACTGCCATCAATAGTCCAGACATTAACCGCATCGTACCCCGACAGACTGTCTGCACCTGCAACACCGTCCAGTGTGATGGCTGCATTCAGCGAAGTCAGACTGAAATTATCCACCAGGATGCCGCCAATGATCGTTTGAATATCAATGAATGAACTAATATAAAAAACACCCGATATCGAGACACTGCCAGCATTGGCACCTGTGATGATCCAGTCGTTAAGCTGGTCTTTTCCCGTCAGGCTATTGTTACCGGCGTTACCAACTATCGTGCTGACTGCAGCTGGCCCACTGAAAGTGAAATCATCATTGGACGTACCCCCGGTGAGTTTTTCTATACTGCCAAAGCTCACAGTACCTCCACCAGATGCAGCCAGTGTCTGTCCATTACTGCCATCTAGAATCCAGACATTATCAGCGTTAAATCCTGCCAGGCTGTCTGACCCCGCCGCACCGTCCAGGGTGATGGCAGCATTCAATGCCGTGATAGTAAAACTGTCTGCCAGATCACCACCGCCGATGCTTTGTATATCATTGAATGAATCAATATATAGAGTACCACCGACAGCAACATTACCTGCATTGGTCCCGGTGACAACCCACTGATTCAGGGCGTCTTTTCCGTTGAGGTTGTTTATGCCGCCATTGCCGTCGATATTGGTAACAGAACCTGACTCACTAAAAACATAGTCATCACCTGCTGTGCCACCGATCAGGTTTTCAATGCTGCCAAAGATAATCGTGCCACCCCCCGTTGCTAGCAGAGTTTGGGCAGAACTGCCATCGACAGTCCAGGCATTATTCACATTGAATCCTGTCAAACTGTCCGCACCCGCTGACCCGTCCAGGGTAATCGATGCATCCAGCGCAGCGATATTAAAATTATCCACCAGGTTGCCACCCGTGAGGACTTGAATATCGCTGAACGTATTTACATAGGAAATACCTGATACCGATACACTACCAATATTCATACCGCTGATTAACCAGTCGTTAATCTGGTCTTTTGCGGTCAGCCTGTTATTGCCGCCATTGCCATCCAGACTTGTGACAGAGCCCGTTCCACTAATCGTAAAATCATCATTGGCCGTTCCACCGAGCAGATTTTCTATATTGCTGAAGTTCACCCTGTCGGTTGGCAGCGCCACCGTTTCTTCCACAAACCCCGCATTGGCGGCATTCACTAGCCAGCTATTATTAGCGTTGCGCCCCGTTAAGTTATCGTTACCAGTACCACCAGTCAGGGTTTGTACATTGATAAATGAATCGATATAAGAAACACCGGCAACTGCCACAGAGCCTGCATTGGCGGCATTTAAGATCCAGTTGTTATCGAAATCTTTTCCAGTGATGGTATTGCTACCCGAATTAGCATCAATAGTGGTAACAGAACCTGTTGCGCTAAAGGTAAAGTTATCATTTAGTGTTCCGCCATTCAGCTTCTCGATATTACTAAAAGTAACTCTATCGGTGGGCGTTACTATAGCCTGTTCGACAAAACCGGCGTCCGCATTATTCAGCGTCCAGTTATTATCGATATTGCGGCCGGTTAAAGTATCAATAGCGCTGCCACCTGTTACAGTTTGAATATCCTGAAATGAAGTGATATAAGCAGTGCCTGCCACGGCCACATTGCCGGTATTGGCGGCGGTCAGTATCCAGTCGTTGTCGAGGTCTTTGCCGGTCAGGGTGTTGGTTCCACCATTACCCACCAGATTGATGACAGAACCAGATGCGCTAAAGGTAAAATTGTCGTCGCCGGTGCCACCGGTGAGATTGGCAAAATCATTGAATACAAATCCATTCACAGACCCACTGCAGGCATCATCTATTATCCAGTTATTGGCGATGGCATTATCACCCACCAGTGTGCCCAGGCCAGGATTGATTGTATTACCAAGAAATTCATCGATATTCGCAAAACCACTGGCACTACCTAAATAGACCGTAAAGGCTACATTTAAACCGTTGAAATTAACCTGGTCATTCGGATCGAGACTATTATCATCGTTGCCGCCATTGATATTAGCGATGAAACTTGCGCTGGCGATGGTAAAGATATCTGCATCATTACTGCCTGTCAGGTTTTGGATACTGCTAAAATCATCCACAAGAGCGCTACCGGCAGTATTGATGATGCCGTCCAGTCGACCGCTGTCTGCACCGCTTACCACCCAGTTATTGGTAAAGCCATCGTCGATTTCCAGCTTGATAGAATTATTGCCATTGCCGCCATCGATGATGCCTGAAAGCGTTGCTGCGGTGAGGATGAATTCATCATTCAAATCGCCACCGGTAAGGTTTTCTATATTGTTGAAGTTGATCCTGTCGGTTGGCACTGCCACCGTTGCTTCGACAAAACCTGCATCTACAGCATTCACTGTCCAGCTGTTATTGATATTACGACCGGTTAAGGTATCACTGCCACTGCCACCGGTTATAGTTTGTATATCTTGAAATGAAGTGATATAGAAAGTACCAGCGATGCCAACATTACCCGCATTTGCTGTGGTAAGTG
>CALCSG010000455.1 GCA_937894085.1 uncultured Gammaproteobacteria bacterium | reverse complement strand
GAACACCTACCAATCGTTATTAAAGTCCTTTGTGGACAATTACCCCCATCAACAGGAAGCGGTTCGTGTGACTGGGTTCACCGATAGCGGCTCAAAGCCGGATGGGACCGTGGGTAATGAATGGCTCGCTCTTGAACGAGCACTCAGCGTTAAGAAGCACCTGATTAATCTGGGTTACCCAGAATCACAAGTTTTATTGGAAGCGAAGTTTTTATGTTGTTACATCGACTCTAATGAAAGCGAGGCTGGACGGCTTAATAACCGTCGAGCTGAATTATCTTTAATCCATAACTTAATTAAATAGAAGGGAGATTCACATGAATTCAATCGAAAATAAATTAGCCCGTACGAACAGTAAAGTGAGTGGACTGCTGTCGATGCTTCTGATGGGACTAGGGCTGTTCGCTTTAGCCGCTTCAGTGCAAGCTGGCGGAACAGGAACCACAATTTTTGACACCTTAGCGACCACCACCGATGCGTCGGTGTTTGGCCCACTCGGCCAGACGATCATTGCCGGTGGTGCTGCTGCTGGTGGTATTTTTGCCATCATCAAAGGTGCCTGGATGCTGGCAGGTCTGGGTATTGCCGTCGCTGCATTGATGTTTGGCGCTCAACTGGTGGCTAACTCCGCTGGTTTTGGCGCGCTGATCTAAATAGCACAAGATAAAGGGGATTACCGTGCCAGATAACTTGGAAAATTTCATGATACCGCGTCTGCTAGACGCGCCCAATATGGCGTTATGGGTCGAACAAGACACCGCCCTCATTGGAGCCTCTGGCCTGTACGTGGGGCTGGCCACGGGTAATCTCCTTCATCTTATTGTAGCGACACTCTTTACCATTATTTTGGCTCGTTATTATGCGCGCATTAAAACCTCGGGTGGGCGCGGATTAATTTCACAGTTGATGTACTGGTACATGCCAGGTAATGCAAAAAATCAACCCATTTCACCCACTATCAGGGAGTATCGTGGTTAATGAAACATGATACCTACCTCAGTCAACTCGGCGGTGCGGCCTTTGATAAAAAGGCATGGATGGTCGCTGCCCTGCTATCAATTGTTATTAATGTAGGCCTGACTACCGCCCTGCTGTTAAAGAAAAACACCGTTCAGACAACCTTTTTACCCCCTGAATTACATCAACCCTTTAACCTGAATGATGGCATTTACTCTGACGCTTACATCGAACAAATAGCGACCTGGTTCATTTCACAAACCTTGAATTACACGCCTGCCAGTTTCGAGTATCAGTTAGAGACCTTTTTAAAGCACGTAGATCCCGAGTTATTCAGCGTATTACGCCAAACCCTGTTACAGGAATTTGAGGATATTAAAAAACAACAACGGTCTTCCACGTTCTTTACGCAAAGAGTTCATGTACGCGGTTTATTAGCCATTGTGAGCGGTGTACGACAGATCAAAGTCGGCAATACGGATGCTTCACTGGAGCAGGAACATTGGTATATAAAATTAACCAAACGAACAGACGGCCTGGTAACTCTGGCTGAATTTAAACAGGTGTCAGAGTCCGACATCAAAGTCTTTACAGGAGCAAGGTAGGAATGGTCAGGATTATCTTACTCATTAGTTTATTGCTTTTATCGAGCCTTGCACATGCGGTTCAAAAAATTCAAGCCGATCCTGACGAAGCCACTCAAATCGCTGCATCGATGACCGATGCTAATGTCATCACTATTACGGGTGGCAGTATTGAATCGGTCTGGGGTACTGAGGACAGGGTTTCTCTTGAGGCCAATATAGAAACAGGGCAAGCCATCTTTCGACCCACGACGGCGGAACCCTTCACACTATTTGTGCAAAGCGATTCTGGCAACACCTATACGCTGAGTGTTGTTCCTCGAAATAACATCATAGGTCAGGTGATCATCTTGAATGAGTTCCATAACAGTGACCAATCTGGCTTCAACAGGTCTAGCAGCATTGTTAGTTATAAAAGTGAGGTTAAACGATTACTAAAGAAAATAGAACTGAATAGCGGCGTTACAAAGCTAAGTGGATTTAAACTTCAATCTATCCAGAAGGACATACCGCTTTGGGCTGAAACGAAACTACTACATGCCTTTTCCTGGTCTCAAGGCAACATGATTATTGATAAGGTTCTAGTGACCAATATCTCGGATAAACCTCTGCTTTTGGAAGAGCGTGAATTTCAGCACATACACCCGACCATCCGCGCCATTGCACTACGCAAACACCGACTCGAACCCGCTGAAACCACCATTTTATATACCTTCAGGAATCCATCATGAGCACTAACGGATTACCAGATTTGCCGGACGAAGCGGACGTAAAAAAACGGCAGGTGTTACTGGTATCGGTAATCATTATATTGGTTGGATTGGTGTTGCTGTATGCCTACCTGACTAATCCTTCTATAAAATTATCGGGTGATCAACATCGTCCTGTTACGAAGAATGTAATGACCCCTGGTAAGAGTAATGACCCGATTCAAAACTGGGTGCTACAAAATGAAAATCAGCTTAAGGCTTACGAAGAAAATCAAGCGCAACAGAAAAAGGACACGGATAGCAAAATTAATTTATTGATGACAGAAATTAATAGGCTGAGTAACGATAATCGTGACTTAAACACACAACTACAAGCCGTTGAAGCAACTGAAGAAAAAAAATTAGGGTTCTCCCCTATTCCCCTACCACCACTCGCCTCTTTACCGGTGAACAAGCCCCAGGTAATGGCCATGCCAGGTGGCGAAGTTAGCGCTGCAGATCAGAGTAAATCATTTTTAAATGGAACGGTATTAGCCCCCAGTGCGACCGCTCGAATCGTCAAAATAAAATTCCAGCAAAAAGGCAAAAAGAAAAGGCCCCATGTTCGCGATACGATTCCTGCCGGTTCCTTTGGCCAGGCCGTTTTATTATCCGGTCTGGATGCTCCAACAGGAGGACTGGCTGAACGCAATCCACATCCTGTGTTATTGGAGTTAATCGATAACGGCAATCTGCCCAATCGTTACCGCCACCGCGTTAAGCAATGTCGAGTTATAGGATCGGGTACCGGCAATATCTCGGATGAACGCGCTTATATTCGTCTGGAACGCCTGACCTGTGTTTTGAAAAACGGAGACATCATCAGTGAAGTGGCCACGGGCACAATTACTGGCGAAGATGGGAAAAATGGACTGCGCGGGAATTTAGTCACCAAACAGGGGCAGCTCATTGCCAATGCATTTTGGGCTGGTTCTCTTTCCAATATTGGTGGTGCTATAGCTCAAAGCTATACCTCGGTTGCAACCTCTGCGACGGGTACCGTCTCTACGCTTGACCCCAATAAAGTACTTGAATCCGGTGTGGCCAGTGGCGTGGGTGGCACCATGGAAAAAATTGCTGACTGGTACTTTAAACGCGCCGAAGAAACCTACCCCATCATTGAAATCAGCGCAGGCCGTATCGTCAATTTATTTTTGACGGAGGACTTAGCACTCAATACCAATCTACTCTCCAATTACACCCCGGAGTCAATCCATGAATAAGCACGTTTTCCTGCTGGCTTCAGTTCTCTTATTAACCGTATCAGGTTGTGCAGTGAAGGGCGATTACACCTGTGGAGTGCCCAATAACGGGGTCCGTTGTCAGCCCATGAACGACACGCATGAACAACTGTATGATGGCTCATTAAGTTCTTTGCACGTTGCTCCGTTTCCAGAAGATGACGAGAGTAACAAATATGATGATGAAAACACGGAAGGTTCGATTTTTTACGCTGATCAATCACCTTCGATTCAACACAAATCAGCTCAACGTCCCTCAACCTTAGCCAGCATACAAACTATTGCGTCCAAACAGGCGATTTTATCGCAACCACGAGAAATACGAGTCTGGTTTGATCGGTTTACCGACCCTGATGGCGATTTGCACGATGAGTCGTTTATGTTTATCCGGCTGGATAATGGGCATTGGGTGATCGATAACAAGCCGGTGCTTTACTGATGGCTAACGTTTTTGAAAATGCTCTCATCAAGTTCTTTAGGCCCTACTTTGTCGAGGAGTCACCAGGGCATTTATATCAAGCGGGTGCCAAACCACCCTCCATACGACGACTGGAAGAGGTTCTTAAAACACACCGATTTGCCGACCTGTTGCCGTATGAAGCCTACGACGATGAATTTGATCTTTTCATCAATGCCGACAGTTATGGTTTTGCTCTTGAAGTGTCAACCGCTGTCAGTATTGATGAAAATCTACTCAGCATTTTATCAGGAATGTTCACCGGACAGGATATTGGTAAGGACACGGTGATTCAGTATTGCCTGTATGCCTCTCCGGATGTGATGCCAGGCTTATCCCGTTGGGCGAACAGCTTCATCACAGACCCCCTTGATGAGAGCGATGAAGCAAAACGGAATAACAATATATTTCGTGTCATGGTCAGGAAACGCATCGACCATTTTTTGAAGGGTAATTGGCAATCCATGTCGGATGAAACGTCGATGATGGTGCGTGACTTTAGAGCTTTTATTACCTTTCAACGTCCCTTACCAGGGGGGCGCAGTGAAAATGTAACCACCTTATTGAAGCAAAAAATGAAGCGTCAACGTAACGCCATGATGTCAATCCTTAAAACCGCAGGTCTCTCAAGGCGCATATTGAATGCTACCGAGTTTGTGGATCTATTGGATACGATGATTAATGCTAAAACGGTGAAGCGTGAACGTAAACAGTATCAGGATGATGAGCTGATTAAAGATCAGGTGGTGGGCCAGGACAACCTGTTATTAGTGGGTCGTGATGACCTGTATATGAACAATCAGGATCGAAGCACTAATATCAGTATTTTTGGCGTAGAGTCTTATCCTGAACATTGGGCTGGCTGGGGTAATAGTGAATTAATCGGCAGTATTTCAGAAGATGCCAGACGAATATCCACCCCGTTTCTGATTACCATGACGATTCAATACCCCGATCAAATTGATCAAATAGGCCAGGCTAAAATGAAACATAGCCGGGCTGTTCAGATGTCCGAATCACCGATAGCCAAAACCGTTACCAGCTGGCACGACAAGCGGCGTGAATGGGGATTTGTGACCCGTAAGATCGAAGAAGGTCATACCAATATCAAGGTAAACTATCAGATCGTTTTATTCAGTTCGGATGAAAACAAAGAGAGCGCCGAAGGCGAATTACTGGCCGTGTTTAAGGCGAATAAATGGAACCTGTATAAACAGCGTTTCACTTTATTGCCGGCCTTTATCATGTCTTTACCGATGGGAGCCTCACAAACCTATGTGAATTTCGCGCTCAGTAAAAAAATGTTCAAGACCATGCCGTCCTGGTCAACGGTTAATATCGCCCCATTCCTGGCCGAGTGGAAAGGCACTCCGAATCCCCTGCAATTACTCACAGGCTATCGAGGACAGGTCACTAATTTTAACCCCTGGGATAATACGGAGGGTAACTTTAACGTGGCCGTTGCAGCCCGGTCCGGTGCCGGTAAAAGCGTGTTCATGCAGGACTTCATCTTGAGTGTACTGGGTCAGGGCGGTCGAGCCTGGGTGTTTGATCGAGGTCGTTCCTTTGAACAGATCTGTCATTTAATCGGCCTTCATTACTCAACACAGTTTCTAGTCTTCGATGGCTCAGAAAGAGTCTCACTCAATCCATTTACTCACGTTCACGAATGGAATGGCGATAAGGACAGTGGCTCTGAACGCGTCATGATCCATAACCTGTTGGTTCAAATGGCCTCCCGTGACGGTGACACCTTACCGGCAGAACGTCAGACCTGGCTGGACATAGCCTTAACCGATGTCTGGGATCGTAATGGACGCGAATCTGAGATAACCGATATCCACGACCTGTTGCGTGAAAACGAAGATGTACGCTATCGGGATCTGGCCGATGCCCTATTCCCATTTACTCGTGATGGGGTTTTTGGTCATTATTTTACCGGCCCATCCACCATCGATTTGTCCGATGATTTTGTGGTGCTGGAAATGAAGGAGCTGGATGATCGCCCTCAACTACAAACCATCGTGTTATTGATCTTGATGATGCGTATAGAACAAACCATGTACTCCCCGACCAGGCAAAGACGCAAACAGGTTTGCCTGATCGACGAAGCCTGGAAATTGCTGAGCTATGGTAATGCGGCCACCTTCGTCGAGGAAGGTTATAGAACGGCGCGTAAATATGGCGGAGCCTTTGTCGCCATTAGCCAAGGGGTCAATGACTTCTATAAAAACCCTACCACACTCGCCTGCCTAGAAAACTCGGACTGGACGTTACTGCTGGCTCAAAAAGAAGAGAGCATCAAACAACTGTCTAACTCCGATCGCTTACCCGGTGGTCAGAGTAGTATTCCGTTAATCCGTAAATTGAAGATGGTCAAGGGGCTATATTCCTCCTGTGCCATTATCAGTCCACAAGGACTCACGGTGGTACGGTTGATTGTCGATAAATTCTCCGAAATGTTATTTACCACCAACGATCACGAAGTTGGCGAACGACAGGATCTCCTCAAGCAGGGGATGACCCTGATGGACGTTTTGGAGCATCAGGTCCAATTACG
>CALCSG010000454.1 GCA_937894085.1 uncultured Gammaproteobacteria bacterium | reverse complement strand
CAAGCTGGAACGGGTCGCCTTGAGTGATTTAACGATGTTTTTCAGCTTAAACATACTCCTGATAGAAACAGTTAACGAGATTCTTTATATGCCGAATTCAAAAATAATTTACACCCTGACAGACGAAGCACCTGCTTTAGCAACTTACTCATTATTACCGGTTGTGCAGGCCTATGCCAAAACCGCAGGTATTGATGTAGAGACGCGGGATATTTCCCTGGCCGGGCGTATTATTGCGAATTTTTCAGATTACCTGACGGCTGAGCAACAACAGCCGGATGCACTGGCCGAGCTGGGTGAACTGGCAAAAACCGCAGAGGCGAATATTATTAAACTGCCGAATATCAGTGCTTCTATCCCTCAGTTGAATTCTGCGATCAAAGAGCTGCAGTCTCAGGGGTATGCTGTGCCTGATTTTCCGGTACAGGCGGAAAGTGAAGTTCAGCAGGATGTTAAATCGCGTTATGCGAAGATATTAGGCAGTGCCGTTAACCCGGTGTTGCGCGAAGGAAACTCTGATCGCCGTGTTGCCGGACCGGTCAAAGAATATGCAAAAAAGCATCCTCACAGCATGGGGGCATGGTCGGCCGATTCATTATCACGGGTTGCTTCCATGTCCACAGGCGATTATTACGGCAGCGAAAAATCGGTGGTTATTGAGCGGGCGGGTGATGTGAAAATTGTCTTTAATGGTAGTGACGGTAATAGCAGGGTACTAAAAGAAGCTACAGCAGTGCAGTCGGCAGAAGTGATCGATTCATCCGTGATGAGCCGTAAGGCATTGTGTGCATTTTACGAAAGCTCCATTGAGCAGGCTAAAGAGCAGGGGGTTTTACTGTCATTACACCTGAAAGCGACCATGATGAAAGTTTCTGATCCGATAATGTTCGGGCATGCAGTGACGGTGTATTTCAGGGATGTTTTCGATAAATACGCAAAAACCTTTGAAAAACTGGGTGTGAATCCGCGTAATGGACTGGGTGACGTGACTGCAAAAATAGCCGGTTTACCGGAACAAAAACGGACTCAAATAGAGCAGGATATCCAGGCAGTATATGCAAGCTCAGCTGCACTTGCGATGGTCAACTCTGATAAAGGTATTACCAATCTGCATGTACCAAGTGATGTGATCGTAGATGCCTCGATGCCGGCTGCAATCCGTTCATCCGGTAAAATGTGGGGTGCCGACGGACAATTGCACGATACCATTGCTATGATTCCGGATCGTTGTTATGCCGGCATCTATCAACAAACTATAGATTTCTGCAAGCAGAACGGTGCTTTCGATGTGGCTACCATGGGTAATGTCAGTAATGTTGGTTTAATGGCGCAGAAAGCGGAAGAATACGGTTCGCATGACAAGACGTTTGAAATGGAAGCGGATGGTACGGTTGAGGTGCTGGATAGCGATGGCAATGTGCTGATGCAACATTCGGTTGAACAGGGTGATATCTGGCGTATGTGCCAGACACGCGATTACCCGATTCAGGACTGGGTAAAGCTTGCGGTTAACCGTGCAAAATTAACCGCACAGCCTGCTATTTTCTGGCTGGACAAACTACGTGCTCACGATGCTAATTTAATTACTAAAGTTGAGACTTACCTCAAACAACATGACACAACAGGTCTGAATATACAGATAATGTCACCGGAAGATGCCATTCACTTCAGTCTGCAACGGGTTAAAGAAGGTAAAGACACTATTTCTGTAACCGGAAACGTATTACGTGATTACCTGACCGATTTATTCCCGATTTTAGAGCTCGGAACCAGTGCAAAAATGTTATCCATCGTGCCGCTGCTGGCTGGTGGTGGATTATTTGAAACGGGTGCCGGTGGCTCTGCCCCCAAACTGGTAGAGCAGTTACTGGAGGAAAATCATCTGCGTTGGGATTCGTTGGGAGAATTTCTGGCACTGGCGGTATCGCTGGAAGATATGGCGCAGAAGACCGGAAATGCGAAAGCTAAGGTATTAGCAGATGCTTTAAATACGGCGAATGCCCAATTTCTGAATACTAACAAATCGCCATCACGTAAAACCGGAGAGCTGGACAATCGAGGCAGTCATTTTTACCTGGCAATGTACTGGGCACAGGCTTTAGCAGCGCAGAATGTTGATGCTGAACTAAAAGCAATATTTGAACCTGTCGCAAAACAGATGACAGACAATGAAGCAGCTATTGTGAATGACCTGTTATCGGTACAGGGTAAAGCGGTTGACCTGGCTGGCTACTATCATCCGAATAGCGAGATTGCCTCCAGCGTGATGCGTCCCTGTGAACTGCTGAATTCGGTGATTGCTAATATTTAAAGGTTACCGAGTTCTGGAAATAATTTTTGTATTGTGGAATTTAACTAAAAAGGCTAGATTCCAGAGTCGAGCACAGAAGCACCTGAAAAACTCCTTAAGCCATTGAGTTCTGCGGGACTGTATATGTGTGTAATGTGTCCAATTTAGAGAAACAATATGATTATTGAGAAAGGCGATAAAGTCCATGTTATTTACAGGGCTCTTTATGAAAGTTCTACCAGGCGTCACTTTTTGGGTGAAGTCATTGTAGCTGATGGCAGCTGTTGTCGACTTGAAGGTTTTGCATTCGTCTATGACACTAAGTCAGCAATGTATGTAAAAAAAATCGAAACACGAATAACTATCATAGACCTTGCAGAGAGTGGCTATATCGTGAATGTCATTGATTCAAATGTCATTATTAGCGATATATCTTACCGGTATGTCAGTGAAGTTGGGCTGGTTGCTACCGATAACAAATCATTTTCTTTGAATATTAACGAGTTTGGCTCCAAAAGTTAAAGCCATTTTTTATCGGTTAATTACTTCAATCTCAACACGGTCGATATTTCCGACGCTGTCGACGACTGCTATCTGATAAGAGCCGGCTTTATTAAGTTGATAACTATGTGGATTTTGCCGCTCGTTATCAGGATAGGGTAAGCCATTGATATACCACTGTAACTGTCCACTGCCTCCTATTGCTGTTAGTGGAATAGAGGGGGCTGAGGCCTGCTGTCCTGCTTTTACTATCTGCATCGAGTCTTTGATATTCTGAATGTGTAGCTCACGATAATCCTGTAATGAGTTCTGCTTTTTACAATTTTCTGACCAGTTTGCAATAGCATTTTTTCCTTGTTGACTGTTGTCTATCCAGGGTTCTACTCTAAGCGGCCATAAGGCTACACTAACTTTACTCATTTCTGTTTTACTGCATGCCGGTTGAACCCGTTCACCGTTATTATTGATCCAGTATTGATAAGGGTTAACAGAAGTTTCGGGCTGCTGATTGTTTGCCAGAGTAGGTGGGGCGTGATCATTCAATAACCAGGCTTCAAATTCTTTAAAGCAATATTGACGGTCAGTTTTTTCGGACAGTGTACCGAGTGGCCAGCAGATAGTAGCCTGCTTAACCGAATCAGGTTTTTCGGATATTAAATCGGTTTGTTTTTCGGCCAGAAAATTATGTAATTGCATCAACATGGGGGAAGCGCTATTGGCGCCAAAATAACCCGGTACCGGGGTTGAATCAGGGCGGCCAACCCACACCCCCAGTGTATATTGCTGATTTACGCCGATCGCCCAGGCATCACGAAAACCGTAGCTGGTGCCAGTTTTCCAGGCGAGATCATGTTGCTGATAACGTGAGCGATTCAAATTGAGTTGATCCATACGTTTCTGCTGGCTGAGTATGTAACGAATAATCCAGCTTGATCCATCACTTAATAGATAACGGGAACCTGTGTTCGGAGGACTTTCTGAAGGTGGCATTTCCCAGACCAGTTCTGCAACCTGTCCATGGTTCGCCAGCGCCGAGTAGGCTTTAACCAGTTGCCATAATGAGGTGCCGGTTCCACCCAGAATCATCGACAGGTTTGCCTGTTGCGGTGTGTTTAATGTGATTCCTGCATTGTTTAAGGTGTTACTGAAATTATGAGTGCCCAGAGCCTTTAAAACCTGTACGGCGGGAATATTCAATGAACGTTGCAGGGCTTCACTGACGCTTACCGGCCCGTTAAATCCACCACTAAAATTATGTGGCTGGTATTCGCCAAACTGCTGCGGTGCATCAGTTAACAGGCTTTGGGAATGGATTAATCCCTGGTCAATGGCCAGTCCATATAAAAATGGTTTTAGTGTGGAGCCCGGTGAACGGGTAGCCTGCACCATATCAACGTGTCCAAAGCGTTGTTGATCGGTGAAATCAGCCGAACCTGCATAGGCTTTAATTTGCATAGTTTTATGATCAACAATTAAAACCGCGATGGAACTGCCGCGTGGTAATTGTGAAACCTGCTGCCTGGTATAGCTTTCAATCTGCTGCTGAAGATCCAGGTTTAAAGTAGTTTTGATGACGGCCTGATCGGGTTTTTGCTGTCTGGCAAATCGGGAAAACAGCGGTGCCGTATTTGGTTGAGCGTGAAATACAGCAACCACCGGTTCCTGCCGGGCTTCGTCGATGACCTGTTGTGGCCAGACATCTTTCAACCTGTTTAGTACTTTATCCCTCGCCAGTTGAGCGCGTTGTGGATAACGATCCGGCCGGTAATAACTCGGGCGTTGAGGTAGTACGGCAAGCAGTGCCGCTTCGGCATGTGTCAGTTGATCGGGTGACTTATCCAGGTACATATAACTGGCGGCGGCAACACCTTCTACCGGCCCGCCAAAAGGTACATAATTTAGATAAAAATCAAGTATCTGTTGTTTGCTAAAATGCCACTCCAGTTGCAGTGCTCGGAATGCCTGGTGTAGTTTTCCCCGGTAGCTGCGTTTGTGCGGATCCAAGGTTCGTGCAACCTGAATTGTTATGGTA
>CALCSG010000453.1 GCA_937894085.1 uncultured Gammaproteobacteria bacterium | reverse complement strand
GGCTCGTCAGAATCTTCCATTTCATAATGCAGTTTAAAACACTACACTAGTGTAGTTAAAGAAACTACACTAGAACCACAAATATGCAATCAAACCTCCTAAAACATTAAGGGTAAGACCTCCTCCAATAACAATCCATAATAAGAGACGATTATAATATTCAGCTCTTTCCATAAAAGTAACCTCGTAAAATCAACAATAAGTTAATGCTAATATACTAACGTTACGGATCGATTACACTGTGACAAGGTCACATAAGTCAACAAAGATGACCTTTTGTGAAATAATTCATTATAAAGGTTTTTTCACCACGAAGAACACGAAGCTCACGAAGCTCACGAAGTCAAGGCATGAAAGTTAAAGGTACCCGGATTACCCTGGATACTCAGCCGGTTATCATTTTTTATTAGCAGCTGAAAGTATCAGTATAAAAAACTGTACTCTCGCAAAGGCGCAGCGAACGCAAAGAAAAAAAGACTGATTTATCAGGCTTAATAAACTTATTGCGCCTTATCTTTGCTTCTTTTCGAGATATCATTCTCCTGTATAACCTGAGATGGCTAAAGCTCAGCTGTAATCAACTAAACGCATACCCAAACAATTAATGTCCCTTCGTGCTCTTCGTGTCTTCGTGGTGAATGCTTTTAACTTTTAACTACTCATACACTGGCACTACAAGCACCGGCCTTCTGGATAACTGTGTCACGTTACGTGCGGTAGACCCTAACAGGCTGGAACGAATAGAAGGATCGGTATGTGATCCAACCACAATCAAATCCACACCCAACTTATCCGCCTGATGAATGATGGTTTCGGCAGATCTGCCGCTGACTACTTTCACTTTAGAAATATATTCACAATCATCCGGATGGATTTCTTTTTCATCTTCACAAAATTTTTCCAGTCGCTTTTGCATTTTACCCAGTACTTTATGCATGCCATCCTGAAGCACTTCCTTTGATTTAATCTTCGGCATGTATATATCTATGGCTGTTAGAATTCCGGAATTGAGTGGTTCCATCACATGCAACATGACTATTTTAGCCTTGTGCTTTCTGGCTAGTTCCAGTGCAAAACGGAAAACCGGACGCATATGATCTCCCATATCAGTTGCATACAGTATGGTTTTTATTTCTGGGTTCATCTAAATATCCCGCAAATGGTTATATTAAATTTAATCGTTACGAATGTTTATCAGGCTGCATAAATTACTTACATTAAACCTGGGCTATTACTTGGTGATTATTTCAGGGCCCATCATTAATGTAGGTAACCAGGTCGACACAAACGGTACGTATGTCACAATAATCAGGAATAGAAACATGATTCCCAACCAGGGTGCTGCTGCTTTGACGACACTCAACATCGACATACCAGCCACACCAGCCGTAACGAATAGATTTAACCCTACTGGAGGCGTAATCATGCCTATTTCCATATTCACAACCATGATGATGCCCAGATGAATAGGATCAATTCCGAGCGCAATGGCAATTGGAAATACCAGTGGCGCTACAATAATCAACAGGCCAGAAGGTTCCATAAACTGCCCGCCAATCAACAATAAAACATTGACTACGACCAGAAACATAATAGGGCCAAAGCCGGCAGATAACATCGCTTCGGTGATCATTTGCGGAATGCGCTCTTCAGTCAGTACATGTTTTAAAATGAGTGCATTGGCAATAATAAACAATAACATGATGGTCAGTTTGCCAGCTTCAAACAGGCTTTGTTTAGTATCTTTGTGCCAGAAAACCGAAAGGCCGCGCCACAGCAACATCAAACCACCTTTGCCCCTGTGTTTAAAAGGTCCCATATCACGGTAAATAAAATTGGCGATAAAAAAAGCATAGATAGCGGCAACGGCGGCAGCTTCGGTAGGGGTGAAAATACCTCCGTAAATACCACCCAGAATAATCACGATTAATAATAAACCCCAGACGGCATCGCGTGCGGAAGCAAACACTTCACTCCAGCCAGCCCAGGGTTGTGCAGGTAAGTTTTTATAACGCGCCACTATGTAAATACCCAGCATCAACATTCCGCCTGCCATTAAACCGGGAATTACGCCTGCCAGAAACATTCGACCGACAGAGACATCGGTCGCAGCTGCATACACTACCATCACGATTGAAGGCGGAATTAATATGCCTAAAGTACCGGCATTACAGATAACCCCGGCAGCAAATTCTTTGGTGTAACCTACCTGTACCATACCGGCAATAACGATTGACCCTATGGCGACTACTGTTGCCGGAGAAGATCCGGATAAAGCCGCAAACATCATGCAGGCAAATACCGATGCCATGGCCAGTCCACCACGAAATGACCCCACCACTGCTATCGCAAAACGAATAATCCGGTGCGCTACGCCACCGGTCGACATAAACACGGATGCCAGGATAAAGAAGGGTATTGCCAATAAGGTGTAATGACCTTCAAAGGCTGAAAATAACGTCTGAGCCACCGATGCCAGCGAAGCATCTGAATGAATCATTAAAAAGATAATACTGGAAAGACCCAGAGAAACAGCGATTGGTACGCCGATCAACATGAGCCCGATGACCATTGAAAAAAGGAAAACAATAGCCATTACAGTTTCTCCTTTTTATCAGCTGAAAAAACAACTTCCTGTTCGTAGTCGATGGACTCTTCCAGTTCATCCTCCACTTCGTGGCTGGCTATTATCTTATCGAGATCACCTTTAAGAATTTGCCAACCGAGTTGTAAAAACCGAAAGGTCAATAAAGCCATACCTAATGGCAAAGCCATATATGGAATAAAACGCGGTATTTTCTCATAGCGTTCACCTTCATTTAGCCAGTCAGCCAGAAACATGAAACTTTCCGGCATTGGAATATCTTCGGTCTCCAGCCAGGCACGTTCTGTGACAAAGGGATACCAGTAATCCCAAGAACCTATCAACAACATAACAGAAAAATTCAGGCAGGCGATGACAGCCAGAATGGCAAGGAATTTACGCGCCTGTGGCGACACCATGTTAATTACGACGTCTACGCCGATATGAATATGTTTTTTTACTGCGTAAGAAGCTCCCATCAATACCAGCCAGGCAAATAGAAACACTGTCAACTCGAGAGCCCACAAAATATTACTGTTAAAAGTGTAACGTGCAATGACATTAGCAAAAGTAATGAGTGTCATTAAACCCAGACAGACCGCAATACTGGTTTCTTCAATATTATCAATTATCTGTCCGAGCCTGGTAGTCGGTTGGTGAACCATGGCTTGCCCCTTTGATTATTATAATAGTTAGCAATTATGCACTACGAAGACCACAGAGGACACGAAGAAGATTATTGTTTCATAAACTATTGATGAGACGTCAACAAATATGAACCAGGTTTGTTACCCGGATTTAACTTCTCTTGCTTCGCGCACTTCGTGTTCTTCGTGGTGAAAAAGGCCTTACTTATTAGCCTTTAAAGCAGCATCCATCAAATCTTTACCAATATCTTTTTCAAATTTTTTCCAGACTGGTTTCATAGTATCAACCCATGCCTGACGCTGTGCAGGAGTTAGCGTTCTAACAACTCCACCCGCTTTGATAATGTTTTCCTTATTAGTCTTATTAACTCTTGAAGACTCTCCATTTCTTGCGTCAGTCACCTCTTTTAAAATAGTGGCTAACTGGTTACGCACATCTTTCGGTAAATCATTCCACCATTTGTCAGAAGTCACCACCAGGTAATCAAGTATTCCATGATTGGTTTCGGTCACACCATCCTGTACTTCAAAGAATTTTTTACCGTATATATTCGACCAGGTATTTTCCTGCCCATCGATTACTTTGGTTTGCAAACCACCGTAAACTTCCTTGAAAGACATTTTTTGCGGGCTGGCTCCTAATTGCTCAAACTGTGCCACAAGCACATCAGAAGCCTGTACACGAAACTTTAAATCTTTGGCATCAGACGGTAAAATCAGAGGTCGACTAGCTGACATCTGTTTCATACCATTATGCCAGAATGCCAGACCTTTCAGACCACGACGTTGCATGGAATTCTTAAGTTTTTCACCATCTTCAGAATTCTGGAAACGATCAACGGCAGCGACATCCTCAAATACAAACGGTAAATCGAAGATACGGAATTTCTTGGTGAACTTTTCAAACTTGGACAAAGAAGGTGCAGCAAGTTGCACATCACCATTCAACATGGCTTCCAGTACTTTTTTATCATCATACAGAGTTGAATTAGGGAAAACCTGCATACATGCTTTACCGTTCATCTCTTCATTAACGCGCTTTTCCAGTATAGAAGCAGCAATGCCTTTCGGATGTTTATCGGTATTTGTCACATGACTAAACTTGATGACAATTTCACCCGGATCACAATTTGCCAGGGCTGAAGTGCTGGATACTGCCAGAACAGATGTAACTGCTAAACCTAATAGTGCTTTACGCATGTGTTTTCTCCAGAATTATGGTTATGTCGTCCACATGATTTTGCAGACCGAACCTAACTAGTTATGCACGTGATGTGCCAGAAAGTTAAAAATGCTACAAACATCTCTAACCAACTGAAATTTCAACTAATTAAAAGTTACTAGCTGTAATACCAGTTTTTATTTTGGGTGGAATTCCACCCATTTAAGCCTTTTACATAGATGTACGCTTACTCAAAATCAAACAACTATCAGTATCGATCTGCTTTAACCTGGATAAAAATTCGCATAATTCATACTCAATTTAAATAAATACGCTATTCTTTTCTCGCTGTCATTCGCTGACTATGCCAAAATCCATCCTTTTTAAATACTGCCAAACGTCACTCTTGCTCGCTCAATTACGCACCTTATTATTTTTTATAGCGATTATTTTACCCGTTTCAGGTTTCACCGCAGCGGACTGGGGTTATTGTTCGGTGCCTGTCATCACAAAACAATCCGAAAATCAAAGCAAACAGCAAGTAACTGAAATTTTTGCAGACCAGTTATTCAGTGAAAATGACCATTCTTTAGAATTTAGCGGCAATGTCGAGTTAACCAGAAGCACACAGAAAATAGGTGCCGATTTAATCCAACTAGATAAAGTTACAAACCTGCTTTCTGCCAGCGGAAACATAAGCTTTTCCGATTCACTATTCAGGTTTAATGCTGACAGCATAGAACTGGATAATGAAAACAATACAGGTCTGTTCAAGCAGGTGGATTTCCAGTTATATGAAAACCACCTGCGTGGCTCTGCTGCTAAAATTATCCAGCTCGATGCAAGTCAACGTGAACTATATAACGTGTCTTACACAACCTGTGATCCGGACAGCAACGCATGGTCTTTAGACTCCAGTAAACTGACACTGGATCAACAGAGTGGTCAGGGAACTGCTTTACATGCCGTTTTACGCATTCAGGATATTCCCGTTTTTTACTTTCCATGGTTCCAGTTTCCAATCGATAACCGCCGCATGAGCGGTCTACTCGCTCCTACCATATCAAGTTCAAACATTGCCGGCACTCAACTGGCTTTACCGTTTTACTGGAACCAGGCTGAAAATGCCGACATGACATTAACACCAATCTGGTACAGTAACCGCGGGTTCCAGCTCAATACCGAAAACCGCTATCTATTTAATAATAATGAGGGTCAGCTAAACCTGTCATGGATGGATGACGATCTGACTGAAGGTGATCGCTGGTATCGACGCTGGAATCATCAGATAGATTTGTCAGCGGATTTTCATTCATCTATCTTGATTCAACGTGTTTCAGACACCGAGTTTTTGCAAGATTTTGACCATGTAGACACCATCGAAGATATCGACTACCTTAAAAGTTCGGTCACCATCGACGGCCTGCTAGCGGACTGGTCCATGCAAATACTGTTTGAACAATACCAGATAACCGATGCCGACAAAACGATCTCTGAAAGTCCCTATAAACGTCTTCCCAGACTCAGGCTGGATCGAATATTTTCAGCTGAAAATGATGTACTTACAGTAGAGTGGAAAAATGAATGGGTTCAATTCGATAAAGAAGAGGGGATCACCGGGAACCGCCTGCATATTGCACCGGTCATCAGCTACCCGCTGGAAGATAGCTATTATTTTATAAAACCGGCGCTGCAACTTGATTACACCAGATATTCATTAGATAACAACCTTAATGACCTGAACAGCCTGGAGCGTAGCCTGCCACTGTTTAGTATAGATAGCGGCTTGATCTTTGAACGTCAGGCAAATAACACTAAAAACTGGGTACAAACGCTGGAACCACGCCTGTATTTTCTTTATGTACCTTTTGAAGACCAATCAGATATACCTGATTTTGATACCGCACTGTTAGCTGACAGTTATAACAACCTGTTCATCAATAACCGTTTTTCAGGTGCCGATAGAATTGGTGATACCCGACAAATCAGTCTTGGTATAACAACCCGTTTACTGGATGATAGTCACAGAGAGTTTTTCAGTGCCAGCATTGGACAGGCTTATTATGCAGAAAACCGTAAGGTCAGCCTGAGTTCTACTATCGAAGAGCGGGACAAATCAAGCTTAATGACCGTTATTAATTTCAAACCGCAACCGCAGTGGAATATTCAACTGGCCTCGGTTTATGATCAGCTCGAAAAGGTATCTACCCAAACCGACATTTCCATCCGCAAACAATCTGCTAAGCAGGTTTTTAATATTGAATATCATCTGCGCAAGGATACTCTGGAACAAACGACCTTATCTTTTGTCTATCCATTGAACATGAACTGGACTGTTGTCGCCAAGCAGCAACTGTCACTAATTCATAACATGCCGGTGCAAAACCTGCTCGGGCTGTTTTACGAAAGTTGCTGCTGGGGTTTTAAGGTATTGTATGAAGAAAGCAGTGATGATAATTTTGAAGAAGTAGACAGGGCCGTGTATTTTCAAATGACCTTTAAAGGCCTTAGCAGTGCAGGAAAAGATATAAACTCTTTACTGGAAGATGATATCCTTGGTTATCAGGCTCAGTTTTAACCGGCATCTATTTATGATTTTTTGATTTATCCAGCTAACAACCCCTCAAGGTCCGAAACTATACTTATCAATTTTTAATTATGAAGCAATACTCATGAAATCACTTATCTTCAGTTTACTTTTGTGCTGTAGCTACTCTGCGGCCCAGGCCCAGGCTCCAGCCCCGGCCGGTTACATAGATTCAATTATCGCCATAGTGGAAGATAATGTAATTACAAACTCTGAATTAAGCCGGGAAGTAACCCGTATTCGAGAAGAATATAGCGCCAAAGGACAACAACTAGCCGCTTCTACAACTTTGAATAGACAGGTTCTGGAGTTACTCATTGTCAAATCTATCCTTATTCAGGAGGCTGAAAACAGGGGTGTCAAGATAACCGAGACTCAACTCAATGATACTATGCAAAACCTGGCCAAAAGAAATAATAAAACGCTTGCAGAATTTCGTCAGCTGCTACTTGCCAAAGGACTCGAATACAACGTTTTTAGAGAAGATGTAAAAAGTGAAATGCTCATCAACACCATTAAAAACAGTTATGCCAGACAAAATATCGACATCACCGATCAGGAAGTAGATGATTTTATCACGCGTAATGGTAGCGATACGAATTCTCTGGAATACAGACTCTCTCACATACTCATTGCCTTGCCAGATGGAGCCAGCAGCGAACAGGTTACCGAGGCTAGAATTAAAGCTGAAGACATAATTCAGAAATTAAAAAAAGGAGCAAGTTTTACGCTGATGGCTGCTGAATACTCTGCAGGCTCTAATGCTATTGAGGGAGGAGATCTGGGCTGGCGTAAACTGGCAGAAATACCGAGTATTTTTTCCGAGCTTATCCAAAACATTAAAGTCGGAGAAATCAGTGAATCAATACGCAGCGCGAGTGGTTTTCACGTCGTAAAACTTGTAGACAAGCGTGACAGCGAACAGGTTATCGTTGAACAATCCAGGGCCCGACATATTTTAATCACACCCAATGAATTAATGAGTAATGAACAGGCTCAACAAAAACTGGAAAAAATACGTGAAGAATTTTTACAGGGTGCCGATTTTGCCGAACTTGCTAAAAAATATTCCGATGACCCCGGATCAAAAGGCCTCGGAGGAGATCTCGGCTGGATTACTCAGGGCACCATGGTACCAGCATTTGAAAAAGCGCTACTGGCGACAAAAACCGGACAGACCAGTGAAGTTTTCCGTTCCAGGTACGGCTGGCATTTTCTACAGGTACAGGATAGAAAAAAAGTAGACGAAACCGACGAAAGTAAACGCAGTAAAGTCAGAGAACAGTTACAGAAACAGAAAGAGCGAGAAGTTCTTGAGCTATGGCAAAAACGATTACGGGACCAGGCATTCGTCAAAATCATTACCGACGCCTGAAACCGATGAATAAATTACCTGTAATAGCTATAACCAGTGGCGAACCGGCTGGAATCGGGCCAGAGCTGATGGCATTTATAAACCGTAGTAAATTTGCCGCCAGATTAGTTTTAATCGGTGATCAGGAACTACTGCTATCACGTGCCGCTAAAATAAATAAACCGATTAAGCTTCAGGCCTATCAAGCTGATAATAAAGCACCAGAGGATTCTTTAGAGTTTATTCATATCGCGTTAAAAACCCCGGCCATTGCCGGACAACTGAATACAAAAAATGCCCGTTATGTACTGGATACACTCGATGCTGCCTGCAAAGGCTGTTTAAACGGTGAGTTTGACGCCATGGTCACAGCACCGATTCAGAAAGACATTATCAACCAGGCTGGAATCTCTTTTAGTGGTCACACAGAATACCTGGCCGAACTCTGTCAATCACCAAAACCGGTCATGCTATTGGCAGCCGGCTCGTTACGTGTCGCATTGGCTACGACTCATTTACCATTAAGTGAAGTTCCAGCGGCGATCAATACCACAGAACTAAAACAGATAATTCAGATATTACATGATGATTTATCGCGTAAATTTGCTTTACAGCAGCCTCATATCAAAGTTTGCGGGTTAAACCCACATGCCGGTGAAAGCGGCTATCTCGGGCGTGAAGAAATCGAAATTATCACACCGGTAATCAATTTCATGAAACAGCAGGGCATAAATGTTTCCGGCCCCTACCCTGCAGACACTGTGTTTACCAATGAATCGCTAAAAGATGCTGACGCGATATTAGCGATGTATCACGATCAGGGGTTACCGGTTTTAAAACATGTGGGTTTTAATCATGCAATTAACACCACACTGGGTTTACCCATCATCCGGACATCGGTTGATCATGGTACTGCATTACAACTGGCGGAAACAGGTAAAGCCAACCCGGAGAGTCTATTTGCAGCGATAGATTCTGCAATCAATCAAAGTCAGAACCTGCATCATTAATACAGGGATAACTGAAATTCTGTATTTATGCTGCAATACAAAGTTCAGCAGATATAATTCTGGCCATACTCCTTCTAAAGAAACAAACAGATAATGGCTAAACTTATTTTTAAACTTAAATCTGTGCCTGATGACGAAACCGATGATAAAAAAACCTGCTAACTGAAAATAAAATAGATTTTTACGAGTCACCTGCCGGCAACTGGGAGATATCCCTGCACGCACTCTGGTTAAATGATGAAGCTCAATGTATTCAGGCAAAACAACTAATTGATGAATACCAGCTTAAAAGAAGCCAGCGAATAAGACTGGAAACACAGCAGAAAATAGATAAAGGTGAGTTTGAAACTTTTTTTCAATGACTATTAAAGCGACCTGTTCAGTTTATTAGTCTTCAGGCTATAATTCTTTTTATACTTTATTTATCTATCATGCCTTTTCTCGGAATTGGTCAGGTATAAAAGCCAGGTTTTGATGTGCCAAACGACAATGCTGCGTCCAGCTTCCAGCTATTACTCGGTTTCTATGATTTTGACTCGTTTGACCTTATTACTCCATGCAGTTCCTCATTTACAAAGGTGGTAAATAGCCTGACATTATGCCTGACTGCACAAAATGCAAAAAATTTACTCAATCATGATACAGGCGCGTCAGGAACTGCTTTATTAGCGCCTGACTGGGCAGACTTCATGTTAGATATTAACAGTCATTTGTCTGAACCCCAGATTCTTGATTATCGATAACAGTCGCTCAATGTCATCGGATACAATAATAGAGTCATCGTCATTGAGTAACATGTAACTCTTTCCTGTTCGTTTATGCAACATGATGAACCATTCTATATTATTAGATGGGCTACGCATCAACTCTGCTTCGATGAAGTTTTTGCTCACAGATCTCTGCTGTGCTCTCGATAATCTCATACGTTTGCACCTGGTAAGTGGTGATTACCTTTCATTTAATTTTGACTGTGGTGCATGATCTAAAGCCTCAATCAATGAGGGGTAAAAAGAAGATACATTATCGATGGGTTTTACGTTGGCTCGCGACAGCGTTTTAAGCGGTTGAAACTGCAGATCCGCGAGGAATATTCTGGTGTTAGTATTCGCGCATTTAGCAATCAGTTTATTCAGCGCAGACAGACCGCCAGCATCAAGGATAGGCACACCGTCCAGGTAAAGAATGATACCTTTCTTATTTTCACAAAGCATCGCTAGCTCACCAAAAATTCGATCTGCTGCGGCAAAAAAAAGCGGTCCGCTTATTTTGAAAACGTTCCAGCCCTCTGCCAATGGCTCTGGAACCATTCGATGATTATCGCTGATGTCTGTGACTTTGGTCATTTCAGCAATTTCTTTCATAAACAGTAATGCCGCCATGACTATGCCGACGGTAATGGCTATCACCATGTCGAACAACACGGTCAGAGAAAAACAGCTGATAAATACCCAGACTTCATTAAGTGGTGCTGTTTTTAGCAGATGCATAGCTTTGGGCGCCTCACTCATATTCCATGCCACCATAACCAGTAAAGCTGCCATGGCAGCCATAGGCAGATAAGACAATATATCTCCGAGGGACACCAGACCTAGAAGCACAACGACTGCGTGAATTATGCCCGATACGGGAGATTGAGCACCAGCGCGATAATTTGCGGTGGAACGCGCGATCGCTGCTGTGGCGGTAATCCCACCAAAAAATGGAGTGACTACATTGCCAATTCCCAGACCTAAAAGCTCGCTATTGGCGCTGTGACGCTTGCCCGACATACCATCAAGCACTACCGCACACAACAGGGATTCGATTGCGCCAAGCATCGCAATGGCGAATGCAGAAGGCAATAAATCTGAAACAGTTTGCCAGGTCCAGGTAATGGGATCGCCATCGGGTCCAGGCTGATTCCAGGGCCATTCAAAAGCTGGCATGATTGGGGGAATTCCATGCCCGGTCGAGCCGTCGGCCAGTATGTAGTTGAAGCGTGAACCAATGGTATCGACTGTCCAGTTAACATCGATTGTGCTCAATCCCATGGCCAGGAATGTTCCCACCAGTAGCGCGGGTAAGTGAGCCGGAATGGGTGTTTTTAAGCGTGGCCACAACAACATGATACAGAAGGTAGCTATCGCCACCGTGACACTCGACCATTGCGCGCTGGGCACCGCTTGCATCAATTGCCAAACTTTTTCCACATAGTGTTCAGGCACCGCCGTGATGTTTAAACCAAGAGCATCTTTGATTTGCAGCGTGGCAATCACCACTCCTATTCCGGCAGTGAAGCCAATCGTCACGGATTCGGGGATATACTCGATAAGCCGACCCAAACGTAGTCCAGCCATAACAATCAAGATTCCGCCTGCCATTAAACCGGCAACCAGTAAACCACCTAAACCGTACTTTTGCGCTATAGGGAATAAGATGACCACGAAAGCCGCAGTCGGGCCGGAGATGCTAAAACGGGAACCACCGATAAGCGGAATAAGAAAACCCGCAATGATAGCGGTGTAAAGTCCATATTGCGGGGCTACGCCGCTGGCAATTGCTAAGGCCATCGCCAGAGGGATGGCGATAATTCCTACGGTTAGCCCGGCCATGACATCTTTCCAGAACCGCCTAACAGAATAAGTTTCCTGTAATAAACTCTCACGCAGTGCATGGCCAATGCGCAGGGAGAACAAATGGGCACGATGGGGCATTTTAGATTCCCGGGAAACTTTCAGAGTAGTTATTCGTACTGTATTATAATTACAATGATATACGCATTCAATGTTAATTAAATTAACATATGAATAGTATCTCCCAATACTGGCAAACTTTATGATAATGTCAGAATACCCTTTTTCAGAACAGGCTACAGCTAGCCAGAAAATTTCACAGGTTTTCAGAGTTTGTAACCCAGTTGGCGAGATAGATCGTTCAATCGAGAGTAAAGCAAAGCCATCGCTATGGTTTGCGAGGGATTAGACGAGCTATGAAGCCAAATGAGCTACAAAACTGAAAAGCACAAACTGAACAGTAAGCAAAAGGGTTAAAAGTCATGTAACTTTTTGTTTTATAGATCGATTTTCAAAATAACGCAGCGTACCTATGAATCATTCGAGCTAGCCATATTTCCATCAATTTTTACCTGGAAATGATTTTCATTTTTTAATAATTTTCACCCATCGTCCTCTATCGTCAGCCACTAAAAATGTTAAACTGATTATCATATGATTACACTCCAGGCATAATTTATGGAAAATAGAACAGCACGACTAACGTTATTGATTGACCCTAAGAAGAAAACTACTTTTGAGAAGCTATGTAATAGTGATGATGTAACACCATCGCAGATGGTCAGGAAATTAATCAGAGATTATATAGAAGAAAAGCTGGGTGAAAACTGGCGGGATGAAGTCTTCATCGAAAAAAACAAGTCGAATAAGTAGTCTTTGCCTCTTATCAAAATTACTTCCTGTTACAGACTAATCTATATTTCATTAATTCCTTCCTGTTTTTTGTAAGTTAGTAATGGATTTATTTCAATCGATAAGATGTCATCACCATGTAAAGTCATTATTTCTCAGGTTTCCGGGTTAGCCAATTCACTCAGACTAAAACGATAACCATCCAGTTGATTACTGTTAATTTGTATCCCTGTTTAGTTAAACCGAACTTAGAGCATTTTTTCACATCAACGATTTCGGCTCTTAGAGATTTTTTTTCACCAGCAAAATCCCCAGCGCGACACTTGGCCCTACACCCAGGGCAAATAACAAAGTACCTGCCCCCACCATTCCGCCCAAATACCAGCCGGCAGTGACAACCGTAACTTCCATCGTGATTCGGACAGTTGCGATCGGTAAACCTGTTACTCTTTGCAATCCCGTCATTAATCCATCTCTTGGACCTGCACCTAAATTGGCAGTTAGATAAATGCCCGATGCGATACCTACGATTAAAATACCCAGAGTGGCCTGAGCGAGCTGCCAACCGAGGTCTTCAGGATAAGGCAACCAGGCCAAACTGAAATCGATCATCAAGGCTATGATTAATGCATTCAGAATTGTGCCAACCCCCGGCTTCTGAGATAACGGTATCCATAGTATCAGGATCAGGAAGCTGACCACCATAGTTGCAAAGCCTATGCTCCAGTTAGTATTAAAAGCGATTCCCTGTGCTAGAACCGTCCATGGACTGACTCCCGCACCACTGGTAATCATCAGTGATTCACCCAGTCCAAAAAGTATCAGTCCCAGATTCAGATAAAAAATAGTTTTTATCCTGGGGCGAAAATTTAAAGGGCTTGCAGAACTCCACTCAAGTTGTGGCACCTGCTTAACCGCAAATATTTTTCTCATCAATCAATAAAACTCATTATTACAGATCCTTATTACCCTGTTTTCAGTGTTAACAGCGTATTCTACATCCTTGTCGACAGTTAGTGGCCAGGAAATAATCGACACACTTACCTCTGATATGGAAGACATGTTTCGACGGGCGTGTATTTATATAACCGACATACAGGCCAATAGATTTAATGAGGTGATGGATGGTGCGCAACCCAGTGCCTGATGTCGAAAATTTTGATCTGAAAAACCGGTTGAGTGTGTAGTAAAGATATAACTTATAATAAATAGCGAGCGGCGATATTAGCACTAGTGAGTATGCTCCGGGAAATGTATCAGCCAGGAATCTTCAGAGCCGGCTAATATACCCAGTCCATCCGGAGAGGGTTTCTCGCAGGGTTCCGCATTAACCGCTCTTGCCACTGTCGAACAATCCGGGGAAAAGTAGATTTTTACTTCGCAATGGAGTCGACCTTCCGATTCATGCCGAGTAAATGCAGCCATATCATGGCATTTGTCCGAATTCAAAATTGCTGATGAGATAATTTCCTGCAGATCGCTAAGCTGGTCATAGGCCAGCATGGCATCCCCGAGATTTTTTAAAAACCAGTCTTTCATAGCAATTCAAGTAAGTTGTCCAGGCACCTATCTAAAGCTTTAGCGCTGATTTTTTTGCAAAAGCGTGAAAGATTTGAAAAACAATACAACCAGGTAACGCACGACATCAGGGCTCAGGAAAGACTTACCGCTACATGTCTTTTTGTCGCCAGATTATAAATTTTAATTAAATCATCTTCATCAATATCGACATAGGTATCGATATGGCTTAAGGCATACACGAAGTCTTCATGATTAATCGGCCCGTACTCAGCCGGTATCTGTTTAACCTGCTGCCTCTTTGTATGTAGATGAGCAGGATATTGCCTCCATTTGAACATTGCGTTAAAGATTATTGCTACCAGTAAAATGGTGAACGCATTCAGCAATACCGGTTGAAACTCATAACTAAACCCGAGATTGTGCAGCTTCTCTGTACCAATAACTGCTGCCAGTGCTGTGGCCCCCCCTGGTGGATGTATGCAGCGTGTCAGATACATAACACCTATCGCCAGTCCAACGCTGGCTGATGCGGCGATAGTATAATCTGGAATTAATTGCCAGCAGGCAACACCAGCAATAGCGGAGAAAGCATGGCCGCCAATCACATTCCAGGGTTGCGAAAATGGCGCATGCGGTGCTGCGAAAAGCAGAACTGCAGTGGCTCCCATAGAGGGAATAATTAATACTGCCACTTCAGGGTCAAGTAACCAGTGACTCGTCATTAAGATTCCAAAAATCCCGAGAAACCCACCTGCTGTTGAAATAACATTTTCCCATAAATTAAATTTGTGACGACTAAATCCTATTAGATCCAGAAACTCTGAAATATGCATATACCACCTTGTGTAAAATTTTATTGAGGACTCTTTATCTTGATACCGGGCTAGCAGGCTAAGCTGGACTCGCATAAATCAATTCAGCGCGAGAACTAGCCTGTCCAGGCTTATATTCTTGACATCAAAATTCACCCTTGGCCCGTAACAGACCGGCAAGACGGTTACCCTGTTTTTGCGGGCCTCCGCGCGGAAAAAGTTGATGCAGAGCATGACTGCTCCCCCTGGTGTTGTCCCACAGGGAACGGAAATGTTTCACCATGTCCCTGACTGATGCCTGAGTACCATGCACGTCATACCAGTCACGTTGAAAGCGGATCACTTCCCAGTGTTCTTTAGTTAATTTAAGATTTTCAACCTCAGCCTGTTCACGCACAAAGTTTTCACTCCAGTCGGCGGGGTCAACCAGATATCCCTCACTATCAGTCAATACCTCACGCTTATCAACGTAGACTTTGCGTGTTGTCATACCCGGGTAGGCAGTGCTGCCTGAAGTTGACACAGATGCGGCACCTTCTGAACTGTTTCCTGTTTCCGTAAGGTTTCTCAGCTCGATATCAATTAGACCATTCAATTGACCATGGTAACGTTCCACTCCCTCGACAAAAACTTTGCCACTGCCAGATAGCTGTTCAAAACAGGCTTTACCGGTACGATCTGTTGCCACGGGTCCGACATGCTGATCATTTTCATCAAGCCATAACTCAACCGCTGTTCTTTTTAACGGGGAGCCACTGTATTTCATCTTTACATTAACGCAGACCATGTAATTAACTCCTGTTTAAAATTAGAAAAATCTTTCAGTTAGTTTATAAGAGAAAACTAATATAAGACAAACGAATTTTATTTGACATTAATATCGAATTATCCGATATTAAAAATATGGATATGAACCAGGTCAAAACATTTCTCGCAGTTATTGCAAATGGCAGCTTTCTGGAAGCGGCTAGCCGTCTGCATGTCACTCAGTCGACTGTGAGCAGTCGTATCCAGGGATTAGAACAGTATCTTGGTACATCACTTTTCACCCGAAACCGTTCGGGTGCTACCCTGACTCCAGCGGGTAAACGCTTTGTTCACCATGCAAAAGCATTCATTCTGACACTGGATCAGGCACGCCATGACGTAGGTTTACCCAGTCGTTATCGCGCCAGCATAACCATTGGTGCGCGCATAGCCCTGTGGGAGGTTTTTTTACCCCGATGGATCGGTGAACTACGCCAAACCAGTCCGGATATTTCCATTAGCAGCGAGATTGGTTTTGAAGATGACCTGATGCGACGGGTGATAGAAGGCACCATGGATGTAGCCTTAATGTACACCCCTCAGCAAAGCCCCGGCATACATGTACAACATCTGTTTGATGAGAAGCTGGTATTGCTGACGACCGACCCCGATAAACCCTGGCCTGGTGAAAATTATATTTATGTAGACTGGGGGCCGGCCTTTTATGCACAGCATAGCAGCAACTACCCTGATATGGAGCGTCCGGCACAGGTTGTTAATATCGGCTGGTTAGGGATACAGATTATCATGAGTAATGGAGGTTCATGCTTTGTACCAGTACGTATGGCCGAACCCTTAATCAATAGTGGTAAGCTGTTCCAGATGCCTAACAGTCCACAATTCAAACTTCCTGCCTATATGGTTTATCAGCTTAATAGTGATTCAGAGGTACTTGAACAAATTCTTGAAAGCCTGAGACAGCAGGCTGCGATAGAAAAACAGAAGAATTAGTTCATAGCCTCCAATAAAAAAGAGCTTCATAACTTAAACCTAGAAAAATCACCAGTTAGTAACTGAAAGAAAAGCAGGTTATTAGAATTGTCCAGTCATTTACTGTAAATAACAGAAGAGGCTCATATAATACAGACTGTAGCTGTGAATATTTGCAGTTATCTTGTGTTAATATCTTATATTCAGCCACAAATACACACACTTATGCTCAATAAAATTTATAGTTTTTTAATCGCTACACTTTTTATAATACCTGCTATTGCTGAAATCAAAGCCCCCCCCCAATTGCTGATTATCCAGCAGGCAAACTAACCGATAATATTTATGTCATTCACGGCCCGATAACCACTCCTAACCCTGAAAACAAGGGATTTATGAATAACCCGGGCATAGTCCTAACCAGCGAAGGAGTAGTGGTGATAGACCCCGGTGGAACTGTTCAGTCAGGAGAAATGGTACTCAGAGTGATTAAAAAATTAATCGATGAACCAGTTGTCGCTGTTTTCAACACGCATGTGCATGGCGACCACTGGCTGGGCAACCAGGCCATTCGCAATGCATACCCGACTGTTCCTATCTATGCGCATGCTAATACCATTCAAAGAATAGCTAATGGATCGGGTGATGAATGGGTAAAGTTAATGCTGGATTCCACTAAAGGTAAAAGCGCCGGAACGCGTGTCGTTAGTGCAGATAACATCATAAAAAATGCTGACAAAATCATCATCGGTGACACATCTTTCGATATTATGCATTACGGTATAGCTCACACTGACACAGACATTATGATTGCAGTGAACGGTAATGAAGCCCTGTTCACAGGCGACAACCTGTTCAACGGACGATTAGCAAGAACTGCTGAAGGACATATCAAAAGAACCATAGAAGCCTGCGAAAAGGCAGTAGAAATTAAACCCGGTATCATTATCCCCGGTCATGGACAAAGCGGTGGTATGGACATGTTTAATAGTTCACTGGATATTTTAAGAATCCTCTATAAAACCGTTCAGCAACAGTATGAACAGGAAATCAGTGACTTCGAAATGAAACCAGCAGTGGTAAAAGCGCTGGATAAATACAAACACTGGGAAACTTTTGATGAGTTAATCGGCAAAACAATCAGCCAGGCTTACCTCGAAATTGAACAGGCAGACTTTTAGTCATCACAACATCAATATTTCTCAAAACCTAAATGCATTGCACCCTCTTTTTTAGATGGTGCAATGTCATAAGAGTTAAAAGACAGGAATACCTTCACCTATACTTTTTGGTACTAATATCTTTTCGTAGCGACACACTCAAAAGTAGATTTTGAGTGGTTACAACCAGATTGAAAACTTTTAATTCAGGATTTGCCAACACCTCCAGATAGCGGTCGTCAAGAATCGTGTGAATTCGGCAGAAATCCGTTGCGGCCGTTCATATATTAACAATGATAATCAAAGATCTCCGTAACAGATCATTAACAGTGTTAGCTGAAACCTGTCATTAGTCACATTCAGGCTCTTTAATCGCTTCATACTCCTTCTCGGAAATCTTACCGTTGTTATCGGCATCCGTTTCGGCAAAAGTTTTCGTAACAGCCGCATTTTTACCTTTGGCGAACTCCGCTGTGTCTACGCCACCATCTCCATTAACATCCATATCCGAAAAATTAGGGGCATCGGCAGACATCACCGATGTACTCACTAATCCTAATAGTCCAGATAAGACAACAACTTTTATTAATTTCATCGTTTTTCTCCAAATAGTTTAAGGTACTGAAATATAAATCCCAATATTCAGGTTAAAAATTTTAAATAAGAGCCTTGCTCCTGTTTTCTAAGTAAGTGTATTGGTCTGATAATTGCAGCAAAAGCTATGCCAGTTTTACTTGCGTGTCTAATCAATGACTTAGCCAGTAAAATTGATGCAGAATCATTGCATTGTTGCAATCGATGCAACATAAATTAAAACTTGCAACAATTCGGCAATCTTTTAAACCAATCAATACAGGAAAATAAAATGTTAAAGCTAATAAGTTTACTATTTGGAATTTTGGTGTATGCCAGCACGGCCATTGCCAGTGGTGATTCTCCACAATTGTCCGGAGATGAAGTTAAAGCCCTGTTTACTGATAAAACTCAGTATTGTGAGCAGCAGGGTAAAGATAGTACCTGTAAAACCTTCAATGCAGCTGATGGCAGGGTCACTCGGGTGATGGATGCTGATGGTGTTCGTCGGGTCGGTAACTGGTGGGTAAGTGCTAACGGTGAATATTGCTTGCGTTGGGACGGAAAGAAGAAAGACCTGTGTTTCACCGTGTTTAATCAGCAAGATGGAAGCTATCATTTATTGAGGAAAGGCAAACATAAAGCAACCATTACAAAATTTCTGGATGGAAATTCAGAAAATATGTAATGGTTCATCTAAAATATTTTTAGGGATCAACAAGTGAAAAGGGGGCATACTCCTTGTATCTAACCCTTTTCACATGTCAAAAACCCAGACAAGAATCCAACAAGTTTTTATTTTCGAGGCTCTAAAGTCTGTACAGCCTGTTATCGAAAGAAAGGCATTAATTTTTCAGGTTGTGTAAATTTATTAATGTCATAACGCATGGCTCCCATAGACTGATTCATAACGGCCATGTCATTACTCATGCGGCCCATAGACTGGTTCATTTCTGCCATATTGATGTTCATGGTGCCTATGTGACGGCCAAGTCCGCTCATATCCTGGCTCATGCTTTTCATGCTGCCCACCATCACATGCATATCGCTGGCGACATTTGCAAAGTCATCGCCCATTTTTTGCTGCCCGACAACCATGCTGTTGGCCATAGCAATCATATTTCCTGACATAGAGTTCATATTGCTGGCCATGCTGTGTACATCTTTGGTCATCTGCACAACGGAACGGGTCATATTAGTCATGTCATTACCCATGTTATACATAAACAAACCCATACCAGTGCCAGCAAAAATAGCAAAGATAATTGCGATTACTATAAGAAGTGTTTTGCCAGCATTACCGGTTTTTATTGTATCATTCATCTATGTCCCCATTGATTAGTTGTTTTAATTTGAGTTATTCGATATTAAGACGTTGCATGCGTCTCCACAGAGTACTGCGATCTATGTTAAGGATTTGAGCAGCAAGTGTTTTGTTACCATTAGCCTGTAACAGTGCACTTTTTATGAGTTCCATCTCGTTAATTTCAGTTTTATTATCCGCTTTAACTGGTTGCTTGCGGGCCTTGCAGTACAGATTCAATGAATCGGGTAAGCTATCGGCTACTATAATTCCGTCTATTGCGCAGATGATGCTATGTTCGACTACATTGGCTAATTCTCGAACATTGCCAGGCCATGGGTAATTCATTATTGGACGCATGGCCTCGTTGGAAAAGTGGATATCCTCTGGATATCCTCTGGTGATCAGCTGTTGTTTCAGGGCGTTAACCAGGCGCGGAATATCTCCCGGGCGATCTCTTAGTGGAGGAATATGAAAAGGGAAAACTGATATGCGGTAATAAAGATCATTTCGAAAAGCTTTATTATCAACCAGTTCTATTAAATCCTGGTTGGATGCGGTAATAACTCTTACATCAACCTGCTGGGTTTTATCTGAACCCACAGCCTCAAACAAACCATCCTGTAATACGCGCAATAGTTTAGATTGCAACTCCCTGGGCAATTCGCTGATTTCATCAAGAAATAAGGTACCACCTTCAGCTGATTTAAAGCGACCAGTACGATCATTGACAGCACCAGTGAAAGCCCCTTTAATATGGCCGAACAGTTCGCTCTCAATCAGGGTTGCGGGAATTGCCGCACAATTTACTTCTATAAATGGTTTGTTGGCTCGTGTACTTTTTTTATGTAAACGCCTGGCCAGCTCTGTTTTTCCAGTACCCGATTCTCCTTGAAACAACACGGCCGCATCTGTTGCTGCAACCCTGTCCAGTCGTTCCAGTAGTCGTAACATTTCCGGGTCTTCAGTAATGAAACAGCTATCTTCCTTATTTGCAATAACAGCGTTCAGGCGCTTTTCAGCTGATATATTCTGCAGGATAACCATACGCAGTTTTTCATCGCCACTCGGTATATCAAGTAACTGGGATTCTATTCGAAGCCACAAAACCTCATGGTTTATGCTGAGTTTTTCTTCAAATTTTACCGGTATTTCACAATACCCGCCTTCAAAACCCTGCTGCTCGAGTCCTGCGTTGATCAGGGACTTGCGTAGATTAAACCCATTAAGGTTAACGAGTGAAATTTTATTATTATTTCCCTGCAGAGAAAATATATCACTCACCGCCTGATTGGCAGATAGCACCATTCCATTACTGTTACAGATAATTATTCCTTCTGACATCGGCATGATGACCGGTTCCAGAAATTTCATAATTTCAAATTGAGTCACCATTTTTTACGTTCCTGTTTTATCGAATTAATGATGCAAATTCTGATGCAAATAGAAAGAAACTGCAACACGCAACGATTTTTGCAACAGCAAAAATGCGTTATTACTTGATTAATAAGGGTTTGTAAATCGGGCATGACTTTTGCTTACAATAATCAAGCCAGTTTTTTTATCTACTCGAACTTAATAATTACTAAAACGATAGAAAAGAAACTGAAAGTCTTTTTACACGTCCCCGGCCCTGATGCAAACAGCAGAGATTAAAGCTGTTTAAGGGACTGTGATAATTAGATTTAAGTTGATTATAAATAAAACAATTCTTTAGGAGTTTACATAATGATTCAAAATATTTTTTTATCCGGCGTGCTTTTACTGATGCTGGGGCAGTCTATTGCTTTTGCTGCGGGTGGCGGCTCAAGTGCATCAGATGCCTTGCCTAAATCGAACAAAATTGCTGCTGATCTGGGTCCTTCCTACTCAAAGGAAGAGATGCCTTATGCCCCTTCGTACTTAACGGTTAAAACCGATGGTCATAAAAAACTAACGCCAGAGTTATGGACAGACCCTGAAATTTGTGCTCAATGTCATCCACGTCAATATGAAGGCTGGAATGGTTCGATGCATTCCAATGCGTTTAATGATCCGGTGTTTCAGGCTTTATGGGCAATCGGTGAAAAAGAGACTGGTGGCAAACTTATCAATCACTGTGGTGCCTGCCACTCTCCGATTGGTGTAGCGACAGGCACCATTAAGTTTAATTCAGACGAAGGCTTGCATGGTACCTTTACAGCCCCTCCGATTGCAGCCAAAGGTATCAGTTGTGATGTGTGCCACACTATTTCCGGCACCAATTTAGATAAAACCAAAGTCATGGAGCATGGCAACTCTTCTATTATTATGGAACCAGGCAATGTAAAACGTGCCACTTTAAAGGATGCAGTATCACCTTTTCATGAGACAGAATATTCACCTATCCATCAAAGCTCTGAATTTTGTGGTAACTGCCATAATATTTTCCATCCGGATAACAATTTCCCGGTTGAGCATACATACGACGAATGGAAATATTCAATTTATGCACAAAATGGCATTCAATGTATGGATTGCCACATGGTTCCCGTTGATACGGCTATTCGTGTCGCAGATGAGCTTAAACGTCCGAAAGATCTGAATAATTCTATGTTAGGTGGTTTTGTAGGTATTGGTGGACCTTATCGCGATATTGTTCATGATCATGCATTTGTCGGTGGTAATGCGGTAGTCACAGAAGTCATGAATGGTGAAAAAACAGGTAGCTCGGAAGAAGCTATGAAGCGCTTAAAATCAGTTGCATCACTGGAAATGAGTATTCAGCCGCAGGATGGCATGTTGCATCAGTTGACAGTCCGCGTAAACAATGACCGAGCTGGACATAATCTGCCCACCAGTTTAACCGAAACACGTCAAATCTGGCTGGAAGTGCTGGTAGTAGGTGATAACGGACAGGTACTACTGCGTTCTGGATCATTGCAGCAAAATAACGAATTGCCAGAAGGTACAGTGATATTCAATTCAGAAGCCGTAGACATCAATGGCAAGCACACAGAGAAACCCTGGGAAGTGACACGTTTTCTGCGCAGTAACACCATTCCACCTAAAGGATTCAAGGAGGCAAACTATGCTTTTAACCTGCCAGCAGACAGTAAAACAATCAAGGTAATTACCAAGTTGCATTACCGTTCATTCTCGCAGGGTCTTGCAGATTTATTGCTAGGTATAGATGCAATACATGTGCCTTCAGTGAATATGGTGACTAACGAGCATAGCTATGTTGTCAGTAATGGACAGGTAAAAACTGCATCCATTGATGCCAGTCACCACTAATACAGAAGAGGAATTATAAAAAATGAAATACTTAAAATATGCGGTAATGGCAAGCCTTCTGATTGGCACTGTCGAAGCATCTGGCCCAATGGGTATGATACCCAATCCCATGAAAATGGAGATGCCGGACCCAATGAACATGATGTTTGACTTAATGAATAGAACCTATGATGTCAATGACGCGGATTCACAGCGGATGATGGATGAAGCCATGAAAATGGCTGAACAGGGTAATGTTATGGAATTCCCCTGGACACGATATGCCATTGCTTATGTGAATAGCGGAGATCCTGCGGCCGGAGCTACAGCCCATAAAAAACTAAAATGCCATAAATGTCATGGTGATGAAGGAATAGGTGAAGATGATGATAGCCCCAGTGTAGCAGGGCAGATACCCGCTTATACCTTTAAACAGCTGTACGATTACAAAGTAGGTTTGCGTAAAGATAAAGATATGCAGAAAAAAGTAAAGAAGATGACGGCCAAACAAATGGCTGACGTCTCTGCCTATTATGCATCCTTGAAACGTGAAGATAAAATTGAATCAACGAGCATTCCACATCTGGCAAAAAATGGAGATCGTTCACGCTTTTTGTTTGCCTGTGAAAAGTGCCACAACGAGAAAGCAATGAAACGTGGACTGCAAACTCCGATCATTGAAGGTCAGAAGGTAGTGTATATGACAGATACCATGATGGCATTTAAAGAAGGTGATCGTGATAATGATCATTACAGCGTGATGGGCAAAATAGCCGGCAAGTTAACGGATGAAGAGATAGAGGCTTTAGCTGAATATTATGCTGCCAAACCTGTTGATGAAGATGAAGATGAAGATTAGGTTTATATCTGTAAATTAAATAATTTTATTACTATCCTCCCCTTTTACCACTTACCAGCCATAATTTTCGTGTGGAGCCTGACATGATAGTGTCAGGCTATTTTTTAAAAGCACAAAAGACCAGTAATAGTTTTTCTTTTTTAACGGTAATGGACTGTAAAGCCAATCTGGCAATTTTTTGTTTCAACGTACTTGTTTTTAACTGATAAACAGGATTCCTGGTGAGAATTTTATTAGCAGTATGATTC
>CALCSG010000452.1 GCA_937894085.1 uncultured Gammaproteobacteria bacterium | reverse complement strand
AATGCACGGTACGAATTGGCCAGCTATCATCGTATAAATCGAGCCGGGGAATTAACTTGGTCAAATCCATATTGGCTTCCCAGTAAGCTGTCAGAGTACCCACATCGCGCCAGTAGGGCTCTTCATAATTTTCATTTTTAATACTGCTTCGAGAAAATGGGTGAGCGACAATTTTATGGCTGCCGATAGATGAAGGGATAATATCTTTACCAAAATCATGCGTAGAGTGCGTATTAAAGGCATCTATAGCCAGGCCTTTTGATAACATTTCAGCATTAAAAATATAGATTCCCATACTCGCCAGACTGCGCTCCGGTTTACCCGGAATAGTCGGTGGATTATCCGGCTTTTCCACAAAGGTGACGATGTTTTCATCATCATCAACACCTATGACGCCAAAGTCCCTGGCTTCTTCCACGCTCACTTCGATACAGGCTACGGATATATCGGCTCCCTTTTTGATGTGTTCGCGCAACATCACACTGTAATCCTGCTTGTACACATGATCGCCTGCCAGTACCAGGATGTAATCGGGGTTGACATCACCGATCATCGTTAAATTCTGATACACCGCATCGGCCGTTCCCTGATACCAGGATTCGTCAGCAGTCTGCTGTTGTGCCGGCCACAGCTCGATGAATTCATTAAAATCAGATTGCAGAAAGTTCCAGCCTCTTTGCACATGCTGATTCAAGGTATGTGAACGATATTGAGTCACCACTGCGATACGTCTAATACCCGAGTTGATACAGTTGGATAAGGGGAAATCGATAATTTTAAATTTTCCGGCAATGGGAATTGCAGGTTTAGATCGCAAATCGGTCAACTGTTTTAAGCGTGAACCTCTGCCTCCGGCCAGTACTATTGCGAGAGTTTTAGAAAGCGCAGAATTTAAATCGATTTTGTCAGATTCAGTCTGATTATTATGTGGCATTGTTTATCTCTATGCGTTAAATAGCAGGTCATAATTTTAAAAAATTGTATCTAACATTATAAACTGTTTTTATAAAGGACATGCTATTGGGGAATCATTAAATATTTTAATCTCCTGGTTTATTCAGGCATATTGGGTGGATCCAGATCATCACGTATTAACTCCTTCTTATCAGCCAGTTGTGTTATCCATTTCTCCAGTAACTGTACGTGCTCCGTTTCCTCTTCAGTGAATTCAGCAGCCATTTCTCTAATCTCTGCAGAAGGTGATTGCTGGGCAATATGTGCGTAGAAGTCCCTACCGCTTATTTCATTATGCAAAGCCAGATTGAGCACTTTTTCGGACGTCATCTCGTACTCAGCAAGTTCAAAGGCAGTGGTTTCAGGTCCTTCAGGGTCTTTCCATTGAAATTGCCAACTTGCTACTTTGGGTAACACTTTGCCCTTACTGTGTTCCAGGATTTCTGCAGCATGCATCCCACTGTATTCAGATAATTTTCTAAATAATTGTTCTATCTCGGGATTGTTATGAACCTGCATGTTATCAGCCAGTTCGCTGTAACGATCGGACGACTCTATCTCCAGCAGGTAAGATAAGGCAAGAAAGGTTTCCAGATCTTCAATCTCTTCTGGTTTGATCATACTAAAAACTCCTCTTCAAATTGAGTGATTGAGGCCTGTTCCACATCCGTTCTGTGCCATGCAGGATATTTACTCTGAAAGATCAGCCCCGTGCTCATGCCATCATCCGAGTACAGGCGAGTTGCTGCGATAACCGGATCATCTGTCGGCTCATGCTCATATTTTTGCACCTGGTTTTTCCATTGTTTTTGTTCCGGCCTGAATGTAGGGCATGGACTTAGTGCATGTATAAAGGAAAATCCGGGATGTTTTATGGCATCTATAATCAACTTAGTCATGCCGTTCGGGTCGCCGGAAAAAGCACGGGCGATAAAACTGGCACCGGATGCCAATGCGATTGCGGCGGGTTGGAAGGGTCTGACCCCGGTACCATGCGGTGTTAATTTACTGGCCGTCCAGTCTGGATGCGTAGTCGGTGAAGCCTGACCTTTGGTCATTCCATACACTTCATTATCCATCACGATGTAAGTCATATCCAGATTACGTCGACAGGCGTGCAGAAAATGATTTCCGCCGATCGAAAAACCATCTCCATCGCCACCGGCTGCGACAACAGTCAGCTCGGGACGAGCTAGCTTTAGACCTGCAGCGATTGCCAGAGCTCGACCATGAATACCATGAAAACCATAACTGCTCAAATAAGCCGGTATGCGAGATGAGCAGCCTATTCCCGATATAACGGCCAGATCCTGTTGCGCCAGTTCCAGAAAAGCAAATGCTTTGGTTAAGGCAGAAAGAACCGAAAAATCACCACAGCCCGGACACCAGATAGGTTTTACTTCCGATTTATAGGCTTTTGCTTTTTTCAGGTCGGTCATGATGCCTCTCCTACCATTTGCTGTAGCGCATTACAGATAACCCCCGGCGTGATCGGTAAAGGACCGGGTTTCGCATAAACGCTGACATTGACAGGTAATGTGTAATGCGCTCTCAAATAGTGATAAAACTGTTGGGAATGGCTTTGTTCAACTACCAGCAATTGAGTAATACCAGCCAACTCATTTTCCATCTTTATAACCTGCGCCGGAGCCAGTAAACGAATTGAAATGACCTTAACCGGCTGTCCCATTTGCTGCAGTCGTTGTGCAGCTTCCAGTGCAGCTGCCGTGGTCGAACCCCAGGTAATGATAGCCACACTCCCTGCTCCATGACTGTCCGCCCAATTTTCACCGAAGTCAAAACTGGACAGTTTATGTTGTCGTTTATCGAGTTGATCATGGTGATCGGTAGCAATACTGGATGGCTGTCCTGATGCTTTGTGTTCCAGACCATCGGCGGTATAACCGCATCCAGCGATGCCGGGTATAGCCATCGGTGAAACACCACTATCAGTAATAGCATAACGTTGGTAACTGCTATCAGTCACCGCTTTGGCAATCACACGAGTCTTCGGTAATCCGGGAGATTCCGGTACTGAAGTAATACTACGAGACTGCCCGAGAAACTGGTCGGATAACACGATCGCTGGCGTTTGCAGTGTTTCGGCCAGTTGAACGGCCCATCGAGTTGTATCGACACAGTCGCTAATACTCTGTGGCGCAACAACCAGATGCGGTGCATCTCCATGCATACCATAAATAGCAATGTTTAAATCACTCTGCTCAGATTTAGTGGGAATTCCTGTCGACGGGCCACCGCGAGTTACATTGATCACCACCAGAGGAATTTCACTGGCAACTGCCAGCCCTATGCCTTCAGACATCAGGCTTAGACCAGGGCCGGATGTTGCGGTTAACGATGTCACACCACCGAATGAAGCGCCGACAACCATGTTAATAGAAGCCAGTTCATCTTCTGCCTGTAACAGTGTTCCACCTATTTTTTCCAGCCTGGGAGATAACCATTCCAGCACTTCACTGGCAGGCGTAATCGGATAAGCTGCCACAAAGCGTACACCACCCTGCAGCGCACCCAATGCTGCGGCTTCATTACCACTAATGTTCCAGCGCGCGGTTTTCTGCTGAACCACCAGAGTCGGGCAGGAAAGCTTCAAATCTGTCTGATAATTAAACCCGGCAAAAAAACAGTTCACTGATGCCTCAACTGCCTCCTTACCTTTTTTAACCAGTGTCGAAGTGATAGCGTCGACGGCAGTTTCCGCAGACAAATTAAGCAGGGATGTTATTAAACCAAGCCCAACCATGTTGATGCGCCCACCACTGATTTCAGAGGCCATGCTGTGCAATGGAATTTCTATCACCGTCGCGCCTGACTGGCGTATGACGTCGGGAATGCTTCCCGAACCCGGGTCGGTAATAATCAGGCTTTTGCTATCCAGTGGTATTTCCAGAGCAAAGCGATCTGCATTATTCCAGTCAAAGGCGACTAACAGATCAAAACGATCATCAGGGCAAGCCACCGGTTGCGCAGACAGCCGCAACAAAGCTGCTGATTCTCCACCTCGTATCTGAGGCCCCACAGAACGGCGCATGATACCGTACAGACCGTTTTTTGCGGCCTGTTGCAACAGCATATTGCCGACTGTAATGGCACCACTACCACCGGAGCCGGTGATAGCTATCGAATGAGTGCAGTTTTGAACGGACATAACAGGCAAACCATCGTTTTAAAAACAGGCTAACATTACTCAGTTTCGTATGTGGTTGGTTTGATGCAGGTCAAGCGAATGGTCACCAGTGATAAATCGATGTATTAACATGGCATGTTCGAGCGGAATGAGTTTCAGGTACGTAGTCCTTAAGCTTTCAGGAGATATAGATATTTCAACGAAGAGGATTCCAGAACTGAAGCTTTTGAAATAGCATCTCCCGTTTAAAAGGTTTGGTAATGACATCATTCATACCTGCTGCTTTACAGGCTATACGGTCTTCTTCCGACGCGTTTGCCGTTAATGCTAAAATTGGCACCGGTTTCTCTATGTTTTGAATTTTTTCCTGCTGACGGATTTTTCTGGTTGCTTCGTAACCATCCATAACAGGCATGCGACAATCCATTAATATCAAATCAAATTTTTCTTTTCGCCATAATTCTACTGCCTGCCTGCCATCTGCTGCCAGTATCACTTTACAATCAAAACCTTGCAGGAATTTCCTGGCAATAATTTGATTCGGGATAACATCTTCGACTACTAAAATTTTCAGAAACAGGCTATCAAGCTTATTCTTTCCAGTTTCAGGGGGGGAATTAAGCTGATTATCAGTTTCTGGTACAGCCGTTTCCGTAAGCTGTAATGAAACAGTAAATACACTACCCACACCTTCCGTCGATTCTACACGTATATTGCCCCCCATCAGGCTGACCAGTTTCCGGGTAATCGCCAGGCCTAAACCGGTACCGCCAAATTCACGGGTAGTTGCCTGATCGGCCTGCGTAAATTCTTCAAATAAAGTCTCCTGTGCCTGATTATTTATGCCTATTCCAGAATCTTCAACCGATATTTCAATTAAGCCAGCGTCATCGTCTTCTATCTTTTTTTCGACAGAAACTTTTACAAAACCCTGATGGGTAAATTTAATAGCATTACCGATCAGGTTGACCAGTACCTGTTTGATTTTAGCCAGGTCTCCATTAAAATGGAACGGACATTGAGCGTCATATTCAAACACTAATTTAAGGTTTTTTTGTTGCGCCAGATTATCCATCATATCAACACATTCCTGACACAATAGAACAAGATTAAAATCAATTTTTTCAAGCGTCATCTTTGCCGAATCCAGTTTACTGAAATCCAGCACATTATTAATAATATGTAGCAGGTTTTGACCTGATTTATTAATCAGACTGACATACTCTTTCTGTTCCGTATCCAGATCCGTATCTTCCAGTAACTGAACCATACCCAGCACACCATTCATCGGTGTTCTGATTTCGTGGCTCATGGTAGCCAGAAAACTGCTCTTTGCCTTATTGGCAATATCGGCATTTTGTTTCGCTTTGTAAAGATCGGTGATATCAAGTCTGTAACCTACGGTGTAACCCAGCGGGGTTTTACGTTCGCGGACATTCAGCCAGCGACCATTACTCAACTCCTGTAACACCTCTGAACTCTGCTGATTGTGAATTGCTAAACGCTGCTTTATCCATTCCATTTCACAACCTTTAGCGTCTTCATATTGTCCGTGATCACAGCCATATCGAAGTATTTCTTCAAATGTCCTGCCTTTTTGTATTAAATTTTTGGATGCCTCATACATCTTTTTATATTGATCGTTAAAAAAAACTAGTCGATCTTCAGTATCAAAAATAGCAAAGGCTTCACCTAATGCTTCGATTGAGGTACGCAATAGTTGCTCATTTTCAATGATTTTCGACTCTGCCTGTTTTCGTTCTGTTATATCGCCTGTTGCACCCACCATACGAACTGGTTCACCTGTTTCATCCCACTCAACAACCTGTCCACGAGAAAAAACCCAGAAAATATCACCATTGTCTTTTACTCTACGGTGCTCACTTTTAAAGACCGTTTTATTTTTTACACTTTCCTTTATGGCTCTGATAAAAGCATCTCTGTCTTCTGCTACAATCCGCTGAATTAAATTCTCATAGCTATCCACAGGGATATATTTCTGGATGCCCATTATGTTTGACCATTGTGGATTATGCGAAATCATATTGGTCTTTAAATTCCAGTCCCACACACCTTCATTGGTAGCATTTAACACGTAATTCAAAAAATTACTGGATGCTTCTGCTTCATTTTTACTGCTAACTATTTCGGTAATATCCTGTTCTATAATTAATATTTGCAAGTTTCCATTTTCATCTCTCAGGGGTTTCTTTATAGACTTATAATGTCGAGTTTGACCTGTATGCACATTGATCGATTCTTCATAACCGATGTCTGTTTCAAATTTCCTCATAACCTGCTGTAAATTTTCGAGAGAACTATCAGCCTGATGCCTGTCACCCGTAAAATCAAAATCAACTTTACCAGTCATTAATTCAGGTGTAGTTCCATAGAAATCAGCCATTGTCTTATTAGCCAGCAGGAACGCCCCCTGCCAGTTTTTCATTGCGAAATAGTCCGGAAACTCATCGATTAACACCTGTAACAGCTGTTTTTGTGATAGCAGTTTCTTATTATAAATGGATTTTTCTATGGCAATACCAGCCAGATTTGCCATTTGTTCTACTGCCGATATTTCAGACTTACCGGGTGTTCTTATTTTCCGGTAGTAGATGGCCAGCGTGCCGATCACTTCCCCCGAAGAGGATTTAACGGGTTGAGACCAGCAGGAAGCCAGACCAGCTTTTGCAGCTAATGCCTTATAGGCTTCCCAGTTCGGGTGACTCTGGATATCTTCAGTAATAAACCTGTTTCCGGTAAAAGCAGCCTCACCACACGACCCCATGCCAATACCTATTGACACTCCATCTATAGCTTCATTATAAAAGTCAGGAAGACTCGGCGCTGCTCCCAGCCTTAAACAGTTTAATGCTTTATCCACTAACAAAAAACTGCCGAAAGCATCTGGATATTCCTGTTCAATATCGGATATTAACTGAGACAGAATATCATCTAGCGGAATATCTTTAGATAACATCTCGAGTATATTGCTTCTATTTCTTTCGCGTTTTTCAGCCTTTATTCTTTCAGTGATATCGGTCGATACGCCCAATAACGCATACACCTGTCCTTTATTATCACGCAGAGGAATTTTGGTCGACAGGTAAGTAGCTGTCAGTCCTGATTGGATATCGGTGTTAGTTTCTTCATTTTTAAAGGCTAGCCCGCTGTTAAAAACCAGCTGATCATTTTGCCTGATATTTTTCACGGTCAGTTCATCAAAAAACTGTTCGTCTCCTGCACCTATTACCTTATCAAGTTGAGTATTCCACAACTTACAGACCTGCTGATTGGCGTACAGGTATTTTCCCCGCTTATCTTTAAGGTAGACATACACGTCAATATTTTTCAGGATTTCATTTAATTTATTCTCACTAACGGCGAGTGCATGTTCAGATTTTCGTAACTTGAACAGGTAGTAAATAACGATAATGAACAGCAACAGGCCTATCATCAGGTATTTCAGCACTGTTTCAATACTCAAACCCTGCTGTATGGTTAAACCCATCCAACGCTGATGAATAGCATCTCTTTCCTGCTGGGTAATTTGATGTAGCGCTTTTTTCAGGATACCTAACAGTTGGGAGCTTTTATGACTCACCGCCATTCTATGCTGGCTACTGTAATTGGTAGAACCCGAATAACGCAGTGTTAACAACCCCTCAGACTGGATAAAATAGTTTAACGAGATACCATCACCCACATAGGCATCGACTATACCTTGCTCCACCAGATGCAGAGCCTGTATTTCGCTGTCTGTTGTAAGCTGCTCAATTTGTGGATAATCCCGACGCAAGATTTCCTGCATAAAATAACCCGATTCTATAGCTATCTTTTTACCGGACAGGTTATTTAAATCTCCAATAAACCCCTTACTGTTATTATTGATAATGACCACCGGTGACTCAATAAAAGGCTCTGTAAAATCAAGATAGAGATCTCTTTCATCGGTAAGGTTGGCATCCGTCAACATATCCAGCTCCCCTTTTCTGGCCATATCCAGGGTCTCCTGCCAGGTTTTACCCTTAACTACCTCAAATGTAACCGGTAACTGATTCTGTAGAAGTTTGATATAGTCGGAGGTCATACCCTGATAGTTATCATCGTCATCCAGCCATTCAAAAGGCGCAAAATTTCTATCAATACCAACCCGTATGACCGGGTGTTGTTTTAACCAGTCATTTTCTTCCGTGGAAAGTTCAAACTGCAAAGGAGGGTTATAGATAAATTCAGAGAGTTTCTCAGCACTAATAGCATGTGTTAAATGCAGTTCCTGATAAATACCAACAACTCGCTTAAAACGATTTATATCTATGGAACCAAGCGGGATGACATCGGGCAGAATCAGTTTATTTATGCCGTTCGCTTCAAATTTTAAATATTCTTTTGATTTATCCGTCTGATATTGCTGAAGGATGATATCGATTATTTCATCAGGGTTTTCAAGGGCGTATTTCCAGCCTCGCAAACTGGCACGTCTAAATTTATATGCCCGTAAGGGATTTTCAGTCAATTCATTTCTGGAAGTCAGTAAAATATCACCATAAAAATCCAGCCCATAACTTAAAGGATTAATAATATTTATTTCAATTCCTTTCTGTTTAAAATAAAAAGGCTGGTCATTGACATACCCAGGCATGGCGTCAACACGATCATATTCTAAATCTTCATTACTGAAGGTACTCGGTATATGGCTATAAAATTCCGACGTTATACCCGCTTCAGTCATCATCGCTACTATCGGCGCTTCATTCCCTCCGGATGCGTCAAACATAATCTTCTTGCCACGCATTTCCTGGGGACTGACTATACCCGAAGATTTTTTACTGATTAACACCAACGGGTCATGTTGCATGATAGCAGCCAATGCAACTACCGGATCGCCATTAGCAAAATTCACGACGGCACTGGAGTCACTAATACCGTATTGGGCCTGTCCTGACACCACCATTCCAATAACCGGCAGTTTCGGGTCGCGCTGTCTGATTTCAACATCCAGCCCCTCCTGCTGATAAAAACCTTTGGCCTTTGCCGCGTAATAACCTGCAAACTGAAATTGATGAAACCATTTAAGTTGTAACACCACTTTATCAAGTGGCAGCTCGTCAGCACTTAACGGAAAGGAATAAAATAGAAGCAGGAATATTAAACTGAAGTTAATACTTAAAATATTTTTCGCGTTAACAAAATTAGAGTGAAAACACGATGACATGAAAACAGTTAACTACCCGGATAGATTAAGATAAAAATCATTATTTAATTTTTTTATTTGTATATTTTCCGATTATAGATGAACAACGGGAAACTGCAGCAAAAACTACAACTTCCCGTTTTCTTAAGAATAGATTTCCAATCTCTCAATTCTCTCGGGAGAGCAGGCTTTTTATCAATTAAACTCAGGCAAGTGCTTTTTGAATGAGAGGAACCAGCGGTTCCGGCAGTTTTATATTACCCGAAAGTGCAAATTGCTGGCCGCTCTCAGACATTTTTTGCCAGGTTTTACGGATGATGTCCAGCCATTTCTCTTCATCGTATTCCGCATGCTTCTCTGCAAAAGCCAGCATGTAATGCTCGATAAATACCAGATCAGTTACATCTTCCAGTAGTTGAGTATCTGGATTAACTTTTATACCGCGTTTTCCTACTGCTTTTCTTACTCTTTCTATGCTTTCTTCATCATATCCAGCCTGCTGCATAAAATCTGCGGTCGTGTTCGCGTGGAATTTATACAATTGAGTTCGCCATAGCAGATAACCCTGACGATCCATCGGAAAAGTCTTACGATCAGATGTCCAGCGCTGAACATGTTGTCCGCGCATTGATATTTTAGCCACATCATCGGCATCTGGCCGGAATCGACTCAGCATATCAGTCATTCTGATGGAATAAAGTAACTCTTTAGGCCATTCCTTATTATTTTCATCTTTCACAAGATTTGGGTCTTTAGAGTTGGCAGCGTCAATTAGCTCAATGGTTTTGGCCAATAATGTCATTATGTTTCTCCAGCAGTACAAAAAATAATATTTTAACAAATTAATGACCAGGAAACCCTGATTAATACACCGCTCTTAAAAGCAAATAAATTAGTAACTACTCGGCGAATTTCAATATTTGAACAATTAGAAGATTTTTCACCACGGAGAACACGAAGGTGAAATATTGTAAGGTAAATAAGTTTCCTGATTACGTACAAAGCTCTGCCAGCAAAATTTGTGTATTATTTTAATATGCACAAAATTATGGGATACCATCATTCCGGCATGCTTTTAGCCGGAATCCATTGCCGACATGGCACTTTATGAGGTTTTGGCTACGTTATCAATGGATTCCCGCTAAAAGCATGCGGGAATGATAGTGGTGCTGTTATTGAATGATTTTTATGCTGCTGAGATTGTTGAAACTTTATATTTTTGATCAACTTTATTATTGGTTTCAAATTTAGTGGAGCTTTGTACGTAATCAGGATAATTTTTTTTAATAATTACAAGACCCTGTAAATTATCCGACTACCTTTAAGTTACTTGCCTTTCTTCGTGAGCTTCGTGTACTTCGTGGTGAATATCTTTTGACTTTCTTAAATTACGCTGAGTACTTTTATTGTTGATCTAATTCAGCGCAACTTTTTGTAGATAAACAGGAATATTTTTGAATGAAAGGGTCGACATTAAATGACGGAGAGTCAGTTTATTAATTTAAATCGTTTCTTTATCTGGAATAAAAAATTTAATAGCTATTTAATACATAATAGCTTTAGTAACTACTAACATAGATCGCCTGTTCAGACATCATAATTAACCTATGTTAATTTTTCTGACATGATAGTTCTATATTTTTCCGGCGGCTTGATAAATATCAAGATCCCTTACAACCACCATGGAATAAACTATCTGCGAAAAATCGAAAACAATAATTTACCTTAATTTACTACTAGAGGAATCCGGCTATGTTTAAAAAAATCATACTGGCGTGTTTACTGATGGGAGCCTGGGGTCTGGCTTCAGCATCGGTATCCAGCCCGCCTAAAGAAATATCCAAAGAAACAAAAGAGTGTGTCACCTGCCATCAGAAAAACAATCCAGGTATCGTCCAACAATGGGGTCGTAGTAAACACTATGGCGCTAATGTAGGTTGTTATGAGTGCCATCAGGCTGATGCCGGTGATGTCGATGCCTATATCCATGATGATAAGAAAGTTAAAAAGAATATTTCTATTATCGTTTCACCTAAAGATTGTTCAAACTGTCATGAAAAAGCTGCACATGAAATGACCACTTCACGTCATGCTAAAGCCGGTCATATTCTTGACTCACTGGATAACCTGTTAGCTGAAGTAATTGAAGGAAATCGTGAATTTGTGACCGAAGGTTTTCCAAAAGGAAACTCTTCTGCGGCTGTTAATGGCTGCTGGCAGTGTCATGGCTCCAAGGTCAAGGTACTTAAGGATGGTGCACTAGATCCTGCTACCTGGCCTAATACTGGTATTGGACGAATTAATCCTGATGGATCTGAAGGTTCATGTTCAGCATGTCACTCACGTCACCAATTTTCTACCGAGCAGGCGCGTAAGCCTGATAACTGCGGTAAATGTCATTTAGGTCCTGATCATCCTCAAAAAGAAATATATGAAGAGTCAAAGCATGGTATCGCTTATAAGGCTTACCAGGATGAAATGAATATGGACAGCGCCAAATGGATCGTCGGTGTTGATTACACTGCTGCTCCTACCTGTGCGACCTGTCATATGGGTGCAACACGCAACCAGGATTCTACTCACAATGTCGGCGAAAGAATCAGCTGGACAAACCGTCCTCCAGTTTCTGTACGTCCTGAAGTGATGGATGCTAAAATGGGACTCGAGTCAGCTAACCTGAAATGGGATACTCGTCGTGAAAATATGCAGGATGTATGTTCTGCCTGTCACACTGAAGCCTATGTTGAAAATTTCTACGTTCAGTATGATAGTATGGTTGAACTGTATAACGAGAAATTTGGCAAGCCTGGTAAAGCCCTTTACGGTGCTGCCAAGCCATTACTGAAGAAAGCCAAATTCTCTAACAAGCTTGACTGGATCTGGTTCGAGTTATGGCACCATGAAGGACGTCGTGCTCGTATGGCAACTTCTATGATGGCTCCTGACTATACCCATTGGCATGGTACTTATGACCTGGCCAAACACTTCTACACCAAGATGGTTCCTGAACTCGAGCATCTGATCGAGAATGGAATGAAAGCTGGTGGAGATCAGAAGAAAGCAGCACAAAGCCTGCAGAAAGAACTGGATAATGTTCTTAACAGCAAAAACCATAAGTGGTACCTGGGTAAGAAGTAACATTCTTTAACCGAAAAAACCTCGCCTGTTCTGGCGGGGTTTTTTTTACTTTGAAATACCAGTTAATCTTATGCAATTTACTATGAGTTTATTATTATGAAAAAATTTATCATCCCAACTCTGACCAGTTTATGCTTTATTTCAGCTTTACAGGCATCGCCTCTGGAAGACCTGATTGTTTCAGGAAATACTTTCTGGTCTCAGGGCAAACTGACAGAAGCCGAAGCCGAATTTAAAAAGGCTTTGGAGTTTAACCCTGATTCAAGCGAAGCGCATGCAAGAATGGCTAACCTCTACCTGACCCAGAATAAAACATCAGAAGCGGTAGAAGAGTTTCAAAATGCGATCAATGATGACCCTGAAAATCCAAACCTGTTTATAGGACTAGCTATTACGTATTTACATAAACAGTATTACGAGATGGCGGAGGCCATGGTAAAACAGGCAATTGAACTAAATCCTGAATTAGCAAATGCTCAAAAATTACAGACTTATATCGATGCGAAAAAAGAAAGAATGAACCAGGCAGTTGCTACTGCACCGATGGATAGCACCCATGGCCAGGTTTCAGAACACGCTAAGGCTACCCCACACGGACAGGAAAACAGTTCCATGCCTGCTACAGTTCAAAGAAAACTTCAGCAAACAAATTAATCTAATTTTCAGTTACGGATTGAATTAACAATCCGTAACTATTGATTACTGTTTGTTATGCCCCAGTGTTGTAGTAGTATTTTTTCTTCTATCAACGTTTCTTTCAGCCGAGGTTTAATTTCATCAGGCACTTCAGGTTAGGAAAGTACTCACTATTAAAAATATAAAATTCTATATTTCCTCAACTTGTTAATTGAGCATATAACTTTGGTAGGAGTCGTGGCATTTGTAATGGGTTATGAACAACCGCAAACCCTTTTGCACCAAATAAGTGAGGCAAATATCGATTGCCTTTTTGATCGATCGTCACACAAAACGGATGTAGGCCCAGTCTTTTCGCACTGATGATAGCTTGCCGGGTATCTTCTATGCCAAACCGGCCTTCGTACTGATCCAGATCATTCGGCTTACCATCAGTAAGTATCAATAACAAACGTTTACCCGCCCCCTGAAGTTTAAGCTGCTCTGTCGCATAACGAATGGCCGCTCCCAGCCTGGTATAATACCCCGGTTTAATATTGTTAATTCTTCCTCGTATTCCGGCATTGTATTTTTCACTAAAGCTTTTCAGGATATGGATTCTGATCGGATCACGTTTACGCGAAGAAAAACCAATCATACTAAATGCATCACCGGTCGCATTAAGACTTTCGGCAAACAGGAATAGACTGTCCTTGATGACATCTATAACGCGTTGGTGATCATTCACCCAGGTATCGGTAGACAGTGACAAATCAGCTACCAGTAAGCAGGCTAAATCTCGTGAACCGCTTTTTAATTCTCGATATAAAGCATCTGTACCGACACCAGCTCTGGCACTTTTTTCTGCCGCATAACGCAGGTAAGCATCCAGATCTATATCCTGCCCATCCGACTGTTTACGATGCCACACTCGTGCAGGTGCCAGTAATTGAAATTGATTACGTAATTTAGTAGCGGTTTTAGTTAAGTGTCCGGGTAGTCCAACAGGTTCAGCATCAGATGCAATCATTTCAATAACTCGACAGCAGTTATCAATCATTTTATTTTTTTTCCAGTCCCATTCGGGTAATAACAAACCGTCGGACAGTACTTCGTCATCTTCTTCAGTGGAAGGTAAATCCAGGTCAAATTTAAGGCGGATTGCGCTGGCATTATTATTTCTGGAAACCGATAAGACATCCAGGTCGCGGGCTACCGACTCAGCCTGTTCGGCATCTTCCTCATCTTCATTACCACGATCCAGGTTGACAAATTCACCCCAGGTAAAAATATTCTCCATTCTTACCGTAATCAGACCCTGATCATCCTGAGGTTTGTTGACTCGCTCTGCTTTACGCCGGTCTACATCTTCCAGTTCCCGGGTTTCCTGCTGTCCACTATTATTATTTTCATCGCCCTCTTCATCGGTGGTTTCGGCCGAACCGGCACTCTCTATCTCACCCGGGTGTAACCAGAGCAACACAGGAAAAGGATCGCGTTTGCTATACATTAAAAACTTAACCGACCCTGGATCTACCAGTGCCTGACGGATATCCAGTTCAATTTGTCGCTCCTGTTTTGGCAGACTGGCTGGATCGGGTCTTTGTTTCAGGTGCGCATTAACCAGTCCACTGTATTTTGTAAGCAACCCCGGATAACGCTGTAAAGTCCATAAAACAGTTATCTGACTCCTGGCAAACCAGTTGTTTTTCAGAGGGTCAGTAATCTGAACTTCATGTGCAGCCATGGCCGCTAACCAGAAATAAAGATCACGGTTTAACTGTCTCGTTTCAAACCACGCGATTTTGGAAGGTAATTTTAGAGCATTATAATCACGCCATGCCAGTTCTACTTTTTTTCCACTTCCTCCGATACGCTGCAGCCAGCTTCGTCTCCTGTTAATTGCGATACTATCCACAGCTTCTACCTGTAAACCACCACCTCCACCCAACGCCCGGAAAAAAATAGCTATACTGCTTTTAACATCGCTCAGATCAATGGCTGCATCCAGATGACGTTGATCCGCCATGCGAGTGATTATTTTATGCCACAGTTCTCCAACCTTCTCTTCCATCACCTGGACCTTTTTTTAAGCGGAATTCCAACGGGCGGTTGTGATTGCTGTAAAGCAGCTTCTCCATCGACCCATTGTATCAGTGACAGTTCTGTCTCATTTCCCTGCTGTTGAGTACAGGCGGATACACACTCGCCACACTGAGTACAATTAAACATTCGACGCTTAATATCACGCGGTTTAAGTCGCATCGGGCAGGCATTATCACAGGCGTTATTACATTTTTTACACAGGCTGCTCTGCTTGCGATCAAAAGATACCACCATGGCACGACGATTTGACATCCAGGCCAGGCTCTGGAAAAAGCCAACTGCACAACCATAGCGGCAAAAAAAATGCCGGGCAAAAGTGAACTCAATAGTCAGTAAAAATGTGGCTGCAGCAATAAATATGAACTGGTTACGGGTTAGTTCTGCATTCCATAAGTTAACGTAAATTTCATAAGGTGGCAGTAAATAAGTCAGTAGACTGACAGCCCATACAAAAGCAAATAAAAAAACAGCCAACAGGGCGATTAACCAGTAAGCTTTATTCGGTTTAATTCGTGTTCTATCCGGCTGTAATTCGGGCAGAGGGTTTTTCTCCCACAGACTGGGTTTTCCACTGGCTCGAAACATCAGATCGTTGATCAACTCAACAACAGAAAAATGCGGACAAAGCCATCCGCAATATAAGCGTCCCCAGCGCCAGGCTGAGTAAAGAAATAATCCAACCACTAGAAACAATGGCAGGAAAGCCCTGACAAACAGGTTGAGAGCAGCTATCGCCGGACTCATTAAGCCCAGTTGAAATTGCTCCAGCCCCAATGTCCAGTGAAAACCCAGAAAAAAGAAATGCCCCGCATTCAGGTCATAACGAAATATATTAAAAACCGGCGCGATAATAAAAAGCACAAAAAAACCAGCCTGAAACCAGAAACGTTTTAACTGAGTATTTGTTCGCATATTATAAATACCGAGTGAGTATACTCAGCAATTTACAGGCATCGGCCGACTAACCAGAGGATAGCGCCAGCTCGAACCTGCTAACATTTTCACCAGACCGAGCATACCCATAATAATAAAACGGGCATAAACGATTGTGAAATACAGGAAAGCAGTCATCCAGCTATAGGGGCCATCAATTCCTCCCAATAACAGGATCAATGCGAATATTACAATAATTAACAACCCTCTCCAGATACTCGCAGATACGGTCTGTGTCAGATAAATTGATGAAACCATTTTACGTTTAAACCTGCACAAAAACAGCAACACAATAAAAGCCAGTCCGGGCACTATTAACAGCGTCAGTAAATATAGATATTCTACTGCAAATGCAACAACGACTGACTGACCCGGGTTTATAATCTGTCTGTTCATTCGAAACAGGCATTAACCACCTCCATTAAGGCACTGATTGTTTCCAGGTCATCCGTTAATGGCTCCACTAAAGCCGCACGACAGGCCTGAACAACAGGAAAACCATCTTTAATCAGAGTCGCTGCATATACCAGTAAACGGGTAGATGCCGCCTCTTCCAGATCATGATCCTTTAACGCGCGCAGCGCAGTGGCCAGCTGCACCAGGCTTTTAGCCAGTTCTTCATCTATACCGGTTTCGCCGATCAGAATTTCCTGTTCCAGGCTAGCTTCTGGAAAATCGAATGTCATCGCAACAAAACGCTGTCGGGTCGATGGTTTCATTCCTTTTAACAAATTTTGATAACCGGGGTTATAGGAAACCACCAGCATAAAAGTTGCCGGTGCATGCAAAGTTTCTCCCGTTCTTTCGAGTGGCAGAATTCGTCGATCATCTGTTAAAGGATGTAACACCACGGTAGTATCTTTACGCGCCTCAACCACTTCATCCAGGTAACAGATAGCGCCTTCTCGTACTGCACGGGTGAGCGGGCCATCATTCCAGTAAGTCCCTTCCGCCCCTATTAGATGCCGGCCCACCAGGTCAGAAGCAGTCAAATCATCATGACAGGCCACGGTGTACATATTCTGTGCCAGTCTGGCAGCCATGTACCGAATAAAACGGGTTTTGCCACAACCTGTCGGGCCTTTAATTAATACCGGTAACCGGTTTCGCCAGGCATATTCAAATAGTTCAACTTCATTACCCTGCGGTTTATAGAAAGGCAGTTCTGTTGTTTCCGGGGTTGTATGTTGAGCTGTTTCAGTATGCATATCCATCATGTCCTGTTTAACCCGCAGAGATAAAAAAAGCGATTGTAATCAACATACCCGGTAATACCAGCCAACCGACAATTAGCCAGCGCCATCCACCAGATACAGTTTTCAGTCCCATATAATAATCACCAATTAGATGACCTTTCAACAGGGATAACCCAAGTACGATAAAAGATATCGTCAAACCACTAAATTCGGAGACACCTGCATACCAGGTAAACAGGGTTAACAGCATCAGCAGAATATAGACTATTGTACAGGGTTTCAGGGGTATACCTTTAGTCATATCATATCACCTCATCACATAAATGAGTGGAAACAGGATGAGCCATACCATATCTACCATATGCCAGTAACTGGCTCCCGTCTCCAATCCAGTATGATTTTCTGACGTGTAATTTCCTGCTCTGGTTTTCACTGCATTCGCACCCAGTATCACCATTCCCATCACAACATGCATAAAGTGAAAAAACGTGAGAGCAAAATAAAACATAAAAAACTGATTGGTTCGCATGTTAATACCCTCGCTGTAATGATGGTTATATTCGATTGACTTAACCACGAGGAATATAAGTCCCATAAAAATTGCAGCAATTAACCAGTTAAAACAGTTTTTTGCCTTATCTTCACGCATCGCTGCCACTGCTCGAACCACGAAATAACTACTGGTAATCAGTGTCAGAGTATTTATAAGAGCAAAATTTTGATTGAGGCTAAGCTGTGAAGCGTTAAATAGCTCTACATCACCGGCCCGGGTGAAAGCATAGGTTGCAAATAAAATTGCAAACACCAGCAGCTCCGCCATGATGAAAATCCAGATAGCAAAATCGCCAGGAGGTAGTTTTCGCTTTTCAATGACCAAATTATTTTGTGTATCGTTAATCATTTGAGTAATAAACTTACAGGTGCGGCTGCCAGAGGTGGCGGAAGTGCCAGGAATGCAGGAGCATTTCCTGGTCAAAAAAAGGCGGGCTAAAAGCCCGCCCAAAGTCTCTTAGGAAGATCTAAAAAATTTTACTCGGGAACAGTAGCTTCCGGTTCATCTTGACCGATGAAAAAACTGGATACATAGAGAAGTAATCCTATCAAAAAGACCACACCAGCTCCCTCACGTAACCAGTAAAATATCGCTATTTTGTCCTGTACTTCCATAAAAGACATGGGAGTTTCAGTATATCGCTGCATATAAGTCTGTAACACACCGGCACCCGTCAGGAACAAAGTAATAAAAACCATTGAAACCGTCATCAACCAGAATGACCACATCTCTACAACCTGAGATTTATTACTATTGGCCTGTGTACGTCCTCGTAATAATGGCATTGCATAGGAAATCATCGTCAATACTATCATCACATAGGCGCCATAAAATGCCATGTGGCCATGTGCCGCAGTTATCTGCGTGCCATGTGTATAGTAATTAACCGGAGCCAGCGTATGCAGAAATCCCCATACACCTGCACCCAGGAAAGCCATGACTGACGTGCCAAGAGCCCATAAAACAGCTGCCTGGTTCGGGTGGTTTCTGCGTCTACGGTTAACCATGTTGAAAGCAAAAATAGTCATCATGAAAAATGGAATAGGTTCCATTGCTGAGAAGATTGAACCCCACCACTGCCAGTATTCAGGAGTACCGATCCAGTAGAAGTGATGACCAGTACCAATCAGTCCGGAAATCAATGCCATTGCGATAATGACATATAGCCACTTTTCAATAACTTCACGGTCAACACCGGTTGTTTTAATCAATACAAATGCAAGGATAGCACCCATAATCAATTCCCATACACCTTCAACCCATAGATGGACAACGAACCACCAGTAGTATTTATCTTTAACCAGGTTCTCAGGATTGTAAAATGAAAACAGGAAGAACACTGCCAGTCCCACTAAACCAATAAACATGACCAGTGACACTGCCGTTTTACGACCTTTAAGCAAGGTCATCCCTATATTGAGCAAGAAAGCCAAAGCAACAATCACTATCCCTATTTTGGTGACTGTCGGCTGCTCCAGAAACTCTCGTCCCATAGTAGGTAACAGATCATTCATGGTTATTTCAGCCAGAGTGGCATAAGGCACCAGTAAATAGCCGAGGATAGTTGCAGCACCGGCAACCAGGAATATCCAGAACATCAGTAATGCCAATGCAGGGCTCCACAGTTCCGTTTCAGACTCTTCTGGAATCAGGTAATAAGCTGAACCCATGAAACCAAATAGTAACCAGACGATCAGCAGATTGGTGTGGACCATACGGGCAACGTTAAATGGGATTTCAGGAAACATAAAGTCACCCACTACATACTGTAGACCCAGAATAACACCGAATAGAATCTGTCCAATAAACAGGCCTATTGCGGCAATAAAATACGGTTTTGCAACCGATTGAGATTGGTAAGTCATAAAAGTCTCCTGTTAACCCTGTATATTTGGTGGCCAGTTCTGGGTATTAATTTCTGAAGCATACTTCAAAAATTGTGCCACAGCTTCCAGCTCTTCTGCGTTCAAATTAAACTGGGGCATACTTCTGCGACCCGGAATACCATCTTTAGGGCGACTCATAATGAAACCCTTGATTGCATCGGTACTATTTCCAAATCGTTTGTATACATTACCAAGTTCTGGTGCAAAATAAGCCCCCTCACCGAGTAAAGTATGGCAACCAATACAATTATTGGTTTCCCACACTTTCTTTCCATGAGCGACTTGTTCAGTAAGATTTTGTCGATTATCCAGCTCTGGCAATGCTGAATTTGTATCGAAAGTAAGCGCGAGTAAAAGTAGAAAGAAGAAAACGCTTCCCCCATAAAAAATATTTCGCGCCATAGACTTGGTAAATGTCTCTGACATAACGTGGCATCCTCTGTTGAATAAAATTAATAGCTGACTGATAATCAGCAGGCTTAGTAAGACAGCCAGACATTAGTTTAAGTCATCGATTTTCTAATTGATATTTATCAATAATAGCGACATGAATTTGTAAAATATGATTTACATCAATTTTCGATGAGTCAATCTATGAATAATTAACCTATCTTAACTGTTATTGATTCTAAATGCTCAAACACACTAACTTATTACAGGGTGACTTAAATAAAGAAGAGTCACTACACCGAATTCCGCTGCTATCCAAGCTTAATCCAACTCAACTAAGTAATATCAGTCAACATATTACGACTATTAATCTGCAGGAAGGAGAAACATTGTTTAATCAGGGGGATGACTACCATAGCTTTTATACGGTAACAATGGGGTTAATCAAACTATACCGTCACTCAGCTTCAGGGCAGGAAAAAATTATTGAACTCGCCGGTTGCGGAAAAACATTTGCAGAAGCATTAATGTTCAATGAAGGATCAACTTACCCCGTCACTGCCACCGCCACGCAGAACTCAACACTGTTTAAAATCAACGCCATACATTTTAGAAATTTATTACTTAAATCACCTGAAACCTGCATGGCAGTTATGTCTGATATGAGTTATCGACTGCATGCCTTACTTAAAGAAATAGATAATTTAAGTCTGCTTACCGGACGCAACCGAGTATCCATGTTTTTACTCGATCAGGCATTGACAAAAGGTAATACATTCATTCTTGAAATTCCTAAAAACGCAATCGCTAATAAACTATCCCTGAAGCCAGAAACTTTTTCAAGATTGCTGAAAGAACTTTCCACCAAAAAAATACTCACCGTAAATGACAGCCTGATTGAGGTTTTAGACTTACAATTATTGAGACAAATGGCCGGCATAACAAATTAAGCTATAATTGAATGATTACATCAACCAGAAGGGTTGTTACTTCAGTCGATATAAACATGAGCTATGTCATGGAATGTAAAACCGTTAACTGTTTCCATCCTTTCGGCGTTATAAACGTGGGTTAGTGGCCACGAAGTCGGATAATATTACCAGGACTAATGTTGATACACTTAAAATAGCTTAATTGAATTAAAATCATGTTATCAAAAAAATCAGACAACCTCTTCGAGCAACTTTCGGCAAATGGAATTGTCAATCAATTATCAGTACTAACATTGAACCTGACAGGTCTTCTCTTATTGATAACATTATCCAGCAATGTTCTGGCTCAACAGCCAGACACCGATGAGCTATATCAAAAACATTGCTCTGCGTGCCATGGCATCGATAGACTTGGTGTCCTGGGTCCTGCTCTGTTGCCTGAAAATTTACATCGACTACGCCAGAAACAGGCCATCAGCGTCATCGCCAAAGGGCGACCGGCAACACAGATGCTGCCATTTGAAAAGCTGTTAAATCCCGACCAGATTCAATCTCTGGTTGATTATATCTACACCCCATTAAAACAAAAACCGGTGTGGCAGGCACAACAGATCCAGTCCAGTCATATCATTCACAAAAGACCTGAAGACCTGTCCGACAAGCCTAAATTTACTGCTGATATCGACAACCTCTTTATCGTTGTAGAGCTAGGAGACCATCATGCCAGCCTGCTCAACGGAGATACTTTCGAAGTCATTCATCGCTTTCCCACACGTTTTGCTCTGCACGGTGGCCCAAAATATGCCAGGGGGGGACGTTATGTCTACTTTGCATCACGTGACGGCTGGATCAGCAAATTCGATATTTTCAATCTGACCTATGTCGCAGAAATCCGGGCCGGAATTAACACTCGAAATATAGCCGTTTCTGAAAATGGAGAGTACCTGATTGTCGCCAACTACTTACCCAATACACTGGTAATTCTGGATGCTGACGACCTCTCATTACTTAAAGTCATACCGGTGCAGGACGGTACCGGTAAAAGCTCTCGCGTCAGTGCTGTTTATACGGCTGATCCACGATCAAGCTTTGTAGCGGCACTTAAAGATATTCCAGAAGTTTGGGAAATTAGTTATGAAAATCCGCCACCTGTAGGTTTCGGAGAATGGATTCATGATTATAGAGAAGATTCAGGTGAAGGCGGCAGTCATAAACTTTTCCCGATAAGACGCATCCACACCAAACACAATCTGGATGATTTTTTCATTAATCAGGATTACACACAAATAGCTGGCACCTCTCGAGAAGGTAAAGGACAAATTATCGATCTTGATCTGGGTCGCGCCGTTTCAGCTCTCGAATTACCCGGCATGCCCCATTTAAGTTCAGGAATAAGCTGGCAGTATCAGGGTACAACAGTACTCGCAACGCCTAATATAAAAACCAGTACAGTGACCATTGTCGACACTAAAAACTGGAAGGTTATAAAGGAAATTCCAACCAAAGGTCCCGGCTTTTTTATGCGAAGTCATGAGAATAGCCGCTATGCCTGGGTCGATGTATTTTTTGGGGAAAACCACGACTTAATGCACGTCATCGATAAACAAACCCTGGAAATAGTTAAAACCTTACGCCCTGCTCCAGGCAAAACTTCGGCCCATGTAGAGTTCACTAAAGATGGCCGTTACGCCCTGGTTAGTATCTGGGATATGGATGGCGCCCTGGTGATTTACGATGCGGAAACACTTCAGGAAGTTAAACGCCTGCCTATGAAAAAACCATCCGGTAAATATAATGTTCATAACAAGTTGACCCGTTCTGCCGGAACGAGCCATTGATAGAGAAGCGATATGAATCAGCTAGCAAAACTTTTTAAATCAATTTTTTTATGTTTTAGCCTGCTAGCTTTACCGCTTGGTAGTTTAGCGGATGAAAGGTTGCTTCCGTTGAGTGATATACAGGTTGAAGATGGTGATACCTTAATTCTGCAAATAGATGGGGAAACTCAACGAATACAGTTAATTGGCATTGACGCACCAGAAGATGTGGAAAATCCGAAATTAAAAGTTGATATAGCACGCACTAAACTCACATCGGAAAAATTACTGGCGCTGGGGGAAGTCGCTACTCAACAACTACGTTTTTTAATTAACAATAATGCCCCCTTTATTTTGCATTACAACCCGGACAAACGAGATCGCTATGGCCGCCTGCCTGGAGATATTGTAAATTCAACAGGCCAGTCTATGTCAGTGCTAATGATCAATAATGGCTATGCTATAGTCACTATTCGTTCGACAGATACAGACCTGATCCAACGTTTAAAACCACTCCAACAAAAAGCGATGGATGAAGGAAAAGGATTATGGGGTTTAAATTCAGAAGATAGCCGTTTATGGGCCGGAGTAAATTATTCTGACTAAATTATTGATACGGCACGGATGTTCAATGGCGTTATACCAACCTTTCAGCATGAGAAAAACATAAAGGTGAATCCTTTAACCAGCTTATTCTCATTTTTTATTCCGTAATTCCTGCCCTGACCATGCACGTATCATGGCCCAGACGGCAATAAGAATAAACATCGTGTGTACAAACGTGAAATAGGTGATGACATAGACCCATGTCCATGCAGAGTCAAAACCTCCAAGAAAAATCATCAACCCACTCACAATAAACAATGAGACGGCAGCGATCAGATTAAGCTTTATACCCAGCCGGGCATGATAATGGTCAATTTGTTGTGAGTCAGATTTGGAGAGTTGAAGAAGAAGATAAATAAATCCCAGCCCAGGCAGTAAGGTCAGGTTTAAGAGTGAAGCCATTGCATTATTTGAGGCTTGTTTTATCTGCTTTTCAGTAAAAGGGCTAGTATTATCCATATTAGATGTCGGCATGATGTTTTCCTGTTTAGTTTTTATTTTACTATTTACTCAGTGTAACTAAAAAAGTCAAAAGTTATTCACCACGAAGGCACCAGGATCTTGAAGAATAAAAGGACCTTAGAGGAAACCAGTAAATCTGTAATTATTATCCTGGAATCCGCAGTTAACCGCTATATATAGACTGTAACGCATGAAAAAGTTAAATATTTCCAATGCGCCGCAGTTCACCGTATGGG
>CALCSG010000451.1 GCA_937894085.1 uncultured Gammaproteobacteria bacterium | reverse complement strand
AATACTAAAACATAGTTTCAGGTAATTTACTATAGATAATTAATCAGTTAGAAATTCAGAAGTTAACGATATATTAATATAAAAAATTATTCAGTAGAAAGTGTTTTGTTGAGTCGATGTCAGTGTATAAGCCTGCGACCTGTAAAGCTTTCAATAAAGCACTGTAATGAACTAAGTCATAAACAGGCTTTATCTACTATGCCCCATTAATTTTACGACTCTGTTTTGGAGGAATAGTGGGTGTAAAATTTAACAATAGATATGGCAACTTTTAAAAAAGTTTCCTGATAACCCCTGATATTCAGCTATCGACCATTTTGAATGCAAATAACGCCTAATAAAGACAGCTTAAAGTTGATTAAGATATTAAAAGAAGGACTTGTTGTTGCTTAACGATCTTTGCGTCCTGGCGAGAAATGACTTTTCTGTAGTTTTTTGTCAAAGGCTGGATTTGGGGGCTATTCAGGTAAAGTTATGCTGGTTAGTTAATCAGCGTCCTGTAATCCATATAAAGCTACTTTATAACAGCTGAAATAACAGTTAAGGTTATCTTGCTGTAGATTTTTGCAAACGGGATTGTACCTGTGCAGACTTGATCAGTTTTTGTTGAATCACCTGACTGTATAAGTGGTAATGGTATTCGATCGAAACCGCCTGCACATACAGTTTTTTCTCCAGTGATTCTCGAGTTGGAAGAGTCAGGTTTTGCAGGGTTAGTAACGAAGGGGCAATCCATTCAATATATTTTTCTACTCTCTGCTTCTGATGAGACTGTGGCCAGTCTTCTGAAAGCAGGAAGCGCGGTAAATCGGTCGACTCGAAATGCCTGTCTCCAGTTATCATTCTGCCATCGCCCGAGGCATCCCTGATTATCCAGTGTGTATTAATATTGAACCCGGCCCGTTGCCTGACCTGTTCAATTAGAGCAGCGGATTCAGGAAAACGGTATTGTCCCGGAACACCATCCGCACCCAGGTGGGAAATCCAGTACTTCGGTTCGGGGGAAGGTTTAGGTGCATCGCAGGTTTTGCTCGCCAGCAGTACCAGCGGTTGTTGATCATGTTGATCAAATAGCCATAACTCCTGCCTGTCTTCCAGCGGGAATGGTAGTTGATCGAGACGATCACAAATACATTCGATTAACTGATGGCACTGGCGGGTAAGCGGATCTTGCACTAAATGGGGGGACAAGGGGCGGTTGACCAGTCCATCCTGTAACGACCATAAACCATAACGATAGAACATACGTCCGGTTTGGGTTTTATTGAGACTTCCCCAGCCTGTGGGGGCTTCTGCTTCGACCTCAATATCCCACACCACACCATTAGTGCTCATGGCTCGGCCGGCAGCTGTTTCTATAATTTGTAGGACACCCAGAAACGGGTTTACCCGACGCACTGCATAGCTGCGCACCTGGTTAGTTATGCGCCCCCTTTTTTTCATCCTGCATGCGCCAGTTTTTCTGTTAACATGCTGATCAGTGTTTCTGCATTATCCTGCATCTCCGGCGGGATAACTTCGAACAGATATTCTAGTTCATCCAGCACAGTTGCAATTTCATCGCGGGTTTTTAAATTATCCATTTGCACCGAAATTTGCTGCATATAGGCGTAGGGATTAATTCCTGTCATTTTAAAGTACTCTCCAGATTAAATCGCGCGATATTTTTTCATATAGTAATCATTAACATGTTCTAAAGAATCTGCATGGCTTTATGTATGCCTGCTGGTTCAAATTATGTGTATTTGTCTATCGATAAGTTTAAAATGTAAACTGTGAAATAGCTGTATAGCTGATGTGAAATTTTTGTGAATACGAAGTCAAAATTACTGATAGCACCTTTTATATCAGGATTGACAGCATCAGCTCCAATACTCCGCGTATTTCCGTTGAGTATTGTTTTATAACCAGCAAGTAATTAATTTATGGTTCCATAGTCATGTGTGCAATATCTGGAAGCGATATGTAGTGAGATGGAGTTAGGGGGTAGGTAATTATTTTTATCAGGCACCAGATGAAACCCGGATAAGGACCCTCAACTGGTTTATTAGGCGTTGATTATGTTATTATTTATCAGTGTTACCTGAAGTTTCAGCAAGTTACTCAATGATTAGCTTTGCTGTTTATCAGGTTAAACTATTATTTCGAGCAGCAGTGTTCGATGCATTCTGGAAAGAAAATAATGACTGAAGAAGTCGGAAAGTTATATATCGTTCTCATCAGTGTTCATGGGTTGATCAGGGGACATGATTTTGAACTGGGTAGAGATGCGGATACAGGCGGTCAGACCAAGTATGTTGTCGAGCTTGCTCGTGCATTGGGTGAGCATCCGGAAGTTTCTCGAGTTGACCTGATTACGCAGCGGATTGAGGATCCGTCAGTGCATAATGATTATGCACAACCAATAGAAGCATTATCAGATCATGCACAGATTGTCAGATTAGATTGTGGTGAACCACTGTATAGACCGAAAGAGCAGCTGTGGGATGATCTGGATAGTTTCGCAGATAATATACTTGATTACCTTCGTCAACAGGCGAAAGCACCAGACCTGATCCATAGCCATTATGCAGATGCCGGGTATGTTGCCAGTCGGTTTTCGCATTTACTTAATATTCCGCTGGTCCACACGGGGCATTCCCTCGGTAGAGTGAAACGCAGGCGACTACTTGCCAGTGGCCTGAAACCGTCTGAAATTGAAAAACGTTACAACATGTTGCGGCGTATAGAAGGTGAAGAGGATACGCTGGGGATAGCCGAACTGGTTATTACCAGCACTCATCAGGAAATAGAAGAGCAATATGGTCTTTATGATTATTATCAGCCGGAGCATATGCGAGTCATTCCGCCGGGCACTGATCTGGGCTGTTTTTTTCCGGCAAAGGGAAGTGAGAGGAAAGAAAATATATACCGGGAACTAAAACGCTTCCTGAACAAGCCTGCTAAACCCATAATTCTTGCGTTGTCACGACCCGATCAACGTAAAAATATAATTACACTGGTTAAGGCTTACGGGAAATCTACAAAGTTACAGAAAATGGCCAACCTGGTGATTGTCGCCGGTAATCGTGATGACATTAATGAACTGGATGAGGGCGCACAGCAGGTTCTTTCCGAACTGTTGATTGCCATTGACAGATATGATCTGTATGGAAAAGTTGCTTATCCTAAGCACCACTTACCTGATGATGTCTCAGTGCTGTATCGACTGGCTGCGTTGTCAAAAGGTGTGTTTGTGAACCCGGCATTGACGGAACCTTTCGGACTTACTTTGATTGAAGCTGCAGCCTGTGGTCTGCCTATAGTAGCCACAGAAGACGGCGGCCCCAGAGACATTATCGAAAATTGCCAGAATGGATACCTGATAGATCCGCTAAATAAAAAAGACATCGCTAGTAAACTGCTTAAAGTGTTGCAGGATGAGGATAAATGGAAAAAGCTTGCCAGCAATGGTATTGCCGGAGTCAATAAACATTATTCCTGGCTGGCTCATATAGATAAATACCTGTCAATAGTCAGGCCGATCACTGAGAAAAGAGTCCCTGTTGCAAAAGTTAAGTTGACGCGCAGACCTATGACCTATCATGACCGGGCTATATTCTCTGATCTGGATCAGAATCTACTGGCCATGCCAGAAGCACTGAATATATTTACTAAAGTCATTCAGGACAACAGGAAGTGTGCCACTTTTGGAATCGCCACCGGTCGTCGTCTCGATGCGGCTCTAAAAGAGTTAAAGCGACACAAAATTCCACAGCCAGATGTTCTTGTTAGCAGTCTGGGGACTGAAATTTACTATGCCCCAAATTTGACAAAGGATACTGCCTGGGCTGAACATATCGATTATTTATGGAAGCCCAAAGTCGTTCGGCGTGTACTTTCTGACTTGCCGGGTCTCAAATTGCAGGCTAAATCAGAGCAAAGTCGATTTAAAATTAGTTACTTCATAGATCCGGAAAAAGCGCCGACCATTGATGAAATCAACAGCCTGATGCACCAGCATGATCAAACTGTAAATGTATTTGTATCGTTCGGCCAGTATCTCGATATTGTTCCGGTACGCGCATCCAAGGGGTTTGCACTGCGCTGGTTCGCAAACAAGTGGGATATTCCTCTCGAACATATACTGGCAGCGGGAGGCTCCGGGACAGATGAAGATATGATGCGTGGCAATACGCTGGCAGTGGTGGTATCGAACAGGCACGATGAGGAACTTTCCGATCTCACCGACCTGGACCGTGTTTATTTTGCCACCCAGCCGGGTGCTAATGGAATACTGGAAGCGATTGA
>CALCSG010000450.1 GCA_937894085.1 uncultured Gammaproteobacteria bacterium | reverse complement strand
TTAACAAACAAACTGCTGATAAAATTAAGATTGATTTGATATGGATGACAAAACTCAACAACTTATCCGCGAGATCGAACAGGAGGTATTTGCTACCAGCTACCTTACCGGCAAAGATGAATTAGATCCGCGGGTGATTTCAGCTATTGCTAAAACACCTCGAGATCAATTTATAGCTGACGATCTACAACACCGAGCTTTTGATAACAAACCATTATCGATAGGTTACGGTCAGACGATTTCCCAGCCCTATATTGTCGCGCTGATGACAGATTTACTAAGCATCCAGCCACACCATAAAATTCTCGAAATAGGAACAGGATCCGGCTATCAGGCGGCCATTCTATCGAGACTCTGTACAAAGGTTTATACGGTAGAACGCATCAGTGAACTGGGGAAACTTGCTCAGACACGATTTAAAAAGCTACATTACGAAAATATCAACACCCTGATTGGCAATGGATACCTGGGCTGGCCAGAACATGCTCCATATGATGGCATCATCGTTACCGCTGCTGCTGCGCAGGTTCCACCGGCACTGATTGAACAGTTAAAACCGGGAGGACAGCTTATCATTCCAGTTGGCCTCGACAGATACCACCAGGATCTTTTAAAACTGCAGAAAGATCAACACAATAATGTACAAACCCGATCAATCATTGGTGTTATTTTTGTACCGCTTGTTGATGATGCGTGAGCCTGACATTGTCAGGATTCCTTATTTTGTTTTGTTAAAAAACCTCGACAAAGCCTGTTCAATCATTAACTTATTAACCGGTTTTGAAACGAAGTCATTCATGCCTGCAGCGAAACACTCCTGCTTATCCTGATCGGAGGCATTAGCTGTCATCGCGATGATATAAATATTATTGTACTCACTGGTTGATTGACGAATTGTTTTTGTGGCTTGCAAACCATCTATTTCAGGCATGCGTACATCCATAAAAACCAGGTCATAAGAAGTTTCTTTCAACGCCTGCAGGGCCTCAAAACCATTTGAAGCAATGTCGACAGTGTGACCAAATTTCCCGATTAACTTGCGGGCTATCATTTGATTTACAACATTATCCTCTACTACCAGCACCTTTAGAGCCTCTCGAGATGCCTCATCATTTTCCCCAATTTCCTGCTGATTACCATCTGACAGAGCAAACTGCTTTTCTGAAACCGGTTCTAAAGGTATTTCAAACCAGAACCGGCTTCCTTCACCGTAGGTGCTCTCAACATCAATTTTTCCCTCCATCGCCTGCACTAATCTTTTACAAATGGCCAGACCTAAACCAGTACCACCATATTTCGTGGTATTTGAAGAATCAACCTGGACAAAATTTCCAAATATTTGTCGCAGACTATCTTTATGAATTCCAATACCCGAATCTTCTACTGTAAAACGCACTGTAGACTTGTCCCTGGAGGACTCGTCTACATTTATGCTTAAAGTCACATGACCATGATGCGTAAACTTCAGGGCATTACCGAGCAGGTTCACTAATATTTGCCTGATTCGCCCGGAGTCACCTTTAAAAAACATCTGTGAATCAGGTAAGATTTGCAGATTTAATAGAATGCCTTCAGATTCATACCTGGGTTTTAATATATTAATAATAGCGTCAACCAGTTGATTCAAGTTAAATTCTGCATGCTCTAACTTCAACTGTCGGGCTTCAAGTTTGGAAAAATCGAGTATATCGTTAATGATAGTAAGCAATGCATCACCCGAATCTCTAATTGTTTCTACCTGATCCCTCTGCTCCTGATCAAGGTTCGTATCAAGCAATAGACTGGTCATACCGGTAACTCCATTCATTGGGGTGCGGATTTCATGGCTCATCATGGCTAAAAATTCTGATTTAGCCAGATTGGCCTGTTCGGCTTCTTTTTTAGCCTGATGCAGAATAATTTCATCCTTCTTGCTTTGGACCAGGTTATCAACAAAGGTATTAAACCATTTCACTAACACACCAATTTCATCATGACTTCGCACTTCCTGTTTTTGAGCTGAAATCAATGAACCTGACTGGATATTCTGATACCCCTTAATAATATCTCGAATCGGGATAACGACGTTGCGAGAAAAATACCATGCTGCTATAGCAACGATCAGAAACGCTATTAACAATACTAATGAAGTTATATCGCGAATTGGCCTGACCCCATCAAGCAGATCCTGCCTGGGAAGAATACTGAGTAACGTCCAGTCAAGATCCGCAAACAACAGTCTTTGAATCAAATAAGGTTTAGAGTCCCAATCTATAAAACCATTAATACTTTGCTGGTTCAGAATCTTTAAAACGATTCCCGTTGATGCTTTACCAATATCGTCAAAGTCATTGCTATAGATAATGTTTTTGTGCTGATCCACTAAAAATATTTTTGATTTGTCGCCTAATTCGTTTCTCGAAAAAATCTTAAAAAGATAATCCAGACTAAAATTAACCATCAAAAGTCCAGCCGGACGCCTTTTAAAACTCTTTAAATCAGTGACGTAAATAATACGAGCCGCAGTGAGTACCTGGCTGAAGCTTGAGTATTTATTCACATTTGGCATGACACCAGCCCAGTATACCTGTCGAGTTGAGTGCATTGCTTCGGCCTTAATATCTTCGATCGTGGTATCTCTGATTTCACTCACATGAAGGGTGTCACCAACATGATAATGTGTACCACCTTCGGTTAAAATATCAATTGAAATCAGGCCTTCCAGGTTGAGGTAACCGTTTAAAATGTAACCTATACGAGCTTTAGTTGCCAGTTTGGTATAGGTATCAGCTTTAACCGTAATATCATCCAGCGCATTCGTAATGTCCTCGACACCTGAGATATTTGCTATAAGATTTTCGACCTGACCAAGCAGCACTTTGAGTAACGCCTGTTGATCAGATAATAAGGCCTGAGAAAATTGACTGTTTTTTTCCTGCAGGACTCGACTGGATGTCTGGTACGAAATCAGGCCGATAGTTAAAAGCGGAATTATGCTAATGACCATCAGGAAACTGATATATTTAACCGTAATATTGCTCCAGGGATTGGTCATTAATCTGGTTTGAGTCTAATTCACGTTATCACTGGTGATCAAACGGGTATCAATTAATGTGATTTCAGGGAGCACTTCACCTGACAGAGCTCTATGAGCGAATAATATACCCTGATAACCCTGTTCAGCGGCCTGCTGGTCGACAGTTGCCACTAATTTACCTTCTTTCACGGCATTTACTGCCGACTCCAACGCATCATAAGAGGCTACCAGTACATCTGTTTTTCCAGTTGATTGAAGAAACTGAATGGCCCCCAGAGCCATCATGTCATTCGCGCAAAATACTGCACCCAGCTCCGGATAATCAACAAACATCTGCCTGGTCACTGCAAAACCTTCATCTATTTTCCAGTGTGCCGACTCCATTGCTACCAGAGTTGCTAATGGCTGTTCCTGAAACGCCCTGACTGCTCCATTTTTTCTATCTTCTGCATTTTTGGCTCCACGAATCCCTTCTAAAATAGCCACTTTAGTTGGGGATTTTATTTTCTGAGTTAAAGTTTTTGCAGAGTTATAGGCAGCTATTTCATTGTTTACACTAATGAAAGGAACTCTTTTTAAGCCGAATTTGTCAGAAAAGTCAGGATCTAACTGGTTATCAATGTTAATAACCACTATGCCTGCATCCTGAGCCTGCTTTAAAACAGGGATTAATTCAACCGAGTCGCCCGGTGCTATCACAATTGCATCAACTTTATCTTGAATGAGTGACTCGATGATGCCAATTTGTTGCTGGATAGAAGTTTCCTGTGCGGCCGTTTTAACCACTAGTTTAATAGCCAGATCCTGCTCAGCTCTGCGTGCTCCTTTTTCCATTTCCAAAAAAAAAGGATTGGTCAGGGTTTTCATCACCAGCGCGATTGTTTCAGCCTGTTTTTTTACAGAAGAATCAGAGATAGCATTAGTCATTTTAGCAGCTGACTTCGATTCTGCAGACTCATCACCTTTTGAACAGGAATTCAAAAATAAGGCCATAAAGGTTGCGGCTAGCAGGATGTAAAAAAAATTCTGTAACCGAATAAAGTTATTTGTCACCAGGTTCACCACGATTCAAAAGATGATTTATTTATATATGACATCCATGTCGCTATAAATGAGTATGGTACAAAACAGGAGTTATGCAATTGATCTGGCTCGCTATTAGCAGCGATAACAGGTTAGGTTAGGTTAGGTTAGGTTAAATTAATGCCTGTGAGCGACATTTAGCGGGCACTATTGTAAGCAGAAATTCAGCTGACTTTTAATGCACCTGTTGAGA
>CALCSG010000449.1 GCA_937894085.1 uncultured Gammaproteobacteria bacterium | reverse complement strand
GATAACGTGCTCGATATTTAAACCACTAACCTGACACAGAATTCTGAACACCCTCGCATTTTTTGCAACCAACGTAAGAGCGGGTGGTAAATAGTCTGTAGTAATATCATCAAAAAAGGCGACTGTTTCACCTGCTGCATCTCTGGTTTCGGCTCTTAGTGTTTTTGACGTATCCTGTTTAGCCGGATACATTGGTGTAGTAATAATATGAGTTTTGATTATTACTCCATCTTTTTTAAACACCAGACTAGTATCAGTCTTCTCGATTGACAAATCATATTGAGTATCCAAGTCACAGGTCTCATATTCTTCATAAGGAACTATATCGGTATAGGTGTTGTGTACTGCATCTTCAACTCTCTCAGCGCCAATCAAACACACCACTGATCCATCTGCCTTTCGTCTGATCGTCGATCTTGCCCATATATTACCTTCCAAGCCATTCCCGCTGTCATTCACATCATAGGTATCGTTATACCAATAACTATAAATCCGTGCCCTATTTTGCCCTCCAATAGCTTGCGTACTGTCACTTGACAAGGTCACTTTGGCTCCTAAAAAATTCACATCCTGATTAGAAATATTAAAAGACGTTCTAGCTCGGTCACTAGTCGTACTTTTAGCGATCAGTTTTAGTTTTCCATTTTCAATTATTTTAGAGAATTCCTTCTTGTCCCAGATCGTCTGGTCAATTGATGATCCCGAAAAACTATCAACTAAACCATTATTTGTCGTTACGTTATCAATCGTACCCACAATCGTTGCGGAAGAACCATTATCAGGACTTTCATCATTTAGACTGTCAAGTGTACTATTGTTTTGTCCAAACCTGACTCTTGTACCAACCAGTTTCACCTGTTCATAAGCTTCTCCCAGTCTAGCTGGTCCAGCGACATTGACAGCAGCCCCATTGAACCCAAAAGAAAACCCCTGACCGCCATCATAGGTGATCGATACTGTATAAGAGTTGTGTAATTCAATTGTACCCAGACTACCCTGTGTCATATTAGTTGTAGAAAAGTCATCAGAAGTAGATACCTGTATTTCATACCAGGCTTCAGGCCCATTTCCTCTATCACCCAGTGCTACAATAGTAAAAACATCTCCCAGATAAGTGGTAGCTGAAGGCGAATTAGCATTGTAAAACTCACCCGCCACACGAAGCACAGCCTGTTGTGTCTCTGCATTACCTAATATTAGCTCTGTAACTGATAACTCAGCCTGTAGCATAGTAATACTATTGTCATCTAACAATAGACTGTTGCTTTTCCCTTGTTTAGAGTACGACGAAGATTTTGCGGACATAATCAACTTTTCATTCACCAGCTCAATAGATCTCTCTATTTCATTAAATTTAGAAAGATTTATAGAGCCAGAAAAATCTTCAAGAACGGTTGTTGCCGCAAACACCGACTGACTGACTAATATTCCCCCAATACAGGTGTATTTCAGTATTCGTTTATGCATTATCGTCTCCATTTTTGTTATTTTTAAATTCAAGTTTTGCAAACAGAGCATCAATAGAATTGCTCATGCAAACAACTTGCCTGAAAATATAACTGCAGTCATCCCCCATATGGGGGATGCTTTTTTATATGGAGTAATTTTTTAGAAGTTTAGATCAGGATTGGGGAGTGACAAAATGGCTTAACAGAGTGGTCAGGTACGAACCTTTTTCCAGCTCAACCTGCACATGCATTTCAGCCTGCTCTGGATGATATTCAACGGTTAAATTCTGTACCTGAATTCGATTAGCTCTAAATGACCGTTTAATCTTTTGTTGAAGTAAGGTTTCTATTATTTCTTCATTTGCAGCAAACACTTCATTTTCAATTTCAAGCGCTTCTGAACTAAGACGGCTTTCACCAATACCAGATAAGCTGATTCCACTGTGAATATCAAATTCGTTATAACGTTGTCGTATCTGATCGTTTATCGGTTCAACAAAAACGGACTGGCTTCCTGACAGCATACAGACATCGCCTTCAACGGGTTGCAGCCATATTCCTTTTTTAATTCTAAGGTTTAGAATCTGATTAAATAATTCACTGCGTAAAGATGATAGATAAAGGCTTTTTTTGGTGCGGCTCAGGCGCTTCGATTTATGCCTGTTATTAAGCACCCTTAAAGCCTGAGCTACATTATCCTGCTGTACCCCAAAACGCTGTTCACCGAAATAATTGGCAAAACCATGTGACTTTATTAGCTCAACGACATTTTCAAGATTGTCTATTGAACCGGTTATATTTCGAATGACTATCTCAAATTTATTGCTCTTATGACTACCGACCCGCAACTTCCTGTCATGCCGGTGACTTTCTAAAACCTGAAACTGGACAGATTCAGTGAAGCAGGGAATTTCTTTACAGCCGGGCAACTGAATACTCAACCACTGTCGAGTGACTGCATGCTTATCTTTCAACCCTGAATAACCAATTTGACGCTCGGGAATAGCCAGTTGCTGTGAAATTTCAGCGATTAACTGATGCGTAGTCAGTGATTTTTTTTGCACATAAAGTAATAAATGTTCTCCTTCGCCTGTGGGCTTGAAACCCAGTTGTTCGGTAACTTTAAAGTCTTCGGGTTTTTGCCTGATTTGTCCTGCACATAAAGCAGCACCATACGGATACAAAACCTCTGATTCTGCGCTACTCATAAAGACACCTGTTTCTTTTTAACGGCGACATTATTTCGAATGTAATTAATCAGTGCAGGTTGATATTTTCGATTATATTCAGTATCAACTGCCTGTTTTGCAAGTTTTACCAGAGCTGCTGCATGCGGTAGAATTTCTTCGTCAAGTGATTCTTCAATAATTTCTAATCCGCCTTCTCTTTTTGCTTTAAAACCCGAACCGGCTGAAAAATAGCCTTCGACATTTTCCAGACTGTCCAGTTTAATGAGTTTTTCTTCTCCTTCCAGTTCAACAAGCTGAGTGACCGAATTTACACGATAAGAAGCGACATAAGCCTCTCCCATACGAGCATCTAGAGTCGCAATAATTTTATCAACATGGTGAATATCAGCAGTTTGTTGAGCGACTACGGCCAACGTCGAGACTGGCAACAGGGGTAAACTCAGGCCAATACACAGACCCTGGGCTGTAGAAGCTGCAATACGTACCCCGGTAAAAGCGCCGGGACCATTGGCATAGGCAATATGGGATAAAGCCGATTTATCAAGACCTGCCTGAATTAATACCGAATCAAGCATTAACGGAAGATAATGAGTATGTCGTCTGGGAGTTAATTCAAATTCACTAAAAATCAAACCCTGAGACGTCAAAACAGCAACAGAACAAGCTTCTGTGGATGTATCAAGTGCTAGTATGTTCAGCGTGAAATACCACGTTTACTGTTCATGATGAATTTCGTAAAGTACTCAACATCCGGATACTGCTCAATTAGAGGCTGTAATTCAAGCATTGCCTCATCACGACTTAATCTGGACCTTAACAACAAGCGAAAACTCTTATGAAGAGCGCGAATCAAATCGACCGAAAATCCCTTGCGCTTTAAGCCTTCTTTATTGATACCGATAGTTCTGGCGCGGTTTCCGGACGCGGTAGCAAAAGGAGGAATATCCTGTGTGATTACAGATCCCAGCCCGCAAAAGGCCTGGTTACCAATTTGAGTAAATTGATGCACCAGAGTAAATCCTCCTAAAATAGCATGATCTCCTACTTCAACATGACCTGCCAGGGATGCCGCATTGGCCAGAATTACGTGACTACCTATGATGCAATCATGAGCAACATGACAATAAGCCATAAACAGGTTATCACTTCCGATACTGGTTTTACCAAGTCCGGTGATAGTACCCCGATTGAAGGTCACGTATTCCCTGATAACATTTCGATCCCCTACTTCCAGTAAGGTAGACTCTCCAGCATATTTTAAGTCCTGAGGAGCTTCACCGATAGAAGCAAACTGGTAAATTTTATTTTCTTTTCCAATTACAGTTGGGCCTGAGATCACTACATGAGGCCCTATCCAGCAGTCGTCACCAATAGTGACATTAGCACCAATAATTGTAAATGCGCCTACAGAGACATTCTCACCCAGTTTTGCTGAGGGATCTATAATTGCACTGGCATGAATCACTGCTTTTTATCCTGGGCACTACACATCATTTCGGCTTCTGCAACGACTTCACCATTGACGCTGGCTTTACCTTTAAACATCCATATACCACGCATATTCCTTTTTAAAATAACATCTAGAATCAACTGATCCCCAGGTATAACCTGCCCACGGAAACGCGCCTTATCGATACCGACCAGCATATACAATTTGTCACGTTCGCCTTCCGGCAAGGAGCAAAATGACAATAGTCCTGTAGCCTGAGCCAGGGTTTCCAAAATTAATACTCCAGGCATAATTGGTTGCCCCGGAAAATGTCCCTGAAAATAGGGCTCATTGAAACTGACATTTTTGAGTGCAGTCAAACTTACGCCAGACTCACAATCGATTACCCGGTCTATCATTAAGAAAGGATAACGGTGAGGTAAAAATTCCATTACCTTTTGTATATCAAAATCGATCATATTGCCTCATTTGTTTTTTTCTCCTATGCCAGCAACTGTTTTAGCCAGCTTATCCAACGATTTATAGCGCACATTGTTGCGATGCCATAACCTGTTTTCCAGTAAAGGTGTGCCAGAAGAGTAAGTACCGCTTTTTGTAATATCCTGTGTCACAACCGACATGACTGTAATGGTGACATTGTCAGCGATACTGAGGTGCCCAACGATACCGACAGCCCCTGAAATTTTACAGTTCTTACCAATAACGGTACTTCCCGCAATGCCGACACAGGCAGCAATTGCTGTATTCTCTCCAATTCGTACATTATGGCCAATCTGGATCTGGTTATCGATTTTAACCCCCTGTTCAATCACCGTATCATCCAGAGCTCCTCGATCGATAGTGGTATTAGCTCCGATCTCGACGCGGTCACCGATAATTACACTGCCAAGATGAGGTACTTTTAGCCAGGTTCCTTTATGGTACACCAGTCCAAAACCATCCGAACCAATTACAACACCAGGCTGCAAAATCACATCTTTGCCAATATTAACACCAAAACAGATAGTCACATTAGCAAATAATTTTGAGTTATCTCCAATGATTACATCATCTTCGATGACACAGGCCGCGCCCAGGGTTACATTATTACCCAGTGTCACCCGTTCTCCTATAACACAATTAGCCGCTATAGATACATTATCACCTATTCTAGCCGTTGGTGAGACAATAGCCGAAACATGTATACCTATGTTCGATGTATTCCCCTGATACAATTTTAATAAATTAATGACCTCGATGAAGGAAAGATGCGGGTTGTCCGAATACAGCAGTGTTTTATCAGCGACCTTTGATTTAAAGTTCACTGGAACAATTACTGCACCACATTCACTGGCTGATAACTGATTGATATATTGAACAGATCGCAGGAAACACAGATCAGTTTTTTTTGCACTGATAAATGTTGATACCGAGCTTATAGGTAGATTAGCTTCTCCCTGAAATTCGAGCCCAAGTTCTCCTGCCAATTTGGCGACTGTCATTAAAGACCTGGATTGATTTGAAATTGGCATCGACAGTTAATTATTGAAATTTTTCTTATGTTTATTTTTTTAACTACTCAGCTACTCTTAAGGAAGACCACTCGCTAAGTAGTTACTATTTTATGTTTATACAATCAGGCTAACTGAGGTGTTAGTACGAATCAATTCAAATTAGTTTCCTGCTCCTGCAAATTTTTCAGCATATCAATAATCATAGGGGTAATATTGATAACATCAGAAACATAACTGACGCCTTCGGTAAGTATCAGATCAAATTTATGTTCATCGCCTAATTTCTTCAACACAGAGGCAATAATTATCTGTAAATTTCTTATTTCTTCATTGCGGCGAAGATTCTGGTCTTCTCTAAATTCCTGTTGCTCAAATTTTAACTGACTGAGCTTTAACCTTAGCTCCCTTTCCAGTTTTCGTTGAGCAGTTTGCGTCATTATGACGCTATCAGTTTTAATTTTTTTTTCAATTTCCAGCAGTTCCTGCTGTTTAACGAGCAGAGTCTTTTCTCTGGCAAGAAATTCAGCTTTCAGTTTTTCTTCAACTTTCCTGGCCTGCGGAGCTTCTTTGAGAACCACTCCAGTATTGACAAAACCTATCTTATATAGCCCTTTTTGTTGAGCTATAACAGGACTGACCGTCAAACTGAAAACACAAAGAATAACAACATAATTAACTAGAATATTCAAAGTAATCTCTTAAAATGGTGCGCCCAATGAGAACTGGAAGTTTTTAGTGTCATCTCCAGGTTCATTATTTATCGGGTTAGCATAACTTAATTCAATTGGTCCAACCGCTGTGAACCACTTTGCCGAAATACCTACCGATGCTCTCAGCTCGGTGGCTTCAAAATCTGTCGGTTCTGCAAATACATTACCTGCGTCCAAGTATAACCCAAGGCGGAAACTATCTGCACCTCCTAAGGCATCAATTTGAAATAATATTTCAGAGTTGGTGATAAATTGAAAGTTACCACCAAAAGATGAGAAACTGGAGTCCAGAGGACCCAGGCTATTATAATCATACCCGCGAACTGTTCTTACACCACCAGCCGTATACTTCTCAAAGAAAGGTAAATCGGTTGTTTCGTTATAAGGTTGTCCGTAACCGATACTACCCTTAAAAGAAAATGTAACAGTGTCAGCCACAGGAAACAGGCTTTGATGACGGTAAAAAGTTTTATAGTAATCAAGATCACCGGTAAAAATTTCAACTCCAATACTATTGACAGCACCGCTATCAGGGAAAATCAATCGGTTTCGACTGTCCTTACTGAAACTCATACTGACAAAAAAACTGTCATAGATATCGCCATCGAGTACATTTGCACTATTAATCGAACCATTACTATTATCAATTATAAAAGCTTCCACCTCGTCTGAACTGAATGAAGATATCTTAATATCATTACGTTCAATACCGAGACTGAATCTTATTTTGTTATATTCGGATAATGGAATACTGTAATTAACAGCACCTCTAACCTTATCCAGCAGGTAAGTTGAAATAGAGGCTTCTTCTGCATCTGTTTTAGTATAACTCAGGGTGAACCCACGACTTATACCATCGGCTGTGTAATACGGATTTTCGTAACTAAATTCATACTGCTCCTGAGCTTTATTGTTATTGAATGTAATACCCAGACGATTACCTGTGCCAAAAATATTATCATTGGTCAAACCCAGGTTGAATAATGCTCCCTGATCCTGTGAATAACCTGCACCAATGGTAAAGCTACCTGAAAACCGTTCTTCCACAGTAACATAAATATCCATTTGATCCGATTCACCTGTCACTTTGGCATACCGTGTGTTGACCGTACTGATATATTTCAAACGTTGCAGTCTTATTTTAGATCGGTCCACTTTACTGGAAGAGAAAAGCGCCCCCTCCATCTGTCTCATTTCCCTACGTAAAACGCTATCCATCGTTCTGGTATTGCCTGCAAACAGTACCTTTCTAACGCGCATTTTTTGACCGGGATTAACCACAAGAGTTAACTCGACTGTTTTATCCTCTATATTTATTTTCGGGATAGCATTCACTTCGGCAAATGCATAACCTTCTATACCTAATCGACTGGTCATTAACTTGGTTGAAGTTGTAATTTTTTTACGAGAAAATACTTCCCCTTCGCGTATAAGCATACGTGCCATCAATTCTGATTCAGCTACAATTAATTCACCAGTTAAATTAATTTTATTGACTGTAAACAATTCACCTTCGGTTATATTAATTGCGATATTAATCTGACTTTTATCGGGGGTAATAGTGACTTGCTTCGAATCGACATTAAAACGAATATATCCACGATCAAGATAAAATGATTTAAGGTTTTCAAGGTCTCCGGATAATTTTACACTGGAATACTTATCCGAGGCGAACACTCCGCTATCAGTCGCTTCCAGATCAAATACATCGAGTAATTCTTTATCCGTAAAGGCATCATTTCCAATCAGGTTAATACTACGAATTTTTGCTGGTGCACCTTCAGAAATAGTAATATCGACTTCTACTCTATCAGCATCCAGTTGGGTAGCCGTAGCTTCCAGGCCAACCGCATATTTTCCTAATGAATAATACAGTTGCTGTAATTCCAGCTTTAATTTTTCCAGCAACTTGGGGTTATAAATCTTACCTTTGGTCATGCCAATCTGCTTTAACGCATCTTTCATACTGTCATCGGTCACTTCTTTATTACCCTTGAAAGTAACTTTAGCAATGGCTGGACGCTCTTCAACCTCAATCACCAGGGTATTCCCTTCTCTAAGTAAAGTGATCTTATTAAAAAAACCGGTTTTGTAGAGCTCTTTAATGACTTCGCTAGATTTTTTATCATCAAAAACTTCAGAAGTTTTAAGCGGCAGGTAATTAAGCACAGTGCCCACGGCAATTTTTTTAATTCCCTTAACTTCGATATCATCGACGACAAAAGATGCGGCATAAACGTTTATAAAACCGAGTGACAGGCTTAACAGTAATAAAAGACGAACCAACTTGAAACTACTCCACTAAACGCAATACATCATTATAAATCGCTATCGTCATCAACATCATTAATAATGCCATGCCAACTCGCTGACCAATAGCTTCCATACTTTCAGATACCGGGCTTCCCTTAATTATTTCAATACAGTAATACATCAAATGCCCGCCATCCAGCATAGGAACCGGTAACAGATTCAAAACCCCGAGACTGATACCGATGATGGCAAGGAAGGCAAAAAACTGCTCAAAACCTATCTGCGCCGATAAACCTGCATACTTGGCAATGGTTATCGGACCACTTAAATTTTTTACGCTCGCTTCACCGATAACCAGTTTACCGAGTACCTTAAGTGTTAACAGTGACATTTGCCAGGTCTTGTTGATAGCTTCAAGAGTTGCATCAACTACACCGTATTGCTCTGTCACACGTAGCTGCCTACGCAATTCCTCGGGTAATACCACCACATTTTTCACCCCGATATAACCTATCTGCTGCCCTTCATCCTGCTTCAGACGAGGGGTTATTTGTAAATTAACCCGCTGACCATCTCGCATAACAACCAGCTGCATATCAACATCAGCATTAGCTCTAATTTCATCTACCCACTGACGGATATTACTAATACTTTTGTCATGCAAAGCAACAATTTTATCACCGGCTTTTAAGCCCGATGCCTCAGCTGCTCCGCCGGGAATCACTTCATCAATTTGCGGGGGAATCTGTGGTCGCCACATTCCAAAACCGATTTGTGTAAGCAGATCCGTCTGTTCATTCTGCAGAAAATTTAAGCTACTGATATCCAGTAGTAGATCACGTATCTGAAAATCCTTTGACTGAACCTGAATATTTAGCGGAGAGCCATCAACCGCTTCCTGCATCAATGTTAAGCGGGCTTTTTCCCAGCTTAAAGTTTCGATACCGTTGACAGACATTATAAGGTCTTTATCCTTAACACCAGCTGACCAGGCAATACTCGGATTAATGACCTCACCAATATAAGGTTTGATGCCATTAACACCATTGATATACATCAAACTGTACGCTGCTATGGCAAACAGGAAGTTAAATAGTGGTCCGGCTGCAACGATGGCAAACCGTTTAGAAACATGCTGGCGATTAAAAGCTCGATCCAGTTCATGCTCGGCAACTTCGCCTTCGCGTTCATCCAGCATTTTCACATATCCGCCCAGCGGTATTGCAGCCAGTGCATATTCTGTTTGATCCTGACCAGCTTTTTTAATCCATAAAGGTTTACCAAAACCAACCGAAAACCTTAGAACTTTAACACCACATAACCTGGCTACCCAGTAGTGACCAAATTCATGAATAGTAACCAGAATTCCTATCGCTGCTATAAAAGCCAATACATTATAAATAATATCCATAACTACTTACTGGGCCTGGATCAGGTTATTGGCAAAGTCTCTGGCAGCCTGATCATCGAGTAAAATTTGTTGAAGACTATCGGTGTTTTGAGAGGGAATTTTATTCATGGTTTGTTCAATCAATTCGGCTATCCGGGTAAATGCAATTTGTGATTGTAAAAAAGCCTGTACAGCCACTTCATTGGCAGCATTTAATATTGCCATACTGGTTCCTGCCTGTTGAATGGCCTGACGTGCCAGACGTAGGCATGGAAAACGATTTTCATCTGCTTTTTCAAAGTTCAATTGACTGACCGCAATAAGATCCAATGGTTCAACTACGCAGACAATTCGTTCAGGCCAGCCC
>CALCSG010000448.1 GCA_937894085.1 uncultured Gammaproteobacteria bacterium | reverse complement strand
ACATAGCGAGTCAACCATCTGATAATGATTTACTAAACGCGAACACAACATGGACTCAAATAGCAGGTACAGCAAACGCCCCGGCAAATAACGCAACAGCCGGAGCAACTTGGGGAAGTAATATATCAAGTCAACCAGCTGATTCTGTATTGCTTAATAGTTATCAAGAATGGTCAGATGTTAACAATTCAAGTGAAATATTAAAGAGATATAACGGAGCAGATTTAGCAACTGATAATAAAGAATATTATATTAGTTGCGAGGTAGATAACGGTCAAGGAGTGACTGGTTGGTACAAAGTTGCATCATTCACATTAGTTAATCCTTATACTGCTTGGTCATTTGCTGGAACAATGAACTGGGGTTCATCTGCTGGTAGATATTATTATTCAGCTCGAGTTTCAATGGGCGGTATTATTAGTACAGGTACACCAATGGGATTAAGTGGGCAATTATTCAAAGTATCTGCTGATAACCAATCTGATTTTGACACTAAATTTAAGCTTTACAGAGAAGGTATTGGTGATCCTATAACTTCATACAAATGGACACTTTACGCGCAATTATTTAGTTATAGTGCAGCACGTATAGAAGGAGTATGGCGCAAAGGTTCTAATGCAACTGCATGGATAGATGATTATCAAACCTATTATGCATCGTTAGGTACAACTTATTCACCAGCTGGCACCTTGTTAACACCGTCTTTCAATTACGAGCCTGGAGCAGATGTTACAGATTATGATGCGGCTGCATTAGATGCTCAAAACAGAGCAGATGAAGCGATTATTGTCGCGCAGTCATTTACCGAGGGCTGGAGTGATGAAGGTGCCACGGTTGGTGCCGACTGGGATGTGACTATGCTTAATAAACCTTCAGATGAAGCCATATTAAACTCATATTTGAGGCATGACGCTGACGTTACTGTCACAGTTGGGTCTGGTGGCGACTATACCTCTATAAGTAGTGCTATCGCAGTGTTAACACAACAATTTCCTACTTATACCGCTGCGGGCGTCCAGGCTGAAATACAGTTGTTGGCTGGCTTTGTTATGGAGGAACAGTTAACAGTGTATTCTGTCAACTTGAGTTGGATCCGGATTACAGGGGTAGACGCTACCACTACTTTTGATGTGTCATCACCGACGGCTAATAATCTGAATGGGCTATTATACGGAGTCAGTAAATTTTTGTTTGCCGCCCATGATGGAGGTGTTTTGCCTATAATTGACCAAACTTTTGTCATGTCTGCCTGGACGTCCACAATAGGCGGTATTTTATGCTACAAACCGGGTTCAAAGGTCATCATGCTGCCCGGTACTGGTATAGGCAACGCTAATACTGGCATAGTAGTTTATAATGGCGCTCATGTTTTGTGTGATAAGACAGACTTCTACACGGGATACACTTATGGCGGAACTATAGATGCCAGTTCCAATAGCTTTGTTGATGCCGACGACTCTAAATTCAGGTCTATTACTGCGGCTTATGGATCTTCAATAAACTTTAATCGTAGTTATGGCTATCAAGCACCTTCCACTGGCCCTATCTTAGCTGCTATTGGCAACAGTAGCATATCTGCTGAGGGGGCCGTGATAAATACAAGCACAGTCAATGTGATAGACTTAGTAAGGGCTACAATAAATTCAAATATTGATATTGATGGAGCGACTATCGGTGGAACAAGTGCTTTTCAAACAGGGTTGTCTGTTGAAAAAGGTTCTCGAGCTTCCTGTACAAGTGTTGATTTTTCTGCTGCTACGACTGTCGGAATAGAATCTTTACAAGGAAGTATTATCAATGCGTCTGGCTCTATAGGAACACTGAGCCAGACAGCCAACACGGTCACCGCTAATGGTATTATTTTTAAATAGCCAGGTTACCTGAACTGGCAGGAATTTCCTGTCACGGTGCCATTTCTTAAAGGGTCAAACTGATCAGGCATATTTTTAAGCGGATCATTCGGCTGGATTATTTGATCATCATAAGTCCGCCATTGTCGATGTAAGTTGTTTAATTCCTGTTGCCATACAGGTGGTACTGTCGCACAGCCAGATAATAAAACAGATAAAATAATAATGTATTTCATAACAAATTCCCTCTCTATATTTATAATAACTCAGATAAGTGCTTTCAATCCTTCGGCGTAATCCCATGCTTTCTGCCTGTCGTGATCAGCTTCATGTTCTGCCAAATTTGCTCTTTCAATATGCTGTATCATTAGCGTAAAAACCTGGGCAGCGGTTAGCTTATTACAAGCTATTTTATGTTCTATTTCTTTTAATTCCATAAATCACCTTTATATGCAACAACCATTCTACCGGAGCGCTTCACGATCCTCATTCCACGCATAAACCGTATGCGCCCGGTAAATTCAAACGTTATACACATAGTAATTTGTTTAACTTTTCTGGTTCAATATTTATCTGGCTAGCCATGCTATGCAGCCATTCTTTTCCAGTAAAACCTTTACATTGATAGTCATTAAACCACTCATGCAGCCCTTGAAAACAAGGTGAATCCTCGCAGTATTCAGCACTTTTTGAAGCCGCCTGCATAATCTCGTAGCAGTTGCCGCATTGCTTAAAACTTCGTGGCTCACTGTCCCAGATACCGGATGAATATTGATAGTTTTCACCTGGATTAATAAAATTACCGCACTCACAGCAAATATGCGCTTTAAGTGCTTTTCTTTGTTTTGTTGTAAATGCTGAGGGCATTTCACACATATTAAATATCCAGTTTTTAGGTGTTTACTAAAATGGTATTTCGTCAAAACCATCATCTGCAGGAGGACTTGCTTGCCGTTCCTGTTGTGCTGGCTTATTTGCTTGACCATTGCTTGACTGATTATCGCGAGGCTTAGGCTCGAACATATTTACCCAGCCATTAAACGCGACAGAATTTCCGTCTTTATCAATTACATTTGTCGGTATAGCATCCAGCTTCATGACAAAACCGCCGTTTTGCTTGCTCATTACTGCGCCTATTTTGAGCCATGATGTTTTTTGCGTTCTATCACTGCCCATATAGGTTCCATTTGCTACTGCTAATTCATATTTTAGTGCCATGCCGCTATTCTCTCTCTGTTAATTATTTTTAAACTCATTTGTCGATTCATAATATCTTCTGGATAAATCAATCCATTTTTGTTCTAGCTTGTACTCACCATAATCAAAATATATTCCGATATGGGCTATTGCCTTTATTAGTTCCACAGGTACGCTGATATATTCAGCGTCAATATCTATATTTGGTTCGTTCATATCATCACCCAAAAACCACAAACCCAAGCCAGACCCAGAAAGCGACAGATAATAAAATCATCACTAACATAGACCGGCGCTCTTTTGTTGTTTCGCTCATTTCCGTCTCTAGTAAAAGTCACACTTTGAGCATTGATACATGCCTGGCCATATATCACCGAATGGTTCCATATTGTGATCACCGTCCTTGCAGTAAACATTGTGGGTAAATGTTATGCTGGTTGTAAAATTGAATGATTTGTCACAGTTAATGCACTCCTGTTCATAATCTACTGATTCTTCATATCCATATCCGTCGTCATGGTTTATTTCTTGTTCAGCCCCGCAATAAGGGCAGTTAACGTCACTCATTGTTTAATATCCTGCTATTTAATTAATAACGATCTGGCAGAGTCTTTAAGCTGGCAGCCTGGTATATATTCGCCAGTTTTCAATGCTGCCAAAATCTCTCTTTTCATCGGCGAAACTACAGTTTTAATATCCAGATAGTCAGCCGGTATTTTTGTCTCGTCGGTTATTTCCAGTTGCTTTGTTGCCTTTCTTAACGTGATTGAAAAGAGAGGGCATTTAATATTGTCAATACCTGACTGCTCCATGTTTGATCGTAAATATTCGCGCATCCATTCCTTTTTATTCACTACAGATTTTTTTCTGGCCTGCAGTCTTTTTATTTCATGGTCGATGGCTTCGATATCACTATCAAGATTAGCCGCAACCTGAATCACGGCAATGCCTTTTTCCTCGAAAGAACCTTGAATGCCTTCCATCGTGTCAGCCAGTGTTTCGGCGTCAATTTCACCCTGTTCAGCCAAGATTTGAAGCTCTTTGTTTTGCTCTGTTAATTCGTATAAATGTGTCATTTTATGCAGCCTCTTTTGCTTCTAGTTGTGCTTTAATTTCGTCTTTAATTTTGACGATTTCTAACAATGTTTTTTTGTCGTTATGCTCTTTAGCTTTACCATGCGCCTCAATGTAAAGCGCCTTCAACATGTTAAAGTTTCCTGATTTTTTCATCAGGTCAATCACTCGTTTAATGTCATCCTGATAACTAGCGGCTTCAATCTCTTTTAACTTATACTTATGCGTGATATTTAACGCGAGTTGATACCAATCAAAACGCATTAATTCAAGACTATCTAATGGATAGTGTTCAGCTTTTAATGCTGTCAATACCCATTCGTCATCTACTCCCCTGGCTTCATACAATTCGCGTAATTTAGACAACTGCTCTGGAGTCACCAGTTTTTGATTTTCAATTTCATCATTGCTTAACATGGTATCGTCATCTTTATCATAAAGAGACAATCCGAACTTTGACCCGTAATAACGCAAGCATCTTTTAAGCGCGTCCGTTACGGCTTCCTTGCTGGCTAATTCAATGACTGAACCTATGCCGTGTGCCGTGTTTCCAGCCACACCATTGCCAAATCCTGTGTCTTCATGACTGACTGTTTTCTCTCCGTTTGCTACAGTTAGTTTTAACTGACAAAGATAAGACATTGATATCATTTCTTTGGGATCTTCACCGGCTTTGTATGGCGGTTTTACATAGATTGTTTTATCTACCTGATGAAGATATTGTATTTCTGTAGACCACATACCGAAGCCGAATATTCTATTTGCTTCATTTATTACGTGGTAACTTGCAACATAAGAAAGCTGTTGGTTTCCAGTACCTTTTCTATGCTTTACGTCTTCAACTGCTAAAGGCTCTTTTAAAAGTTGAATCGTTTTATCTTCAAAGAAGCTCATATCATCCATCCGGGTATTTTATTTTGCTGTAGATAAGCACTGCTAAAAAAAATACGGTTAGCAGTAGTTCTCCGCCGAATTCATTCAGCCAGGTCATCATCATCACCTAAAAGCATTATCTCCATCATGACGAAACCCTCTTTAAATATTCCTCCAGAAATAAAAGATGCCTGACTTTGGGATAGTCAACCGGCTGGTCTATTGCATCGCCTGTCAAATCTTCAGATATGCTTAATTTAACTGTGGCACAATTAAACCTGATGTAATTTTCAGCCGCTTCTTTTGTATTAAAAGACGCCAGCGGGTAGCTTTGTTCTCCATCATTTAAATTAACTCTGTATATTTTCATGATTCACCTTTCATAATTTCAATTACTTCTATTTCTTCACCGTCTCCAAGAGATCCATTTACACAGCGACATGACCTCCATCTAATTCCGTTAACACTACCGGTAACTTTAAACCGTCTAGGCTCTTGTTTTACTCTGTATTTCCTTACTGAGAAACTCCAGAAAGGAACATTTATATCAATCCATTTCTTTTCTAAGCTATGAAATACCTGTATATATTTACCTGCTTTATAAGCCTGCAAAACCTCGATCATTTCATCGAGTGTATTTAATTCGCTCATGCTGCCAATTCCTGATATTTAAAAGATTTTATATCATCAGTTTTAAGAGAAACCATAAAATCCCTGAATTTTTCAGCGTTATACTGAAAGCTGTCAGTGTCCCAGAAATAAACCATCTCTCCAGCTTTTAAGTGCTTATCTGTAACAAAAATATAAGGGCTTGAATCTGATGCAAAATGGAAGCTAGTCCTTAAATTATTTAGCTCCAGGCTATCAACAATAGTTAATGCCGCTGTGCAGAATTTTAAATTTTCTTGTTTGTTCATGCTGCTTCCTCCGAATTATTAAAATGATCCAGCAAATGGTCTAACTCTGAATCAGGTAAACTGTTGTAATATTCAGCTACCGCTTTTTCGATAGCTGCAATTTCTGGCTGCTTATGATGATTAACAGGATAGATAAATTGTATTTCCATTTCTTCCGGTTCTTCTGGGTCATGATATGTTGCGGAACGTCCGCGAATATGTATAACTTCAGCTTCCAGCTCTAACTCCAGATTCATTCCCGGCGCAAAATATAATTCAGGGTGAAATTTAAAATATTCCATTTCATTTACCTCTGTTGTTATTTAAGTCTTTTTAGTTCTGCTAAAATAGTCTTGATATCATCAACAGCTATCCTTAACTCAGAAGCCGTTGCTATAGTTGCGCACAATGTATCTGGATCTACCCAGTGACGACCACCAGTCACGCCTTCGCTACTACTATTAAGGCCCCTGCTAGAAAAAGCATACAACAGTACAGAAACTCTATTCCGAAACTCCCGTTTTAGTCTTTTATGTTCGCCTTTATCTAATACTGGCATTCTCTATACCTCTGTTGTTAACTTAACTAATAACCGTATTGATAAGACTCGACAAATAGATTCCTATCTTCACTGTAATCATCATGTTCATAGCACCATGCCCATGCATCATCCTCTGTTAAGAAATGATCTTTCTGGCAATAAACACCATCTTCTGCGTCAAGCATTACTCTGTAAAAAGCCATTAGATTCCACCTTTATCGTTAATTTGTTTAGCTTCAGAACGAACAAGTAATGTTCTGATTAGCCCGTCGATCTTAGATTTCAATGAATCTGATAAATCAATCAGAGCGTCGTTGTGGCTGCCAGGATTAAAAATATCAATATCAGAAACAACAGAAGCACGTTGAAAAGTTAACTTGTTTATTTGGTTTTGTATCATTGCTATATTCATCTCTGCTTCCTAGTTGTTATTTAGTTGATGAGTGAATTGTACACGATGTATATCCCTATACAAGTATTATTTGAAACTAATTAAAAATAACTTGAAGTGGGGTAATACAGTCTGTATATTGGCGGCATGAATAGAGAATTTAAAAAATATGTAGATTTAACTGGTAGCGTAGAAGGTGCAGCTAAAAAGCTGGGCTGCTCTGTGTCTAAAGTGTACAAGTCGATAAGTGGTGAACGTGGGTTATCGCCTAAGTACGCAAAGATTGTATGCCAGCAGTATCCAGAGATATCGTTCTATGCTTTACTGTTACCTGATGATTAATTTTCATGGTGTTTTACCTCCTAGTGGCTTTTAGAGCTACATTAACCCAGTTAAACGCTGGGTTTTTTTTAACGCATAGCTTGAAAATCAACTAAACAGGTTAAAATCATCACGACAATAAGCAAACTATCGAGAAAAAACTGCCCACCGATAGCCTGCGCGGTTT
>CALCSG010000447.1 GCA_937894085.1 uncultured Gammaproteobacteria bacterium | reverse complement strand
GCAGCATTACCTCGTACAGCTGGGATTTTGGAGATGGAGCCAGTAGCACGCTCGCAAATCCAACGCATACTTATACAGCTGCCGGAACTTTTACGGTTAGCCTAACAGTGACCGATAATGACGGAGCTAGCAGCTCGGCATCGACCACCACCGCAACCATTAGCGATCCTAATGTTGCTCCAACCGCAAATGCGAATGGGCCTTATAGCGGTCTGACCAGTCAGTCGGTGAGTTTCAGTAGTGCCGGTTCGGCAGACTCCGATGGCAGCATTACCTCGTACAGCTGGGATTTTGGAGATGGAGCCAGTAGCACGCTCGCTAATCCGACTCATACTTACACAACAGCAGGCAGTTATAACATTAGCCTGACAGTGACCGATAATGACGGAGCCAGCAGCTCGGCATCGACCACCACCGCAACCATTAGCGATGATGCTGGTGCCACAACAACAGCTCAGGCCAATGGTCCTTATTTTGGCTCGACGGGTGCAGCAGTTAATTTTAGTAGCGCGGGTTCCGTTGCAAGTCCGGGCTCAATCACTTCTTTTAGCTGGAACTTCGGCGATGGATCAACTAGTTCTGAATCAAGCCCCAGCCATACTTATGCCTCAATCAACAGTTATTCGGTGACGTTGACGGTTACTGACAGTAATAATATTACGGCAGTCGATACGACATCGGCTGAGATCCTGGCTATTCCAAACAAGTCCATCAATTCTACCAGTCAGGATGGGACTGTCCTTAATTCGTCTGTGGCTGAGCAACCTTTTAGTGGCAATACCAGTTATAAAATATTCGGAACCAATGACCTTGGAATGCATTGTGGCGATTTTGATACGCGAATTTCAAGTATTCTTCCGCCTTTTAATGTGTTGCATGCACAGGTGATCCAGATCGGAAGTTCTCCAAATATTTTAACTCCTGCTGACAATATTGAAGTGATTTATTCTGCAGTTTCAAATGCGGATGACCCAATTCTGACAGGCATTAATTCGTCTGGGAATGGTGATGTATTATCCAGTATATCGGGTAATAGTAAGGTTTTTAAAACCAACTTCTGGGACAATACTGCCAATGTGGTAGAACCCACTGCACTTGCTGCTTACCGTGCATTTTACCCTCCCGGTATTCTTGACGCTTTCTATCCTAATTTAGGCAGGGATGTGAATGGTGATATCAACATCCAGGATCTCGGGCTACCCATGCCGAATGTAGAGCGCCTGTATCTGGGGGATGGTGCTCTCACCGCCGAACAGCAATCTATGCCGGGTCGAGCCGATCCTTATGCTCTGAATACTCCACAGGTCTTTAAATTATTTAGTACTGAGCAACCCTTTTTCTTAAATTTTGCTTTCGGTTATACCTCTTCGGGTGTGGACTGGTTTGAAGCAGCAGGTGTTCCTTTAACAGCATTTGATGATTCAGGTCGTGAAAATCCCTGGCCGTTATATCGCTTCCAGGCAAGGAATATAAGCACTGGTAGCATACTGGCTTCGACGGATGTGGTATTGCCAATCTCAGGTGAAGCAAACTGTGGTTTCTGCCACAATGCACCGGTGGACGGTGGTAATGGTGCGGCAACCCAGGCGCTGGAAGATAATAATATCGCCGTGGCTACGGTACTGGATGACCCTGAATTTGATGTGAGTGTACCGCTGGCAGTGAGTAGGGAATTTGCAGCAGATTTAAATTTAATTCGGTTACATGATTTAAGACATGGCACCACTCTTGAAGCCAGTACCCCGGTAGTCTGCCAATCCTGTCATTATACGCCTGCTCTTGATCTGGCACAGGTTGGCCCGATGGGACCGGAAAATGATCCCGTCAATGCGAATGGACGTGATCAGGCGAAAAACAAGTCCATGTCTAATGTCATGCATAGTCATCACGCTACTGTAAGAGGTTTGAATGGGAATTTACTGTTCCAGGATATGCCACCAGCCGTTGACGGTAGTGGAAATGTACGTGATCCGATATTAACTGGATCTATATTGCAGGATACCTGTTATCAATGCCATCCCGGGCGTCGTACCGATTGTCTGCGCGGTGCTATGGCCGAAGGCGGTATGGTTTGTCAGGATTGTCATGGGCAAATTGCTCAGGTTGGTAATGACTTTTCACGGACAGTCGGCCCTGGCAGTGTCGATTCATTCGAGTTGGCCAGTGACTTTTATGATCATACTTCTCTCACACCTCGTGTGCCGTGGGCGAATGAGCCGGGTTGTGGCTCCTGTCATACCGGCGACGTGCGGGATAATATGGCTGGTAATGCAGATACGCTGGCATCAGCCAATGACAATATCCGTTTAGTTCAGGCTTTTCGTATTGCTGATCCGAAAGCCACCCCTATCGTACCTACCAATAAGCGTTTTGCTGAAAATACCGTGTCAGCGACTGATCCGGGTGCTGGTAACCCGATGCTGTATCGCGTCAGTAAAGGACATGAAGGTATTTTTTGTGAAGCCTGTCATGGTGCGACGCATGGTATCTGGCCGAATAAGAATCCTGGTTCCAACGATAATGTAGCGGCCACTCAATTACAGGGACACTCTGGCACTATCATCGAATGTAATACCTGTCATGGTAGCGCAAATCTGGGGAATACACTGAATGGACCTCATGGTATGCATCCGGTCGGTATCACCTCGTTTGCCGATGGCGGACATGAGAATCTGGCTAAAAATAATCCAAATGCCTGCAGAGCCTGTCATGGTAATAATGGAGAAGGTTCAGTGCTTTCTCGTACTGCGATTGCACGAAATTTTACTGGATTAAAGCGTGGCACTAATGTACCCAAAGGTTATCAGGTGACCTGTACTGATTGTCATTCAAACGAGTTATAGAGTTGTTCTAGTGGAATAGTTGGAGTTAGTCTCAGGGTAAAATAACAGGAATCGCCGGTTGCTCTGTGCATAGAGAAATATAGGGTCCAATCTCAGCATAGCGAAAAACCACCACGAATTTCAGGGCACACTAAGGGGTCTAGTCATTTAAATCAGCAAACCAAACCTTAAACAATATCGGCCTTGCTCGTCCGCCTGTCTATGCTACAAAAAAACAGCAAGGGAACAGTCATTACCTGATTTTTTTGCTACGCCAGGAAAAGGGCAAAACCAATCTAAATACTGTCCAACTACAGATTCTAGAATCATAGAATCCAGCTAAGATCATAGCGGAATAGTGGAGAACGGATGCGCCGTTTACTGAACCAGAGGATGCAATGACGCCGTTAGAGAATAATCAGGGTCAGGGTCAAAGCCGGAAAGTTAAGTTTTTTTTCGTCATGCCCGCGTA
>CALCSG010000446.1 GCA_937894085.1 uncultured Gammaproteobacteria bacterium | reverse complement strand
AAAAAACTGCTCCAATGATATTAAAGAGTTTTTTAGTTGAGTCCTAATACTTAAAATTTAGATTAAACCATCACGGACAGATGTGTCACACACCTTAAACGGACAGTCTCTATCAAGCCGTTATAATCATCGAATTTATTCCAGTTATAATTCGAAAATAGTTCGCGACTGTCACTGTAGAAACAGCCTGTAGATGTAAAAAATACGCGAGGGCCTGTCATTCCTGTGAGAAATGCGGGCTAGCAACAAAACCTGTTACTATAGCTCCCTTCTTTAATCCCTTATTTTATTAAAAGTTATTTCTATTGGATAGAATGCTACTAAGAATTGCGCTACTCGGCGCTGTTGTCGGCTTAATGGCAGCTGTATTGGTCACATTATTTAGACTTTGCATAGAATTAAGTCAGCAATTTTTATTACCGGATGGCCTGATAGGAAACTATGAAGCTCTGAGCGGCTGGATGAGACTTTTTTTTCCAGTTTTTGGCGCCCTGATTCTGGGTTTCCTTTTTGAAAAATTACCCGTCGAAAAACGTGCAGTAGGAATCGTACATGTGCTCGACTATCTACGTTTTCGTAAACAGCAGTTACCTTTTTCGAATGCGGTGGTGCAATTTTTTAGCGGATTAATCGCAATCGTATCCGGTCACTCAGTGGACAGGGAAGGTCCCGGCGTTCACCTGGGTGCAGTCAATGCTACATTGCTAGGGCGCAAACTGTCACTGTCAGAAGATGAAGATTATTTACTGGCTGCCGCAGGCGGTGCTGCAGCCATAGCAGCAGCGTATAACACTCCTCTCGCTGCGGTCATTTTTGTTATTGAAGTTTTCCGTGTACGTTACGCTGTAAATAACATTATGCCAGTCATTATTGCTACCGTGATCGGTACCGTCATAAGTCGCCTGGTGTATGGAGACAATCCGGCATTTACCGTGCCTTCACTGTCCATCGGTTCCCTGTCAGAACTGCCTGTTATTGTGTTAATGGGAATATTAATAGGCTTAATCGCTGCGATATTCATCAAGTCCTGTGCTTTTACCGCAACACACACACTTGGATGGCGCCCTCTTTATGCCTTTTTATTCGCTGGTCTAGTTACCGGATTGCTGGCGCAATGGTCACCTGACATTATGGGTGTAAGTTATGATGCGGTGAATCGTATTTTTCTGGACAGCATGTCTCTACAGGCACTTTTCCTGTTACTTATTGCCAAGCTCATCGCTACTGCTATTTCGGTCGGTGTTCGGCTACCCGGCGGTTTAATTGGACCATCACTTATTTTAGGGGGCGCAGTGGGAGGCCTTACTGAATTACTGGTCAGTGACTGGTATCCTTTCTATCGTGGATCAGCAGGGTTTTATGCCATGATAGGTATGGTCGCAATGATGGGTGCCGTTTTACGTGCACCACTGGCATCGTTAGTAGCACTGATGGAACTCACCGGAAATGTAAACATCATTTTACCCGGCATGATCGTGGTAATCACAGCGGAAATTGCGACTCGTGGCCTGGTTGGCGACATGTCAGCTTTCACAGCCATGCTAAAAATCAAGCATCAGCAGGAAGCCGCACAACACGATCGAGAACAAAAGCTGCTGGATGAACAGCAACAGGTCGCAATTGCTGATTCAGATAATTCAGTGAGTGAAGCTGACGATATCATTCATCAAAAGCAGTAATTTATAAATTCATCAGACCATATACTTCCACTTAAAAAGACCACAGGGCAAGCACGCTCGGGTAAATATAAAGTAAATTACTTTCAGGAAATTCAGTTGCACCTGAATCATCGATAAAATCCCGGCTGATGGCATCACGTTGTGAATAGCCCATATCAAAAGAAAATGCCAGAATCATATCGTCGTTAAACTGATAACCATAAACCCAGTTAAGCCTTAACTGAAATCCATTAAAGCTTTCACTGAATGATGAACCTTCATTAACGTCGGTATTAGTAATATTAGTGTACAGCGGTATCCCCCCTGTTAACTGCAGTTGATGACGCCAGCCCGGTTGCCTGCTGTTAAAAATTGTACTGCTTTCATAGCCGGCTACCAAACTCAGATCCCACACATTTTCGGAAACAGTACCCGCACTAAATGTAGTTTCATCAATACCATAATCAGCAGCCTGTGGCGTTAATTTTGCAGCAAAACGTTTAAATTCATTTTTACCGTACTGTGCACCAAACAGCAGAAAACCACTCTCGCTCATTCTATGTGATGCCAGAAACCCCAATCTCTGGCGCTCAAATGATACTTTATTAGTTCTTACCCTAACTTCATCTATAAGCCATTCTTCAGCAGAACTCGACTCACCAAGTGTAGAAGACGTCACCAGGTAAAACCCCCAGTCATCATCAATGGCCACATAAGCACCACTTTGCTGGGTGAAGTTTAACGCGCTGTCTGTTTCTACATCTATCGATTTACCAGCAATAATGGGGGTTGTATTCTCTTCATAATCGAGAATATCAAACCCAGCTCCGAAAAAACTATAGCCTTCACGACCCTGATGTGGTTTGACATCTAACGAAAAACCAGTTGTGCAGACCGCTAACAGCACCAAACCTGTTAAATTAAATTTAAATTTTATTGTCATCTCACCCCCCATAAGACTATAAAATACAACACACTATACTGACATTTGTATAGAAAATACCAATTATAAAACCGTTTAGCCGGTATGAATGCCATCTATAACAGTTTAGAATCACCCACTTTTAGCACAACTAATATTAAGGATACACAATGGCAGATAATGAGTTTACAACGACTGAAGACATAGCTTCTTACGGTATAGGCATGCAAATGGGACAACAACTGGCTAATTCTTTTCCAGGAGTTTCAGTAACTGCAGCACTCGCCGGAATTCAGGATGCAGCAGCAGGTAAATCACCACAGGTAAATCCTGATGACATCAATGAGGCATTCCAGGTAATACAACAACAATTAAAAGAGCTGGAAGCAAACAATGCACATGAATTTTCAGCAGAAGGCACAGCATTTCTGGAGCAGAATGCCATTCGCACAGAAGTTATAGTGACAGAATCGGGCCTGCAATATGAAATTTTAACCGCGGGAGATGGCGAGAAACCGGCTGCCAGCAGCACTGTTAGCACACATTATCGCGGAACACTCATTGACGGTACTGAATTTGATAGCTCTTACAGTCGCAATCAACCCACCGAATTCCCGGTTAACGGCGTTATAGCCGGTTGGACGGAAGCCTTACAACTTATGCCTGTCGGCTCTAAATGGAAGTTATTTATTCCCTATCAGCTGGCTTACGGTGAGCAGGGAGCCGGTGGCGCAATAGGACCGTATCAAACACTTATTTTTGAACTTGAACTGTTAGCTATCAAGTAAAAAGACTTTTTCACCACGAAGCACACGGAGAGCACGAAGAAAGGCTAGTAACCTAAAGGCAGTAGGATAATGTAGTTATGGTAATTATTTTCAAAAGCCAATTACCATACATAAGTTTTACCTTCGTGTCCTCCGTGAGCTTCGTGGTGAATATAATATTTTGATTTTTTGAACAAATAGCAAGACAGAAATTTATTTTACAATCCGGTAACAGGGCTTATATTCAGTACCCGGTAACTTCATTCGCTGCTGTTCTATAAAAGACGATAACAAGGCATCAATTGGCAGCATAATATCGAGGTCTCCTGTTAATTCAAACAGTCCATGTTTCTGG
>CALCSG010000445.1 GCA_937894085.1 uncultured Gammaproteobacteria bacterium | reverse complement strand
TCGTTTGTTCAGTGAGCTTTAAGCGAGACCCCGCTTTTACGCTGAGCAGTTACTTATTATTTTTATGGTGACTTATGTCTCCTACCCACTTTTTAACAGGCATCAGGCTCCGAGCTATTTTTAATTGGACTGCAATGGGTGGTAATGACACTTATTTTTGAGTTTTTATTCGGACATTATGTAGCAGGGAAATCGTGGTCCAGCATATTGCTGGTGTTTAATATAATGAATGGTGACCTATTTGTTATTGTGCTGGTAGTAAGTTTAATTACACCCCTGCTGGTTGCAAAAAATTAAAGGAGCGCTGTCATGATAATGGCCGCTACAATAATTACTCAGATATTTTCAGTGAGCTAAAGGCTTCTTTCCCTTGCGCAGATATTGCAACTCTACATTTAGCAACTAGACTCTGAGTAATGGAATTTACAAGAGTCACTGAAAAATGAAGCAAGATTCTGCCTCTAAAGACAAAATAACAGCGGATTCTCAGTTACCAGAGCAAAGTGATGCACTATTACACGCGGTCATTGACCAGATGCCCGATGTATTCGTCCTGAAAGATGAAAATGGCAATTTTTTGCTATGTAACCAGACAGTTGCAAAATTGTACAACACTACGCCGGAAAAAATGGTCGGCAAACACGATGGTGATTTTGGCGTACCCAGTGAAATGGCTGAAGAATTCCGACAGAATGTCATTTCCATCATGGAAAAAGGTGTGCAAGAAACTGTGTATGAGGATAGCCGCGATGCCAGTACAGGTAAAATACATCATTTTCGCTCCATAAAAACCCCGATTAAGGACCCGAACGGCCGTAATCAGATCATTGTTACCGCGCAGGACATTAGTGAAATTATCGAAGCGCAGCGAAAAGTTGCGGAGAGTGAGGCCCGTTTACAGAATGTTCTGGAGGTAATCAAGGAAGGAGTGTGGGACTGGCACATTCCCAGTGGAACCATTTTACATAACCGCCAATGGTTTGAATTACTGGGACTGAAAAGCACGACATTGCAGAACAGTCTGGATATATTTTCCAAGATAGTGTATGCCGATGACCGCGAGTCGGTTGTGCAGAAATTAAATGATTTGCTGGAAGGCAAACAGGACAGTTATTTTTCAGAACATCGTATGGTGAAAAAAGATGGCTCAGTTATCTGGGTGCAGGACAGAGGTAGAATCGCTGAACAAGATGATCAGGGTAAACCGGTCCGTGTGGTAGGCAGTTTTGCCGATATCACATTACGCAAGGAGTCGGAAAAAGCACTGCAGGCTGCCAAACTGGAGGCAGAAATGGCGAATAGCGCCAAGTCAGATTTTCTCGCTTCGATGAGCCACGAGATACGCACACCAATGAATGGTGTCATAGGTTTGACCAGCATTCTACTGGATACGAAACTTGATGAGGAACAAAAGCAATACGTCGAAACAGTACGCGAATCAGGGGATGCACTGCTGACTATCATCAATGACATCCTTGATATCTCCAAGCTGGAAGCGAATCAGATGCAATATGAAAATAACGAATTTAACCTTATGCAACTGATCACCAGCGTTATCGAAATTCTGAAGCCAAAAGTTATTTCCAAAGGCATCAGCCTGATACTGGATGAAGCCTCTTCGATCAGTCCATACTATATCGGTGACGCGGGCCGAATCAGGCAGATCATCATGAACCTTGTCGGCAATGCGATAAAATTCACTAACGCAGGTGAAGTCCGATTATCAATCAGCGAACTGAATCATTCCAGCCCGGCGTCCATAGTTCGAGTCAGCATCTCTGATACCGGTATCGGCATTCACCAGGACAAGATTAATTCACTCTTCGACAGTTTCGTACAGGCAGATTCATCGATCACCAGTAAATTCGGTGGCACGGGTCTTGGCCTGACGATCTGTAAAAAGCTGGTTGAAGGTATGGCTGGAAAAATCGGCGTTGAAAGCACATTTGGCGAGGGAAGCCGATTCTGGTTTGAAATCCCGCTCAAATATCAGCTGGATACCGGTGCATATGAAATCACCTCAGAGATACAGGCGCTGACAAGCGACCTGAAAATGCCTTATTTCCGTAAATTAAAAGTCCTGATCGTTGAAGATAACGTAGTTAACCAGTTAGTAGCCAAAAAGCTAATTACCAAACATGGACATGATGTTGACGTGACGGCGAATGGGCTGGAGGCGATAAAGGCAGTAGAAAGCTTTCCCTACGATCTAATATTTATGGATGTGCGCATGCCCGAAATGGATGGTTTAACCGCAACCAGACGGATCCGCGAGATGAGCAATGCCAGGAAGGATACACCGATTGTCGCAATGACTGCCAACGCTACGAATGAAGACGTACAAGAATGCACAGAAGCGGGAATGAACGATTTTATTTCCAAACCAATTAACAATATCAAGCTGAGGGAGACTCTTGACCGTTTTATGCTAATTCATGCAGGAATAGACTAGATTCGTCGCTGCATGCGACAAAGGATCCATATCTTTGATTTTAAGGACCCTGTAAATAATTTTGTGTGGTTATATTATTTTCACACACAAAAGCCTTCGCGGCTTCGTAGTCTGACCCTTTAAAGTATCTGCGACACTTGCTGTATCCAGAGCGTGCTGTCCCCTGCCCTTCGGGCCAGCAGAAACAACTTATACGCAACCAGTCGGTTTAGGCAATCCACCATATTTGGTTATAGGTTTCATAGGGCCACTCATCCACAGTTTAAATACTTCCTTTTTGTCTGCACCAATATACTTCGCAAAAGTTCGGATAGGCGGAACCACTGCATTTTCTTCATAATATTCACGGGCTTTCAATATCTGCTCCCATTTAATATCATCCAGTTCTACTCCATCAGCTTCGGCCATGGCGCGACCAATTTCTGGAGTCCAGTCTTTCATGGAGAGCAGATAACCATCTCCGTCTCGTTCAGGTATTTCCATTGTTTTCTCAGTTAATTACTATAACTTTTATATATGGCTAAATTACCAGATAACAAGCTTCTCCCTATATGTATCGCAGATAATTTTATCTTTTCCTCTGCATTTTTAACTGGCTTCCTGCTAGAGCATATGTTTAAAGTAGAAGCGTTACGATTTGTTTCGAAGTGAATTGTAATCGTTGTTCTATTGCTGCGATCTTCGGGACAGATCGGGGCATTTCTAGCCCGTTTAAAAAAGCAAGGATGATCACTGCTTCCTGGTTTCTCCTGCACTACATCAGCGCTATAACATCTCGCGGATTGGGTCCTTCCAGCCGATTGTAGCCATAATACATTAACGGGTATCCGGTGATCTCCAGCGTATCGGTCAGTGACTTACGCTGTGATGATTTTTCTACATCAATCTCTATATAATCAACGTTATTTTCGGCAAGTGTTTTTCGCATTTTTTTACAATAACCACACCAGCTTGCGCCATACATCACAAGCTTATCGGAACCATCATCATAAAAATGATTATTCATATAATAGCGTTCCGTTGATGTTAATACGCGATCGCCATAATTCATTGCCAGCACAGAAATAATCCTGCTTTTATAGGAGCCCTGAACCTTTTCATTACCGACAATAATATTCGGAAAAGTATTAACACTGCCGTATTCTTTCCATAGCGCCTGGTTGGCTTCATTGTCATCCAGTAAGTACAGAGAATACTCAACGTTTCGCTTTTCAAGTAGTGATACAGCCTCATCACAGGGCCTGCCACATTTGTTATGAGTAAACACCATAGTAACTGGATTACCCTGCTCATCAAATGCCGCTTTATTATTGATGAATGAAAACAGCTCAGGTTTAAAACTATAAACAGCGCCAATCACCAGCAATAGAAGAATAAAGTTTTTCATATTTAGTGCACCAACCCCTGTTCTACAAGTCTGAAAATATCGAATTATAACCTGAGAGAGTGAGTTTTTGTATCCCGAGCTTGTATGCCCACACCACACCTAAAGCTCAGCAAAAAAGCTTAATCATGTCAGGCTTTAGGCCATAAAATTACAGTTTCAGTTTCGATAAACCGGCTTCGACCTCCTCTATATTCAAACCTTCAAAGTGATGATGACGAAGCAGGTTAAACCCGCCACATAATTCATACCAGCCGGCATCTGGTAACCAGTCCGGTAATTTTCGTAGTCCCTGTGGCGGACGGGGAATAACATAACAAACAGAAGGACGGTATAGCAGGTTATAGGGCTGGTTGCTGTCGTGCAATTTTTCGATGAATGCCCAACTTTCATCGGTAGAATGCGCTGGATGGCATTGCAATGGATAGCGTCGAGTTCCTCTATTGTGTTGCCAGATTTTATTTTCGATTGAAAAAGGTACTGTTTCGACAAAACCATGTAGATGCAAATGATTCACCGAGGCGCTTGCCCCAAGGCTGTTATAGGCCAGACCGAAACCGGGGATAGATTCAGCTCTATGCGATGTTAATTCCCAGGCTAGCTGGTTTGACGAAGCCGACATGAACTGCGGGTGATGCCCCTGCGGGTCAAGCAGAATCAACAGGTGATAAGCCACCAGTGGAAATTTATGATAAAGCACGCGTATAGCCTGCCCATTGAACTGCTCCTCACTAATTATTTCCGGTTTCAAAAAAGGTTTGTCGAAATGAAAGCGCTGTTCATCGAAAACACGCTTTAATTTTACAAATCTTTCACTGGAAGCACGCTGCGGACGTAAAGCACGAAAAGGGTTAAATGCCGCCCGCCACGGATCCAGTGATTTATGTTCCCATGCGTGGTAATTTTCAATACCGCTTTGCAGTAACGCTTCAAATACATGTAAATCATCATCACCTGCTTTTAAGCTGTTTTGTATATGGCGTTTTTTTAACGCCGCAAAGGTTGTCGCCAATTGAGGTGCTAATACCCTCTGCAAATGGACGTCCTGCAGACTGTTGGCCAACACCAGAATAAATGCACCCAGTTCATCGGGGCTTAGCATTTCAGCTAAATGAGTTTCAAAGTGTTTCTGGAATGTTTTGAAATCGGCATTGAGTAGCATAGTGTTGTCATAATCAGTTTGAGTTAATGCGGACGAATCCTATCATTCCCTGAAAAATATTACGGGAATATTAAACCTGTTTTTTCCTATTCCCTGATATTCAGTAAGACAGCAAATTTAAATGGGAACTTAAACGTGTAATTAATCGTTTAATAAAATGAAGGCAGAATAATTGGATGTCTTCTGGAAGTAGAAAACGAAATGCGATTTAAGCTGGTCATGTGACAATTGACCGGCAGGAATATTAATCGCACTTATATCAGTTCATCAGACGACAGCCAGTTTACTGCGAAATACACAGTGGAGTTTAAAGATGAACAGTTATACAAATATACATAGTCTGATTACTGCAGGATTTGTGGCGATATCACTGTTGATATCCCCCTTTTCCACAGCATCAGCACAGCAGTATCAGATCATTGATCTGGGCATAAATATTACGCCGAATGATATTAACGATGCAAAGGTGGTCGTGGTTACACGGGCCAATGCCGATTACACAAAAACGGCTTTGACCTACGATGTAGTGCATGGCGTTTTTACAGAAATTTCGGGTGGCAATTTAGCTAATGCGATTAACAATACGAATCAGGTCGCAGGAAACACCAGTACCGGAGCTTATCTTTATAGCGATAACTATTTCCAGGACCTGGGTACCTATTACACGGCAAACGGCATTAACGATGACAGGCTTATTGCTGGTAGTAAATCCAGTACCAATCCTTATCGATCTGTTCCACGACCGGTTAATCCCGCCATCTATGATATAGATAAGAGTCTATGGATAGAGCTTGATGTCGCAAGGGTTTATCCGCGTGGAACACTGGAAGGCGTGTACGCAGATTTATTCACCCTGGTGGATATCAATGAGAACGGTTACGCGGTTGGTAATTATCGAAAATATGGACTTACCACGGCTTCAGGGTTTTTAGTTACACCTGCATTTGATCAGGTTATCCGGCTGGTTTACAGCTCATCGAATGCGATTAACAACAACAACCTGATTGTTGGCAGGGCCGTTTTTGATGCATTGCTTGACCCTAATGCACACGCCTACGTTTATGCTTACGATACAGGTCAGCTGAATGATTTAGGCACACTTAATAGTGGCCTGACAAGTGAAGCGATGGATATCAATGATCAAAATCAGGTTGTAG
>CALCSG010000444.1 GCA_937894085.1 uncultured Gammaproteobacteria bacterium | reverse complement strand
TGCCTGATCGTCTTCTATAACCAGTATGTTCATGTAATTTCAGTTATCCAAAATCTGTATAAGATCATAGTTATGTAACAGTAATGTGACAATATTTCTTTACACTGGTTTTTATCGCTAAAGCAGAATTAAGGATGCTACTTCAGCCATAACAAAACAGGTTGTGACTGAGCCGAATAGCTTGTTAACAGTAGATTCTGAATTTGCGGAAGGTTGGCGGTAATACAGCTGGAAAATGTAGCTATAACGATATTTAAGGGCTGAATTCAACCGTGTTGTAATTTAAGCAAAAGTTTTATTGGGCCTTCGGTTTGATTTTTTTGGGAAGCAATGATTCATCGTCAGGAAACAGTTCAAGCAATTCATCATGTCCCATAAATCGATTGAGTTTTTCGTGTAAGGCCCAGATTTTATCCCATTTATCATCGGTTAAATCAAAACCGATGGGAAGAATGCAGACTGCATCGTTATTAAAGTCGGTTAAAATCTTGGGCTCTTTGAGTATTTAGCCATTTGTATCCTGTACCAGTTGAGGTGAAGTTCTCTGTAAAACGTAATCGATAATTTTTTGTTGCGTATTATCGATATTCTCATACAAAATACCATGTCTTTGTGAAGCAATCATTTCAATATCTTTTTCTGCAGCAGCAATATGCCGGTATAACTTATTAACGCTTTCAGGTTCGACCACCGGATCCTTATCCGATTGAAACAGTCTTACCGGGCAACTAATCGGAGCAGGGTGGTTAAACAGGTTTTCAATCAGTTTCTGTAATTGATATAAAGCGCGTATCGGAATGTGGGCGTAATTAACCTCCGGGTGTTCTGCCACATTGGGACGAAATGGCATAAGCCCCTCAGAAGATACCCAACGTACTAATCTGTTGGCCTGGTATAACAAAGGTACAAATTTCATCTGTTTGCTTTTGAATTCTACCGGGGCTGTTACCGAAATTACCGACGCCAGCCTGCTATCAGGGTGTTGAATAGCCTGCTGTAAGGCGAGTAAACCTCCTGTTGAAAAGCCGATTAGATGGATTTCATTACTGTAGGCAGTCAATATATCGAACCCTCGTTTCACCGATGCAGACCAGTCCTTCCAGTCGCGATCGCGTAAATCCCATGGTGAAGTTCCATGACCTTTTAATCTAACGCCTATCACATTAAAATTGAGTTGATGGAATCGTTGTCCCAGACCTAACATTTCTGCGGGTGATGCGAGAAAACCATGGATCAACAAAACTCCCGGTGCATTTTCTTTTTCGGACAATAAACGAAACCAGTTAGCATCCTTATTAAAAGTCTGTAATTTATTTATCTCTTCATAACGAGGTTTATCATATTGTTTTTTGTCCCATTTAAAAGCCAGTAACTGATCATCATAACGATAGTTTGCAAGCTGTAACTGATTGACCAGGTGAATAGTTTTAAATGTTTTATCGAGCAATCTGGTGATTGATTTAAGGGGCGCCAGTTCATTGGCGTACACACTGATAAGATTTTCAGTACGAACTTCATCAAAATCAAACTCATTGATTAACTTGTCATGGAACAGGTAATGATCATCTTTAGCGGATTGTTTTACCCGTTCTATTAATCCCATTTTTTGAGTGGTGTCGAGGAACTGTTGTAATCTACTGCTGCCTCCTTCGATCACTACACCATATTCCTGCGGATTTTTCAGGCTCCTGTGCAAATGAGCTTGTGTTTTTTGTATGGCTTTGATGCTGACATACAGGGTTTTATGAAATTCATCAGAATTTATTGATTTAATACCCGATCGGAAATATTGCAGAATAATATAAGACGCTATATGGCTCAGGTTTATGGTCACGCTGTTGTACATTTCCCGCATATAATCATCTCTTACCAGGTTTGATTTTGCCTGCATACCGATAGCGTGGATACGCCCTCCCCAATGACCGGATGCAGGTGTCAGATTAAACAGTTCCTGTATCGATTCAAAACGGTGAACTACATTGGGGAGCAGCAGTTTTTCCCACCACTTCCAGTATTTTCCAATAACCAGAGGGCTGGAAAAGTGAATGTCCATGTCGGTGTGCTTGAATAACAGGTTGCCTTCTATGATCAGCTCTTCTGCAAAACGTTTGTTAATACCTTTATTAAAAAGTTTAGCCGCCTGGTGCAGGATATTATCATTTACCCTGATGGGATAAAAAGTGATATGACTGGGCACGATAGTAGTCGGTTTGAGTGCTTTGATCAGCAGACTTTCGGTATCAGCAAAATCAAGTTGCCGGGCCCAACGTTCGACCTGTTGATAATTACCCGTTGAATAATCACGTAATAAAGCCGTTTTAAATGCATCCACTGCCAGTGCTATGACAGCAGCTCCCCTGTGGTGTTTACGTACTTCCATAGCCGTACGGGAGTAAATGCCGAATTTTCCCTGTTCATCGACTACGCGTTTATTTTTAACCATACCGCCTTCAGGAAAAATAACCAGCTTTCTACCGTGCAAGATTTCTTTTGCTATAAACGGGAACAGGTCAGGCATGTTGTTGGGGACAACGCCTATCGATCTCAGGAACCCTGCAAAGCGTTCGTCATTGAAAAACTCGGCAGAGGCGATTGATCTGCAATAATCACCAGTTTCAGTATGAATCAGGTATTGAGGGATAAATGTTTCGAAGCGGGCAAAGTGATTAAATAAGAAGATATCACCCTGTTGAATTGTTTGGCTACAGGGCTGATGAGATTCATCGTGTAGCTTAATGTTAAGTTTGAGTAGTTTGCGGGTAGTACGAAATGCTCTGATACATAAATCATAGTTATTAGTAATCTCATAATCACCCTGGTTACTCAAATTATCAGTCATCCACATTTTCCTGATTAAGCTTCTATACTCAGTATAAGACAATAATTCGCATGCTTGTGTTCATTTGTTTGAAAATGGAAATGTTCACAAAAGAACTTAATAATAAATGCCAGGAGTCTTTCGGACTTAGGTGATCGAAGCGAGGGAATGGCATTTTGAGTCTAATTTATCGTTCATTTGAGGCGAATAGTGGGCCTGTTTTACAAAAATGATCGGAAAGTTTGGCCAAAATGCCTTTTCCGCAGTAGATTCATCCTAAGCCCGATAGGCTCCTGGCTGCCGAATAAAACTAAAGAAACTGGTCCAGTAATACGAATGAATCGATTCCTCTCATGCTTTAACACACTTTATATCGGAGTTTTATGGCTGTTGTTATCAGTTATTCCGCTTCAGGCCGCTCAGGTAGATGATATAAGAGTCGTCATCGACGTATCAGGTAGTATGCAGAAGACAGATCCAAATAATCTTCGAAAACCTGCTTTACGTTTGATTAATGGCCTGATTCCCAGCGGTTCAAAGGCAGGAGTGTGGACTTTTGGACGTTATGTGAATATGGAAGTTAAATGGGGTACTGTCGATGATAAATGGCGCAAGCAGGCTGATGAAGGCGCTAAAAAAATTCACTCGAAAGGACAATTTACCAATATTGAAAGCGCGCTTAAACGTGCCACAAAGGGTTGGGATAAAAAAGATCCTGATACTAACCGTAATCTTATTCTGTTAACGGATGGAAAAGTGGATGTTTCCAAAGACGCAGCTAAGAACGCGCTTTCTCGTGCAAATGTGCTGGATAAGTCCATACCGGAACTGGCGAACAAAGGTATAAAAGTGCATACCATTGCACTATCTGATCAAACAGATGAAGCCTTATTAAGACGATTAGCGCTTAAAACTTCCGGTTCTTTTGAGGTAGCGCAATCGGCTGATGATTTACAACGAATATTTTTACACATGTTCGAGCGGGCGACTAAACCCGATACGGTTCCACTCAGCGATAATTCATTTACTATCGACAAAAGTATCAGCGAAATGACTTTACTGGTGTTTAGAAAAGGTAAAAAAGAGACAGGATTAATTCAGCCGGATAAGATAAAACATTCAGAATCACAGCATGCAACAAACGTCAACTGGCGTTTCGAAAGAGGCTACGATTTGATAACAGTATCAAAGCCAGTACCGGGTGAGTGGTCTCTGGATGCGGAAATGGATGATGATAACCGGGTAATGATAGTTACTGAATTAAAACTTGTGGTCGATGAAATACCGGCTTATATGACACCGGATGAAACCTTAAATATAGCTGTAGAACTACACAGTAATGAAAAAAAAATTAGTAAAAAAAGCTTTTTAAAATTTGTCGATTTTAATTTGCAACATTTAGTTGATGACAAATCTGACCTTCTACCCCTGGATCTGAAAAAATCGCGTGAAATTAAGGATAAAGGTATCTACCTGCAAAATATTTCTGCCCCACTGGCAGAAGGTAAACATGAAATTGTGGTGAATGCGGATGCTCGAACTTTCACTCGCAGTAAAAGATTCAGTGTTGAAGTGCAATGGCCAGTGAAGGTTGAGGTGAGTAAGACAGCAAATCCAGGAATTTATAATCTTAGCATTCAGGCGAGGGAGGAATATATTAAAGCCGATACATTGCAGCTTGATGTGTCTATTAAGCAACCCGATAACAATGAGCAAAAAGTTGAAATCAGCAAAGCAGGAAATCAAACTGATCTTGAGATAAAAGTAAATCAGCAGGATGGTTTACATCAAATACAGATAAAAATGCAGGCCGAAACAGTAGATGGTAAAGCAATAAAGCATACTCTTGATAATTTTCCTGTTTTAGGAGTGCAGCAAGCAGAGCTTGAGGAAAAGGTAGAAAAATCTCCAGTTGCAGCAGATTCATCGAGTAAAATAGAACAAAATGAAGTGCAACAGGGGAGTGATTTAAAACCGGCTGAAATTGTCGAAGAAATAACTGAAGAGGAGGATTCCGGCTGGGTTAATACTATGATTTACGTGGCTACAGCCAATATGATCATAATTTTAATTGTCGTCGGCTCAATTATAGTCATGCGTAAGCGTAAGAAGGGTG
>CALCSG010000443.1 GCA_937894085.1 uncultured Gammaproteobacteria bacterium | reverse complement strand
CTCTCGACTCTCGACTTTCGACTTTCGACTTTCGACTTTCGACTTTCGACTTCCGGCTCCCGACTCCCGACTTCCGACTCCCGACTTTCGACTTCCGACTTTCGACTTCCGACTTAAGACTTAAGACTTCAGACTTCCGACTTCCGACTTCCGACTTTCGACTTCCGACTTCAGACTTTCGACTTAATAAACTAAGCTCGTGGAATTGTTACCCGGATATTAAAGGACTTTTCAATAGCTGTTTTCAATGCCAGTTTCGCATCATCATCGCCATGCACAATTCGAATTTCTTTGGGTTTGTGACGAATACGCTGGATAAATTTTAACAAGTCAAACTGGTCTGCATGTGCTGAATATCCACCTAATGTATGAACAGCAGCATTGATTTCATAACGCTTGCCATCCAGCTCTACATAGCCGTTTTGCGGCCCATATTTCTGGATGTCTCGCCCCGCCGTACCCCGGGCCTGATAACCGACAAACAACACATCGTTTCTTTTGTCTGGTAATAATGCTTTTAGATAATTCACCACCCTGCCTCCGGTACACATACCACTAGCCGCAATAACTATTGCCGGCCTCGCTGTTTTTGCCAGATAATCAACCGTTTGTAAATGCGTTGCATGATCATTAATGGTTAGCAACTGCTCGAAACTAAGCGGGTGACGTTTTGCTTTTACTTTAGCCCTGGCTTCTGCATCCCAGAAGGGTTTTAAGCTGCGATAGGCTGTATTAAACTGAGCCGCCAGCGGTGAATCGACAATCACTTCAAGATCCTGCCAGTTCAATTGTCGGGTTAATTTTTGTCCTGATAATTTATGGATCAGTGATTCAATTTCATACAGCAATTCCTGAGTGCGACCTATACTAAATGCCGGTATCAAGATAACCCCGTTATCCTGTAGAGCAGAGATGATGATTGCTTCCAGCCTTTTTAGTCTTGTGCGCCTATCTTCATGCACTTTATTGCCATAGGTACTTTCGATGACCAGACAATCAGCTCGATACGGTGATTTGGGTGAGCTTAATAGAGGTGTGTAAGGAGGCCCCAGATCACCTGAAAAAACAACTCGCTGGTTATTCCTGCCTTTAGTAACAGAAAATTCAACATAAGCTGAACCCAGAATATGCCCGGCCTCTTTCAGTTTAACTTTTAATGAGACCTCTTCGGCAGACTGATTTGAAACTGTTTTAGTAGTGCCTTTTTTAGCCGGAATAATGCAGTGCCAGCTATTAAAGTCCAAAGCAATAATTTGTTCTTTTATTTTAGATAAAAAAGACTCGATCAATCTTTCATTGCGCGTAAAGCCGATTTTTAGTGCATCTTCCAGCACCAACGGCAGCAATATAGCAGAGGCCTGGCTGCATATTATCGGTCCGGAAAAGCCCGCTGCCAGCAGGTAGGGTATGCGACCGACATGATCTATATGTACATGTGTAACCACAAGGGCCTGAATATGCCCAATAGGGAAATCTATCTTGAGTTGATCCAGTTCATCCCTGTCACCTGAAATTTCAGCACCCTGAAATAAACCACAATCGATTAATACTCCCAGTGGTCCATCATCCTGCCTGATGACCAGTTCATGACAGGAGCCGGTAACACCATTAACCGCTCCATGATGTTTTATATCGAATATTCCATTTCCCTGCTCTGATGACATAACACCTTCCTGATTTAAAAAGAGGGTCAACTTTAAATGCCCGGTCTCCAGGCCTGAGATAAAATTTAACTAGTAGAGACAGCCCTTTTTAGAACACTAATGGACATGATTAGTAGCTTGTTCAGGATATACTACAACGTGACATTGCTTAATTTCCTGTTTAAAACTGTCTGGAATTATATTCCAGTCCATCACATCTATCAAAATTGGTATATCGCTATCGCGTAAAGCCTCTCTAAAACCAAATACATCAAACAAATCAGAATCATCATGCAAAACAACCAAATCCAGATCACTAGCATCATGGCTTTGCTGTTTAACCCTGGAGCCATAAGCCCAAACTTCCCCATTTTTCAAATGCTGGGCAATCAACACTCTTAACATTGTTAAATATTTAGCCGGAAGATCGAGTTGCGGATTCATCTAAATTTTTCTTTAAATTTTTAGCGTCAATAACAAATTGCGGTAACAGGCGTAATGTTTCTTTAGCGAACTGTTCACCATAATCATGTGCCGTGTTGTTTCGATTATCTCTATATTCAAACCAACGCTCAACCTCATCAATATTTATCAGTCCATGCTTTGCTGCATATCGAAAAACTTCTTTAAAAAATAACTTATCAACTGCTTTATTTGTTGCAAAATAAGGTTTTATTGATTTTTTAACCAACTTTCCTGCCGTTTCCAGCGTTAACTCAAAACTTTTAACGGCTGAATTACGGAATATTTCATAGTCCATGCTATTTTTATCAGCACGATTCAAACGCTTGATTGACTCGTCTAGCGTTTGAATGCATCGGTCTAAGTAATCTGTATTATAAGCCATTGATTAGAACGGAATATCATCAAACCCATCGTCAACTGGTGGTGCATCAAACTGTGAAGATTGGGCCGGGGCCGAAGCCTGCTGTGGTTTCTGTTGCTGCGGTTTAAAAGGGGCTGTACCACCGGAGGCATCCTGACGTCCACCGAGCATTTGCATTTCATTTGCTACTATTTCAGTTGAATATCGATCCTGACCGCTTTGATCCTGCCATTTACGGGTCTGGATTTTTCCTTCAAAGTAAACCTGTGAACCTTTTTTAAGGTATTGTGCTGCTATTTCAGCCAGTTTCCCAAAAATTACAATCCTGTGCCATTCAGTCTTTTCTACATTTTCACCAGTATTTTTATCTCTCCAACTCTCGTTTGTTGCTACCGAACAATTGACTATAGCGCTTCCACCCGCCGTATATTTAACGTCAGGGTCTTTACCCAGTGTTCCAACGATTATTGCTTTGTTTACGCCTCTTGCCATGGTTTTCCCCGGTGATGATATCTATCTGATTTAAATTACGATGTAGCTCTTATTATGACAGCCATTTTTTCAAAAATCTGCCCTAAATTTTCACGCCGTAGTCTACACATTCAGTGCGATCTATTCGAGAGAATACACAAGCTATGATTCTATAAGCCTTCCTTAAACTGAACACTGATCCCAATGCCGGTAAGTTAAGCGACTATCGTCATTCTGGCGAAGGCCAGAGTAGTGGCACATGGAAGTGCCGTTCACGGAAACAAGGGATGCAATCCATCGCATCGAGTCTGCAGACCTTTAAAATGGATACCCGCCTCGGCTCTGGCTTCCTGCTTCGCTCTACCTCCTGCATCCATGCAGTCGTATGCGGGCATGACGACAAAAAACCTTAACTTACCGGCATTGACACTGATCCTGATTATTATCTGGTTGAATCATAATAGCTCAAAACCTGTCTAATAAAGTCCTTAAAGTCGTTCAAGTGCTGACTGGCAATAGCATAGGTAATTGACAAATCCACATCGTCATAATTATGCACAGCAACATTCCTGAAGCCCACCGATTTAATCATCTTTTCAGCTATTTCAGTGGTTATAACATTTATTTTTTGCAAACTACTGAAAGACTCTGCCATTGTAGATGGCACCGGTTGATTCGACGAAGATAGTAGATGAGTAGCTATATCTACGGCAGTTTGTATGGCTCTTGTTAAGTTCAGCACTACAACATCCTGAGCATCAAAATCTTTAAAAAACGCTGCTTCAGATTCTGGAAGACGCTGCTCAACTCTATTTAGACACCTTAATATCGAATCTATTTTCTTATCTAAAACTATTCTATCCATCAGATAACAATTTTGCTCTGCGCTCAGACATCATGCGCTCAATGTAAGGCATAAAATCCTGCGCAGTATTAATATTTTTTAGCGCCAGCTCGGCATATTGATCTGAATTACCCTTCAGCTGTCGACCATATTTAATTATTTGTGATAATAGAGGTTGACCGACACTGAATAAATCGATCAAATCCACATCCAGCCTTAAGGACTCGCTCAAATCATTGATATATTGCAATTTTTTTTCCGCAGTAACAGCCTTACCT
>CALCSG010000442.1 GCA_937894085.1 uncultured Gammaproteobacteria bacterium | reverse complement strand
CACTGGTGCAAATGGCGAAGCTGGATGATTCATCCGGTTATATTGGCATTGAAGTTCATACGCCGGGAGTGGGTAACTGTCTGAACCTGATTCATGATCAGCAACTCAGTAATTTAGGCCTGATGACGCATGATGCTATCGAGGTGTTGCAGTCAATGATTCCTCCAAATTCACTGTCGGCCGTGTTCCTGTTTTTCCCCGATCCCTGGCATAAAAAAAGGCATAACAAGCGACGTATTGTGAATAATGTTTTTAAAGATTTGCTGATTAAGGTTTTAAAACCAGGGGCGGTTTTACACATGGCCACCGACTGGCAGGATTATGCAGAACATATGGCGCAGGAAATGTTGGCCGATTCGCGTTTTCGTAATCTGGGCAATGAACTCGGTTATAGTGAAAAGCCGGATTATCGTCCGATCACCAAGTTTGAGCGACGGGGACTGCGTCTTGGACATGGTGTGTGGGATCTGATGTTTGAGAAACGGTAACTACTCGGTTAAGCGCTAAAATTCGCTACTTTTTTTCGTTCAAGCACTAATTAGTTTGAGTGCGCTCTAATGGACTGTATAAATGCCTCGGCGACCGGGTTATTGATGCTGGACCGGTTACGTGCGATCCATAGAGTGACTTTAATTTTCAGCAGGTCGACCCTGATATGGTGCAGCATGTTACTCTTCAGGGCATCTTTCACCGCAAATTTCGGCAGGAAGCTCATGTGTTGGCCACGTCCCAGCATTTCGACTATGGTGTCTGTGGAGCCGACTTCAAGTGTGATAGGTAGCTTGATGATACCTGCATCTTTCAGCTTCTGGTCGAGGATGATGCGCATGGATGATTGAGATTCTCGCAACACAAATTTCTGCGAGACGAGTTGCATAACCGGTATAGTCGGTTGATGACTTAAAGGATGGTTAGGAGCACACACTAATATCAACTCGTCTTCAAACCACTTTTGAACCAGTATTTCCGGGTGATCGGGAGCCTGTTCGATTAAAGCGAGATCTGACAACCCGGTAGCCAGGCGAGTCTGGATGTGGCGTGAGTAACCCATACGACTCTGTAATTTGTATTCAGGGAAGTTTTCGGAAAAATGCCATAATAAATCGGATAGCAGGTGTTCACCGATGGCGAAGGTTACTTCCAGACGTAATTGATTTTTGCCCTGCCTTAAGCTGTATAAGTCTTCAATCAGAGTTGACTGGTGATCGAGTGCGAGGCGAGCATAGGCATACACTTTTTTACCGGCAGCAGTGAGTTCCAGTTTGCGGCCTTTGCGTTGCATGAGCGGAATACCATAGCATTCATCGAGAGATCTCAGGCGCTTGGTTACAGCGGGTTGGCCTATATGCAGAAACTTGCCGGCAAGATCCACGCCTCCGAGTTCTACAACGGCGCGCAGGGCGGCAAGGCCTTTCAGGTCGGGTAAGTTTAAGTATTCCATATTGGAATATTAGTTTATTCGAATTCATTTGAATAAACCATGAAAAAGTGGAGAATATTGTCAATTTTTTATTGTTAAGGTAGGGATGTGCAATACTTCCCTGAAATCCTGAAGCATTCCCATGTCGGATGTAACTCAATAAATTCAATATTTATTATTCAGGTTTGAACCTGGTTATCAGATTTTCTTATTTTGGAGTTTATTTTATGCCTACAGCTACTCATTCTGCTGGTATGCCAGCGAGTGAAGAACCTGCTACCAAAGCTCGTTTTTTCTCAACCAGGCAAATTATTGCGGGGATTATTTTTACCATTTTTTCATTCTGGTTGGCGACGGTTGTTCCTACCATTGAGATCGCCTGGGTAAGTGGTATTTTAATGTTAACTATCTATCTGTTTGCTTTTGAGGTTGTGGGTGTCGATGTGGCAGCTGCTTCAGTGATGGTAATACTGGGTTTAACTTCTCTGCTGGCCCCTTATATGGGGTTACAGCAGGGCCTGGTAGATACACAACATATTTTTGATGGATTCAGTTCAAATGCGGTGATGTCGATTATTGCGGTCATGATCATTGGTGCCGGTCTCGATAAAACCGGCCTGATGAGTAAGGTGGCTTCCTTTATTTTAAAAATCGGGGGTACTACCGAAGCTCGAATTATTCCAATTATTTCAGGTACGGTCGGCATAATTTCTTCGTTTATGCAAAACGTCGGTGCTGCGGCATTATTTTTGCCTGTTGTCAGTCGGATTTCTGCTCGTTCCGGATTGCCAATGTCTCGTTTATTGATGCCTATGGGTTTTACTGCAATTCTGGGTGGTACGGTGACTATGGTGGGTTCGAGCCCGTTAATCCTGTTGAATGATCTTATTTTAACCTCAAATAAAGCTTTACCTGCTGATAGTCAAATGGATACATGGGGCCTGTTTTCGGTGACCCCGGTAGGTCTGGCCCTGGTGGCGACCGGTATTATTTATTTTGTTCTGGCAGGACGTTTTGTATTGCCAAAGGGTAAAACAAAGGCGGACAGTAATCTTTCATCGACCGATCCGATGAAGTATTTTCGTGATGTTTACAACATGGATTATGCGCTGAATGAAATCGTTGTATTAGATGGAAGTAAATTAATCGGTCAGAAACTGGATGATGTTGAGGGAAAATATCGAATTCGAATAATTGCCAATAAACTGACCGGTGAAGCCAGTACCGTAGGCCCGGGTACATTGGCACGCGATACAGAATTTCAGGCCGGTATGGTGCTGGGTGTGGTTGCAGCTCCCGGTCACCTGGATTATTTCGTTGAAAAATATGGCCTGAAAAAACGTGACGCTTTGCGTACCTTTGTGGATGTTCTATCCACTGCCAAAGCGGGTATAGCTGAAATTGTTATTCCTCCCGGTTCTAACATGATCGGTAAATCTGCGCGTGATGTGTGGATGCGTAAAACCTATGGCCTGGCGATGGTTGGTTTGCATCGTAGTGGTAAAACCCTGGGTGAGGGTGATGATATTCGTAATATGCCGTTTGAAGCAGGCGACACGCTGATTGTGCATACGACCTGGCGAGCTCTGGATCGCATAGTTGGTGATAAAAATTTCGTGGTCGTGACTACTGAATATCCTCATGAAGAAAAGCTACGCCCTGAAAAACTGAAATGGGCAGGCCTGTTTTTTGGTATCGCTCTGTTCCTTGTGTTATTCACCGATTTGCGTTTATCGATTGCACTGTTAACCGGCGCGATTGGTATGGTTCTGGCTGGAGTGCTAAAAATTGAGGAGGCCTATGACGCCGTGAGCTGGAAAACAGTATTTTTGCTGGCGTCATTGATTCCTTTAGGGTTGGCGGTAGAAACCAGTGGTAGCGCGCAGTGGATCGCACAGCAGGTTCTGGTAGTCGTCGGTGATGCACCTATCTGGGTGATACAGTCTGCAGTGGCTATTCTGGCGACATTTTTTACACTGGTGATGTCAAATGTTGGTGCTACCGTGTTATTGGTGCCGCTGGCAGTCAATATTGCGCTAGGTGTGGGTGCCAACCCGGCTGTATTTGCACTGACGGTAGCTATAGCGACCTCTAACTCATTTATTATTCCAACTCACCAGGTTAACGCATTAATCATGGGGCCTGCAGGATATACTGTGCCAGACTTCATGAAAGCAGGTGGTATAATGACTATCTTATTCCTGGTAGTTATGATGATAATGATGGGGCTGGTATTTTAACTAGATAGGCTGGTGATGAAAAATAATAATAAAAGAGTTAAGTGGAAAGCATTTGTATTATCAATGGTAGCCGCTTTTTTACCATCTCTGGCATTGGCAACCGATGGTCAGCCTCTGGACTTAACAAACGCTTCGGTTGGCTTTTTTGCGATTGGCGTTTTTGTTTTTGCCTATGCACTGGTCATGGTGGAAGAATTTACGCATTTGCGTAAATCGAAGCCGGTCATCATTGCTGCAGGCCTGATCTGGGGCATGATAGCGCTGACTTATCAGGGGCATCCCGGAATGGAATTGCTGCCAGAACATGCATTTCGCCAAAATTTACTGGAATATGCCGAGTTGATGCTATTTTTGCTGGTGGCTATGACTTACGTGAACTCGATGGAAGATCATCGTGTTTTTGATGCTTTACGCGTCAGGCTGGTGGGGTCTGGCATGGGCTTTCGCGCTTTATTCTGGATAACTGGCATCCTTGCTTTTTTTATCTCCCCGGTAGCTGATAATTTGACCACGGCATTGCTAATGTGTGCAGTGGTGCTGGCGGTGGGCGGAGATAACAGCCGTTTCGTGACCCTGGCCTGTATCAATATAGTCATTGCTGCAAATGCAGGTGGTGCATTTTCGCCGTTTGGCGATATCACGACGCTAATGGTATGGCAGAAAGGTATAGTTGATTTCTGGGGATTCTTCGCTTTATTTATACCCTCTGCTGTTAATTTTCTGGTACCTGCTTCTATCATGCATTTCGCGATTCCAGATGAAAAACCGAAGACCGTGACATCAGAGATTAAGCTGAAACGTGGTGCCAGACGAATTATATTCCTGTTTTTGCTAACTATCGTAACGGCGGTTTCTTTCCATAACTTTTTGCACATGCCACCTGTTCTCGGTATGTTGACAGGATTAGGTTATCTACAGTTTTTTGGTTACTTCCTGAAAAAAACAGAGCTCAAAGCAATTCAGGCTCGTGCTGATGATGAAGAAAATATAAGCGGTATGCCCTTTGATGTTTTCAGTCCGATAGCCAGAGCCGAGTGGGATACCCTGTTATTCTTTTACGGTGTGGTTGCCAGTGTAGGCGGGCTCGGTTTTCTGGGTTATCTTGGCATGGCTTCTGAATTGATGTATACCGAGTGGGGGGCAACCACTGCCAATATTACAGTCGGTGTAATGTCAGCTATCGTCGATAATATTCCGGTGATGTTTGCAGTGTTAACAATGAATCCTGATATGTCTACAGGCCAATGGTTACTGGTGACCCTGACCGCTGGAGTTGGTGGTTCGCTATTATCTATCGGTTCAGCAGCCGGGGTTGCTCTGATGGGGCAGGCTCGTGGTAAATATACTTTTTTTGGGCATTTAAAATGGATGCCGGTGATTGCACTGGGGTATGTTTCCAGCATAGCGACTCATTTCTGGATTAATTCATCGATGTTTTAAATAAAGTTTGCAGGTAATAACAATCACAGGGAAGTGATAGTTTGAGTTGATAAAGCGACTGCAATGTTGAGATTCATATTCATGAGTTATCCTGTTTACCCCGAAAGCCCAGTCATTGTCCAAATACAACAGAAAAATAGTTTCTCGCCAGGGCG
>CALCSG010000441.1 GCA_937894085.1 uncultured Gammaproteobacteria bacterium | reverse complement strand
CTGTCGTTATGGATTGGAGGGGTGGTTTCTGGGAAGTAATGAAAGAAAGATACCCAAGATTAGTAGTTTTCTAAAATGGTGTTTATAACTGAACCAACCGGATATATAAAAACTGCTCTATCTGAACTACAGGGTTCGTGGGGTAATTTGAGAAATGCTGTCGTAGATAATTTTGGTTTTCCTGGTTCTGATAAATTATTGTTCCATATAGATGAGGCTATGAGTTGGGAATCGGTCAGAAACCTGAAAGCAATGAAATCTACATTCATACTGATTCAAAACATTGCCCTGCAAACAGAAACACCAGAAGAAGTTACTGAATGGATTGAAGATGTAAGAGATAGTTTAGATGCAACATTTGAAGCCATAGCTGATGGTGAAGCGGAATAATGGTTATCAAGAATTCAATTCAAACGGGTAGAATTGCATCGAATGTCGATCAAAATGATTGCTTTAATTTAGCCAAGTGCTTCTTTCCAGTATTTCAAGGTTAGTGAGGTAATACCAAAATCTTTTTCTGATTGTTGAAGGCTTATCAAACAATTGTAAAAAAGCTGAGCGTCCGCTTCTAAACCCAGGCACATTAAACTTTTTAAAATTCGTGTTATCCGTAAATTATTGTGCGTATCTTGAGTAAACCAGTTTTCTTTTCGGTCATTCCAGTTTGATGACTTAATAATCTGACCATTTAAATACTCCAGCCCATAAAATAAAAGTAACCTGATCAAGCTAGCTTTCAAGTGACCTCTCAGTAATTCATCATTAAGAAATTCCGCTTCAATTTCTTTTGTGATAATAGGAGCATTTGGTGTGACTCTGCTAAATTCTTTAGTTGGAAAAAGCCATTGGATATAGTCATGCGTTACCTCAAGCCAGGTATCATCCTGTTCTAGTATTTCGGATAGATATCGGCCTTGATGGTCAGGGTGACTACCAAGGTAAAAGTGAATGAGTTTTTTCACAAAGTAGCAATTCCTTTTTCAAATACTGGTATGTTAAGTTTCTTAGCTACATCAGCATGAAAAGCCTGATCTGAAGGCCAGAAATACTTATCTTGAGTTTCAGGCTCTTCTATCCATTTGGCTGCTTTATCGTTGGAGAGGTCGAGTACTTCTTGAAGTTGTTCGTTACTAGGATTTTTAACTATTAGCATGGCAAATCCGTTGTCTTTTATGGCTTTAAATTATACCAGATTTAGGTTCTGAAAAGAGCCTGGACTAGCCTTTTAGATAGTTTTACGTCACATGAAATTTTCAGCCTGGGCCCGGTATGTTTTTATATTCGACAAGCAAATCCTGACCTTTAGAGCCACATATACTACAGCGTAGTTTATCAGTGTGCTTTTTCTGTTCCACTGATAAAACTATTTCAGCAGAGTGACGGCATTTGTTGCAGGTTACTTTGATTTTAGAGGGTTCGGGTATTGGTGGGTTGATCAAGGTTAATTACTCGCCAGGACAATTCGTAACACACTAATAAATCACGAAATAGATAGTGAATGCAAAAGCCTTTAAATAACATGGCGTTTGTTGATTTAGTAGACCTAAAGTTATGCTATTTCATTGATCCAGTTGCTATTATAGTTACATCCATTCTTTTATAAATTTCAGGTTTTATTACACTAAAGACTGCCATCTCTGAAAAGACTGCTATCTCTGATGTAAATTCTGAAGGTATAAAATTTCCAATGATATTAGACACTTTGTCCCATTCTTCAAGAGAATAATCGCTACCAGTCGTAATGTTAACAAGAACCCCATTAGATTTTGTTAAACCTATTAGATCAAATGATAACGATTTAAGTGCTGTCATAGTGGCCTCAACGGCCCTATCTTTTCCACTATCAGAGCCTATACCTATCGTTGTTTTCCCCCTCGTAGACAAAATGGGGTCAACAACGCAGGAAGTACCACTAGGTAGCCCCATACAAGTAACTAATTCTGTTGGAGCACGAACTGACTGTACAACCAGGTTATTGATATTTAATTTGGCTTCATCATGAGTTTTGTTCTCTCTTGTAGTATTTGAAGGAATTAAGATATAACCCACATCTATGGTCTTTATTCGGTTAATAGCCTGGTGTGATATTTTATGCTTTACTTGATCCTCCCAGGGAAAAGGCAATATTGCTATTATTATTACCTGAGGCTTTAACACCTGAGTCCTTATACCTTTAATAATTTCTAACATCCTGAGCATTCTATTTACTTTATATGGGTCGGCCATTTCAATTGGAAGAAATGTCATGTTAGAAAAATAGAATTGTTTTTTTATCTGTTTTTCATCGAGGGGGATACTTATGTCATCAAAAATATAATCAAGACCTTCAATCGACTCTTGCTGGTCAAAAGCTGTTTTTAAGCTACGATCAGTAACAACCACTTTAGGTGCATAACCATGGCTACCATCAAGAGAAGTAACTACCATATTTCCACTAAAACTTATTTCCTCGATAAAGTTATCCAAACATTCATCACCTAAAGCCCTAAATCGAGTTAATTGATTAAGCTGGTGAATTGTATTTTGCTCTTCAACTTGTAATTGTAAGCTATCAATATTATTTCCTTTAGCCGCTGATAACTGAGGTAAACCAACACCAATACCTACAGAAACTGAACATGATTTTAAAAAGTTACGTCGATTCATCATATTATTACCCTTAGTTTAATAATTGAGCCTACACCCTTAAAAGAATATAGGGGAGGGCAAGTACTAGAATTAAATTATGATTGCAAGTAATTTAGCATCTAAATCAATGTCCTCTATTAGCACATAGCACAAACCGATAGAAGACTACGGTTTGTCATGAATGGTTGGTATGGGTTGTGAACGAGTATTAACACAAGTTGATTTGAGGTTTTAGCTAGAGCTATAAAAAAGTTTTTTTACTTCTTTACTTATAGATGTGTCAACTGCTGCTGTTGTTGCACTGGTCAAGTCCAACCGGACACTTTCTTTAGAGAATTTTCATAGTTTACTAATGGCAATTTCACAATTCATTTCGACTGAGTGGTACTCTGGTATTGCCAGGGATATGAAACTAAACATTTAAGTAATAGAGATAGCTTACGATATCTGGGCTCTGAATTACTATGAATTTCAACAGGTATTAAATATGGGATAGAGGCTCCTCACGACCCTAACCGGACTTTTAAAGCTTACATAACGGGCTTGCCGATAATGTAGCCACATAATTTGAATTTTAAAAAAAACTGACTAAATCTACAGAGCGAAAATTCAATTGCTGAATAGCGATAGGCAAGTCCTTCGTTGATGTTCTTGTCATGCTGTTAAGAGCTGCAATATTGAAAATTTTGTTAACTTCTTTTAGCAATATTTTTTTCCATTTTGAATGATCGAATTTTCTTTATATAAGTAGACTGGTTTTGACTTAAAGCCCCTAAAAGGAAAGTTTGTTCTGCCTTAAGCATATGGAAAATTGGGTCGATTTCCATGGAAAGAGCTTCCCTAGGAAAACTGTTAATGGGAGAATACATCTCATTATCGGCATTTAAACCCCATTTTTTCTTAATTACTTTATAAGAATTTACATGCGTAATTAAATCAGAAAATACCTGAGGAAAATCGTCTGCCTCTATCAAGTCTGTATTGTGGATAATTATGTTTACCATTTCTTCATTCATTGGAAGAAATACTATTTCGACCCATAATTTCCAAGTACGCTTTTCATCGCTTGTTAATTTTTCTTTTTCATCAAAGTAATTCTCTTTACTATGACTTGGCCAATAATTTTTTGAAAATGCAACCCAGGAACTGTTATTAGCATGTAGCAGAGAAAATAAAGGGCCATAGAAGTGTTTGAGTTGTGAGTTAACCCTAGATAACCTCGCCAGAGTTTTATCTCTCTTTCGCTGACTTATGTACGTGAAAATATATCCTGTAATTGCAACAAAAATAGTAGCACTTATGACATAAAATTCTTTTTCATCAAAAATCATATTTCTTCAGTTTTAGTTTTAGTTTTAGTTTCAAATAGCAAAATACAAATTAAAAAGCAACCGGGTAGGTCAGGGACCTCGCGGCCCCCTTCCTTCCTCAGAACCGAATATGCCAGTTTCCTGGCTAACGGCTCAAGCATAACAAAGGCCCACATCGATGGACGCACCTGATACGTACTGCAATTAATTGTAGCAGAGACGTTTGGCTTTGCGCCACTCTCCGTTACGTACAGATTTGACAATCCGATTTTGCAGGAACCTTACCTTCTCGCAGGCGCTATTCCAGTTCAGGTTGAACCATAACTCGCTTTGTCGGTACTGGGCCGCTTGTAGTATAAAAACACTACTCATTACCAACTATTTTTGAATATTAATAAAATCGAATTTCATGGTCTAACTGAGTATATATTTTGAGTGTCCAATATGAGTCAATTGCTTTTATTTAATACCAAAAGCCTTCTGCAGGTGACTTATGCCTTTTTCACTTTTTAGTCCATAAGGCTGTTGCAGACCGACATTGATGTAATTGAGCATGGCGGCATAGGCTTTGAAATCTTTGTCTTTTTTAGCGTCTCGGGGAGCTGTGTCCGCATCAGACCAGGCTGCAGTAAACGCATGCAGTGTACCTGTGGTGCCAGCCTTTATCCCAAACGTTGAATTATCTACAGTGGTTACTATGTATTTTGTATAAATCAACTTATGTAGTGTCGAGGGTGGTTTATTGGTGCTCGCTGTTGCTTCCCAGGTAACAGGTGTGTTATTTAGAGAATCGAGCTTAAAGATTTGTAGGTCAGGAACTTGAACACAATAACCTCCAGAGCAGACTTTGTTCCCATTCGATAAGCCTTTTCCAAACAAATTTGCGATGGCGATGCCAACCTCACCAGCGGCAACGACGCCAACCGGAGGGTGGGTCTTCAGGGCATTGTCGAACGATACGATATTAAAACCGTCGGCTTGATTATTTTGTTGCAGAAAGCTAACGAGCTGTGCCACACCAGAGTTATCGACAGCACCTCCGTCAGCAATTTGCACTATCTTGGCAGCAGCCAAGGCTTTGGCCGACATACCGTTTGCATTTACGTGCTGCATAGTGCGATCTAACTGAAACTCAAGAGCTTCATCTAAAGCGGCACCAAAAGCCAAAGCATCTATGGATGCGGATGATGATATTCCAGAAGACTTCGAACGTTTCTAGGGGGAATAAAAAATGTCTCTAGAAGAAATTATCGATGAACTGTCAGTGACTGAACAGGATCAGCACCTGACCTTTGATCTGTCGTCAGAAGAACTGGCGGTGCCAGTGATGAATATTCGGGAAATTATTCGTTATGGAAAGTTGACGAAAATGCCCATGGTGCCGAATTTTATTGAAGGGGTTATCAACTTACGCGGTAATGTCGTACCGGTGATTAACCTGGCCGCTAAATTCGGACTGGATTCTAAAAAAGCCGATAAACGCACCTGCATTATTATCATGGAAGTCGACATAGCTGATGAGCCCGTAGTGATGGGCATAGTGGTTGATAAGGTATTACAGGTGATAGAAATACCACATGACAATATCGAGCCAGCCCCGACCCTCGGGGCCAATATTCAAACCAACTTCATCAAAGGCATGGCACGAATAGACGATGGATTTATTATTATTCTGGACATCAGCCAGGTGTTATCCGCAGCAGAAATAGCCATCGTGAGTGACATGCACAAAGGCTCCAGCGCTGAACAATAGGATGAATTAAATGACTGTCATAAGTTTACAAGGTGACTGCACCATCTATGAAATAGCGCAAATTCAACAGCAGATTGATGATAACTGGAAACAGGGAACGAACCTGGATCTTAATGTGTCAGCCGTACTGGAAGTGGACGTCACCTTTGTGCAGTTGCTGGCGAGCTGTAAAAAGTCGGTCGAAGAAAACGAACAGGCTCTCAAAGTAACAGGGCCGACGAAAGTGCTTATTGATAAAATTAAAGCTGTTTTTATGCAGGATTATTTTGTCGATGTAATAGCGTTTGAATAAGAGGTGAAATTGTGGAAATAGATGAAAACATTCAGATCTTCATATCGGAAGGCGAAGAGCTATTGCAGGACATGGAAGATGCCCTGTTAGAACTTGAAGCATCGGATAACGATGATGAAGTTCTGGGCAAAATATTTCGTGCTGCGCATACCATAAAAGGTTCAGCCGGCTTATTCGGCTTCGACCATATAATCCATTTCACCCATATCGTCGAGAACGTACTGGATGATATGCGTAACTGTCTGATACCCACGTCGTCTGAACTCATCACCGTGTTAATGCGCTCACGAGATTACATGAGTTCTTTACTGGCAGGGTTGAGTGAAGACTTTGAAGGAGATAAAAGCGAAGAAGATGAATTGATACAGTTATTAACCGCGTTTAAAACGGGTGTCACTGAACCTGCGACCTGCGCGCCGGCACAACCCGACACGGCTAAACCGCTGGCACAGGATCAACTGCAACAGTCCGATACTGATAGTGCTGAAACAGAGCACTATCATATTTCACTAAGGCTTGGCGCTGATACCTTTCGACAGGGTTTCGATCCAGCGTCCATGTTTCGTCAGTTAGCGGATTTAGGGGAGGTTAAAGAAGCCGTCTTTATTCCCCAGCGCTTACCCGGTATTGATGACCTGGATCCTGAAAGCTGTTACCTGGGCTGGGAAATTGCCCTTAAAAGTGACGTCAAAAAAGAAGCGATCAGTGAGATATTTGGTTTTCTTGAAGGTTGTGAACTAGCGGTTCTAGCGCCACAGAGTCAATTTGCTGAATACAAGCATTTGATTGAACAACTTCCTGAAGAAGAAATGGCCCTGGGACAAATTTTATTACAGACAGGAAGTCTAACCAGTGATGAATTACAGATGGTTTTAAATCAGCAGAAAGAAAATATTGAAGCAGGTGAACTGCCTTCTAAAAATTTAACCGGAGACTTGCTGGTTGAAAACAAAGTGGTACAGGAAGAGATTGTTGTAGAAGCGTTAAATAAACAAATTAAG
>CALCSG010000440.1 GCA_937894085.1 uncultured Gammaproteobacteria bacterium | reverse complement strand
CTTAATAAAGGTCACCATAAAAAGTAGAAACACACCATATCCAGCCAGAAACCAGAACACACTGCGCCAGCCGGCAATATCATGCAACCAGCCACCCAGAACAGGTGCAATTGCCGGTGCCAGAGCAAACAATAGCGTCACCTGGGACATGGCACGATGCGCTGAAGTCGCATCATGAGCATCCCTGATCATCGCTCGTCCGGCAATAAAACCACCACTGGCAAATAATCCCTGCAGGGTACGCATGATCAGGAAGCTGGCAGAATCATCGACCATTGCGCAGCCTATCGATGCGAGTATATAAAATATCAGACTGATCTTGATCACCAGGCGTCGACCGATATGATCGGCCAGAGGCCCCCAGAAAAGGGTCGATATTGCAAATGCCGCCAGGTAAACACTCAGGCTTTGTGATAGTAGTTCGCGACTAATACCAAATGCCTGCTCTATATCGGGAAACGAAGGCAGGTAGGCATCGATGGTGAAGGGGCCGACCATGGCCAGCAGCGCCGCCATAATGGTTAGAAAATGCTGTGCACTACCATGGGTTTTCTGGCCGTTTTCCATACTGGATTTCATACAGTTATTTTACAGGCTGACTCTCTACCTTCAGTAATTTAAAGTTTTTTAGCTGCCAGTGTCGACACTTTATCTGTACGGGTTTCCAGTTTCAGATAACTGACAATGCGTACAACACCCTGCTCATGCAATAACTCATGCACAGTTTCCACTGCCGTTAAAATTTCTGATAAGTCGCCTTCGATATTAGTGCCTGATGCATGGGTTTCGATAATAAAGTCAAAACCTTCCAATAAAGTCACTACAGTTTTTACTTCTTCGCGGACGGAAACTCCTGTCCCTATCGGTATAAATTGTAATTCTGCAGTTGCTTTCATTATGCTAATACCACTCTGGCTCGTTTTTCAGCTTCTATAAAAATGCGTTTAATCTGTGGATATTGCTGTTTAATTTTCGAATCAATTTTAGCAATCACATTTTCTATCTTATCCGCAGTTTGCGTATTTTCAAAATCCACACTGATATTGGCTAATATAAAGTCCGGCCCCATGTGCATGGTCAATACTTCATTGATATGCCCGATACTGGGCTCTGCCTTTAAAATTTCACGAACACCTTTAATGGTCGGCTTATTGGCGCTCTCACCTATTAACAGGCTCTTGGTTTCGTAAGCCAGCCAGACAGCGGTTCCAATAAGGATTAAACCGATAATTATCGAAGCAATCGAGTCAAAAATTAGAATTCCGGTATATTGACTCAATGCCACACCGGCAAAAGCGACAGCCAGCCCCAGCATGGCAGCCGTATCTTCAAATAACACGACAAAGATTGAGGGGTCTTTGGCGCGCTGAATTGCTTCGATATAACCCCACTTGCCTTTCACCGCTCTAAATTCTTTCAGTGCAAAAAACCAGGCCGCCCCTTCAAATAGCATCGCCAGACCCAGTACCACATAGTTTATCAATGGATTACTGATGGCTTCAGGATGGGACAGGTGTTTAATACCTTCATAAATCGAAATGCCACCACCCAGTGCAAATATCAGCATAGCCACTATAAAGCTCCAGAAATAGACTTCCTTGCCATGCCCGAACGGGAAGTTTTCATCGGCAGGTTTTGCAGCCTGCTTTAAACCATGCAATAGTAAAATCTGGTTTCCGGTATCAACCAGCGAGTGAATACCCTCAGACAACATGGCCGAACTACCGGTTATCCCGGCCGCTACAAATTTAGTAATAGAAATAAGTGTATTACCGGCCAGTGCCGCATAAATCACTTTTCTGGAACCTGAAGACATTTTTATCTCAAACTGAATATTACAGGCTCTCATTCTATGCGAATTAACAACTTGATATAAGTCTGTTGTCTCTATTCAGTTTTATTAAAACCAACAGATGTTCACCACGAAGCTCACGGAGTACACAAAGGTAAAGCATTGAGTGACTAGATTACCTTACAGCCTGTAAAGTGCTGCTGAACTTGTAAAATGTACATACCTGGATTAGACGTCCTTCCTGATAGTAGCGAGTGCAAGTTCCTGTTTGTCACTAGTAACCGCCTTTCATAATTCAATTGCTTCATTTAGCTGACTTTCTTCGTGCGTTCCATGTGCTTCGTGGTGCTTGCTTTTTGACTTTTATTATAACTCTGCTGGGTAGAAATAGACTGTTTTAGTTAAAACTGTAGACCACGTCATGCGCCTGATTTGATGCTATGGATAGGGTGAACTAGAATACCATTCATAATGGTGCGCATGGCGTACCCTACTCTTATCAGGAAACTCCTACATGATCCGCTGGCTCAGCTTTCTACTGCTCTTGACTACCTTAACTGGCTGTAACGATACACCCCAAAATACAGCTCAAAACGAAGATTCATCTATTCAACAGAGCCAGACTCAGGCGGAACCGGTGAATATTCCCCAATCTTCATTCAATCTGCAACAGGTCAAAAACCAGTACAGCGGGATTGCTTTAACTATTATCGATGCCAGTCTGCAGACTTATCAGGATAAACCGGCGCTATCGCTAAGTCTCTCAGTGCCACTCAACCCTGCTATCAATCATCAGCAAAACCTGCAGGTGATGACTGATGATGAAAAGATTGTCGATGGTGCCTGGCAACTTTCCGACAATGGTCGCCAACTGTATTTTACCGCGGTAGAAGCAGAAACTAGCTATCACATCAAGGTGTTTGGCGGTTTGACTGCAGCAACCGAAGTCAACCTGGGGGAAACCTATGCAACCGAACTGATAACCCGCGCCATTCAGGCCGGTGTCAGTTTCACCACGCAAAAAACAGTACTGGTGGCCAATGAAGCCAAAGGGCTGGCAATTTCTGCCATTAATATTCCTGACGTCGATATTGATTTTTTTCGCATCGACCTGAAACAGTATCCGCAATATGAAAATAGCTGGTATGAACGCAGCCAGAATAAAGGCAACTGGGAATTGAATCGAGCATTGAAATATTCCACGCCGGTATACAGCGGCCGATTTGAACTGGATCTTCCCAAAAATAGCCGTAAAACATTGTATATTGATATTGCATCTATCGATGCCCTGCAACCTGCCGGTTTCTACCTGGCGGTGATGAAAGCTTCGGCAACTTACCCTAATGAATTCAGCACAGCTACTTTTATCGTGTCCGATCTCGGTTTACATGTGCGCCAGTACGATACGGGTATGCATGTTTACACGTCCTCACTTAAAACAGGTAAGGCGTTAATCCAGGTTGATGTCCAGCTAATGGACAATAAAGGCAATACTCTGCTGACAGCACTAAGTGATGCAGAAGGTATTGCCCGATTCCAGTCGCTGCCCAAAGGGTCGCAATATGTTATCGGGAAAAACCAGCAACAGATCGCTGTCATTAACTTACAGGATGCGGCACTCGATTTATCCGAATTCAAACTGCCCAAAGAACTTGCAGCCAGCCAGTCGCTATTTATTTATTCTGCTCGTGATTTATATCGTCCGGGTGAAACAGTCGACCTGTTTGCATTATTGCGAAATCTCGATGGTAGCCAGGCGACACACCAGCCGTTAAAAGCCAGCCTGTTACAGCCCGATGGGCAGGAATTAAAGAGCTTTCAGTGGCAACCAAAGGAATTATCCTCTTACCACTACCAACTGCAGCTTCCTCGCTCTGCCAAAACCGGATTATGGAGCCTACAGGTCGAACTGGCCGATAAATTTATCCGCACCTATGCATTTCATGTCGAAGATTTTTTGCCTGAACGTCTGAACCTGCTATTCGCCGATAATGAAACACAACAGCAGCAGACAATTTTTCACACTGATCCGCTGAACCTGAAAATAAGCGGTGAATATCTTTATGGAGCACCTGCAGCAGGTAATACTGTTGAAGCATTTATTAAACCGCTGATTTTCACAGAACCTTTCGAAGGCTTACCAGGTTTTCAGTTTGGCAATGTTCAGGACAAAGACAAACTCAGCGTATCTTATCTGGATGATCAAAAGCTGGATAAAGAAGGCAGGGGAGTCATCAAATCTAATAATCCTGCCGTTGGCACACAATCGCCGGTTCGTTTAAATATATCTGCCAGCCTGCTGGAAAGCGGAGGACGCCCAGTCACCCGCCACCATATCATCACTTCTTTACCTGCCGCAAAGCTGGTTGGTATTCGACCTGTTTATAGTTCAGGGCTGGATCATTTTGAAGCCAATACACTGGCTAATTTTGAAGTGATTCGTGTCGATGACAAAGCTAAAAATCTACCCGCAAAAAACCTGCAGGTGAAACTGGTTCATGAGCGACGCGACTATCACTGGGTCAATCGCGGTGCAGGCTGGTCTTACGAGTTTAATGAAAAACATTACACTGCATTCGAAACCACGCTCGATATAACAGACGAAAAATCCCGCGCTGAACTGCAGTTACCTGTCGAATGGGGACAGTACAGGCTGGAAATCACCGACCCTGAAACTTCTCTCACCGCCAGCACCAGAATAACTGCAGGTTCAAACTGGTGGGGAGAACAGGATCAAACCGCGCAGGGTAGTCGTCCTGATCAGATTAAACTAAGCTGGGATAAAGCCAGCTATAAAACCGGTGAAACAGCTGAACTGACGATGCTTCCTCCATACGCTGGAGAAGGATTTGTGGTAATAGAAAGTGACCGGCCGCTGTGGGGACAACGACTGTCTATGCCGGCAACAGGATTAACCGTCAAAATACCTGTTACCGCAGAATGGAGTCGCCCTGATATCTACGCGACAGCGGTTATTTTCAGGCCTTCAAATCAACACGATTTAATTACCCCTAAACGCGCCCTTGGGTTATTACATTTACCTCTTGATCACAGCTTACAAAAATTACAGATTGAGATAATAAGCCCCGATAAAATTGAGCCTAATAAAAAACTAAAACTGCAGTTACAGGCAACTAATATCCACAATAAACAGGTTCGTGTCCAGCTCATGGCAGTGGATGTCGGCGTGCTGAATATTACCCGTTTCGAAAGCCCTGACCCATATCAATGGTTTTTTAAAGCGCGTCGCCTGAGGGTTGAGTCTCATGACATGTATGGCGACATAGTGGAATACCTGAATGCCGATTTAGCCCGCCAGAAATTTGGTGGTGATGCCGATCTGACTCAGGGCGGTGAGCAGGCTAAAGCGGATGTACAGATTGTTTCGCTGATACACCCGGTTGTTAATTTTGATGAAAATGGACTAGCAGACTTCGAATTCGATATTCCAGACTTTAATGGTCGCCTGCGCCTGATGGCAGTAGCTTTCGGTGATGACCAGTCAGGCGCAGCTGAAAAAGACATTAATGTTGCTGCACCCGTCATTGCCGAAATTTCGATGCCTCGTTTTATTGCCCGGCATGACCAGGCTCATATCACGCTGGAACTGCAAAACCTGACCGATCTGCAGCAGCAAATTAGTACTAACCTGCAAACGGTTGAACCTCTGGAAATCTCTACTGCTAAAGAACATAAGTTGACTCTAGCCCCTAATCAAAGAGAATTATTACATTACCAGGTCACCGCCAATGCTTATGGCAAAGGTAACTTCATATTAAACCTGAATAATGCTGACAATAGCATTCAACTGCAACGCGAATGGTCTTTAACCAGCCGATCTCCCTACCCGGCGGAAAGTTATAAATTTAACCAGGTTATTGAAAAAGACAAAACCATCACCTTGCAGACAGCAGCGAGTAAAAACCTGATTGCAGCAGGAACGGCTGCCATGTTGACTGTATCTGACGAGCCGCCTGTCGACATCACTGCACACGTCAACAATTTACTACAATACCCTTACGGTTGCCTGGAACAGACCAGCAGCAGGATTTACCCGCTGTTATACGCCGATAAAAAAGCCCTAAAACGCTGGCAGCTGGAAGCTGAACAGTGGACACAACAAAAACGTTTCAAGCAGATAGAAAATGGCTTGACACATATTAGTGGAATGCAGCTATACAATGGTGGTTTCGGTCTGTGGGATAACAATAGCCAGGAAGAATTCTGGTTAACCGCGTATGTAAGCCAGATGCTGCTGGATGCCCGGCAACAGGGAATAGACATCCCTGAAAATCAGCAGCAAAAAGCACTCAACCGTTTAGAAGGTTATATTAAAACACCGCTGGCACTTATGGGTGACAGTAGAAGCGGCAACAAAAATGCCTATCGGTTTGCCTATAAAGCTTATGCAGCCTATGTTCTATCGCGTTTAAACAGGGCGCCGGTTGCCCAGTTACGCAAGCTGTATGACTATAATATAAAGCGTAATGAAAGCATTCTGCCAATACTACACATGGCCATTGCTCTGCAACAACAGGGCGACCATAAGCGAGCTAATGATGCGCTACAAAGAGTTTCTAAAATCAAACGCAGTGAGGACTATCTGGCCGACTACGGCAGCCCGGTTAGAGACCTGGCGATGGCAGGCTACCTGATGATTCAACACCAGTTGAACATACCCGGACAAAACTGGTTATTCGATTTAAGCGCTGAATTACGCCAGCGGAAGTGGTTAAGCACACAGGAACGTAATGCCCTGTTTCTGCTTGGAAATGCTCTCGATAGTAAAAAACACAAATCCTGGGTTGTACAGATGAAAATGGCTGATGAAATTAAAAACATCGAAGGCGAAGGTAAAAAATCATGGGTCTGGAACTGGCAGCAATTACAGCAACAGATAGAGTTATCGAATACTGGTGATGCTTCACTGTATAGCTCTTTCAGAATAACAGGTTACCCCGATAATGCACCAGCTGATGCAAACAATGATCTGCGTATTCAACGCCAGTATTACGATAAACTGGGTAATCAAATTAAACTGGATCTGGTTAAACAGGGTGAACTGGTTGTCGTTAATTTACAGCTGGAAAGTGATAACAGCCACCCTGATACCTTAATTGTAGACATGCTCCCCGCCGGTTTTGAAATTGAAAATCAGAATCTCGCGAACAGCGTGTCTCTGGATAACATCAGGATAAATAATAAATCGATTAAGAGCCTGCAGGAACAAAGCCAGGTTGTGACCACCGAATCACTGGATGATCGTTTTATTGCCGCAGTAAAAATCGGTAAATACCAGAATGCCAGTGTGTTCTACCTGATGCGAGCAGTTACACCTGGAAAATACCAGGTACCCGCTGCCTTTGCAGAAGATATGTACCAGCCTGAAGTACGCAGCATTTTTAATGGTGAGACTTCTCAGGTAACTATTCATGCGCGATAAAAATTCAACTTTTAATTCTCTCGCCAGGACGTCGGGTACGCAAAGAAAAACCAGGGTTATATCGGTGTCCTTTATACGCTAAGGCTTGTGCTCAATTGACAGGGCAGCAGGACGGTTTCGTTTTTACTTGATGCGTTTAATATCGACTAGTATGTCAGTGAGAGATTACTGAGTCATATTGCTAATCGCCTTAACCTGGATATTGACTTATCTTTGCGCCCTTAGCGTCTTTGCGAGATAATTTTTTCTATGAACTGAAATTTTAAGCGATGGCAAGTTACATCAAATGGTTTAAATTCACCGGCATTTTGTTAATTGCATGCCTCTGTGCTTTATTGGTTGCCGACCGGCTTTTGCCATTACCACTACCTTCAGCAAAAAATGACTTTGCCCATGTGGTAGTCGATGAACAGGGTCGGCCACTGCGTGCTTTTGCCGATAGTCAGGGCGTGTGGCGTTATCAAACCCGAAGTCAGGATGTTTCTGCAGAATATATTGAAGCTCTATTACATTATGAGGATCGCTGGTTCTACTATCACCCCGGAATTAATCCCCTGGCCCTGATGCGTGCCTTTATGCAAAACATGCTGGCCGGTCGCATCATATCAGGCGGCTCTACCATAACGATGCAGGTTGCACGAACCTT
>CALCSG010000439.1 GCA_937894085.1 uncultured Gammaproteobacteria bacterium | reverse complement strand
CCATACTGAAAGTTATGGCATGAGTTAATTTACTGATCGGAAGAGAAATCATTAACAGTTCCACCGACAGAATATGAACTGCCAGCATAGTGGTGTAATCCATACCGAGGCGATGAAAAGCCATATAACCGGTTAACAATGGTAAAAAAGTTACCACCCAGGCAAAATAATCGGACATCTTGCTGAGTATGCGACGTGTCGGATCGTAAAAACGCGTTACAAGTGTGTATAGCATGGCAGCGATGCTAAGTACGGTGAAAAAATCGATTACATAGTTTGGCCAGCCACCCCAGAATATACCAAAAACATCTCGAAATAACTGGGTATGTGGAATGAAAAAGAAAATGACTACCAGTAAACCGACATGGAAAATATAGGACGCAGTGATTAATTTCCAGTGAGCAGGTTCTGGTAAGGAGCGTTTTAAAATTGTCATCCAGCCATCGCGTACACCTGAATCTCTAATTTCGGCCAACTCTTTTGGTCTGCCCAGAGATAGAATTTCAAATATCCTGAGGGTCAACCCGAATACCATGATAATGGTCGCATACATCAGGCCGGGCCCTCTGGCCCAGTTCAGTAATTCAACTTCATTCATTTTTTTGCTCCCATATCTTCGAGGGTAACTTCCTGGTGATTTTTTTCAGCATCTGATTTCGTCGATTTATTCAGATAAGCTGATGCCAGTCCTGCTGCGGCCCCAGCTGCTAATGCACCGGTAGCCCATTGACCGGGTTCACCAATACCGGTCGAGATAGATTTGTAAAAACCACCTGCATCCCAGAAATCTGGTTCAGAGCAACCGATACAGCCATGGCCTGACTGTATCGGGAATGAGGTGCCATCATTCCATTTTACGGTAGCGCAGGCATTGTGAGTCGTGGGCCCTTTACACCCCAGCTCATACAGGCACCAGCCTTTACGAGCTCCGGCATCATCGAAGCTTTTGGCGAACTGGCCTCGATCGTAAAAAGGCCGGCGATAACAGCGATCATGGATGGAATCACCGAAGAAAGCTTTGGGGCGTTTGAGGCTATCCAGTTCAGGAATACCAAAGGTGAGTACATGTGCAAGAACACCCGTCATAACAACAGGGATCGGAGGGCAGCCGGGAATATTGATGATGGGTTTGTCATGAATAATGTCGGATACTGATACAGCTCCGGTAGGGTTTGGTGAGGCTTTCGGTAAACCGCCAAAAGTGGCACAGGTTCCAACTGCAACGATGGCAGCAGCATCTTTCGCAACCTGTTGCAGCATATCGAGGTTAGTCATACCGGCAATCGTGGAGTAAACCCCACCATCTTTCAGCGGGATAGAACCATCGACGACCAGGATATATTTGCCCTTGTTGTCATGCATAGCCTGTTCACGCGCTGCTTCAGCGGCTGAACCTGACGCTGCCTGCAGCGTATGGTGATAATCCAGTGAAATGAAATCGAAGATCAGGCTTTCCAGGCTGGGTTTATGTGAACGGGTGATGGACTCGGTGCAGCCGGTACACTCCTGAAAGGATAACCAGATGACCGATTGACGCTTGATCGTAGCCAGCTTCTCAGCCATTTGCGCGGCATCTGCCGGACTCAGAGCCATCACAGAGGCCATGCTGGTACAGAATTTCAGAAACGTTCGGCGGCTAATACCGTGACGTTGTAACTCACTGGCCAGGACCTGCTTGTTGTTACTCATATCTTATCTCCTGTTCATCATTGTTGATGATGTTTTTTATTTCATTAGCGGCATGTTTGATGTCGTCTGGATGGCTTTTGATAATTGCTGGCACATCCGTAATTTCAATCAGCTCAGAAATCAGTTTTCGATCAGGGGTGTAATGCTTGATCCACCAGATACCGCTAAAAGCAGTTTCATTGATCTGGCTTTCGCCTATGGTTGACAAAGTTATATTTATTTCACCTGTTCCTAACAGGGATTCAAGCTCATGCTTATCACTACTGGTCATAGGTAAGCTGGTTAAATCGATAATATGCTGCTTTCCTGTATCAGCAAATATCTGCAGCTGTTCGATCAGTTCGTTTAAAACAGCTTTAGCCATTCCTGTTTTGGGTTCAGCAATTTCTATTTCCAGGTTAAGTGGATTCATGACTGCCATTTTATGATCAACTCCTTAGCCTGTTGACAGGCAATCGGGATCGCCAGTTTTACTAAACTGGTGGGATCATTGCCCCAGTCGAGGCATTCCGGTTGTATCCCTATTAAGGCGCGTTTAGCAGGCAGGTTGCCGGTTAACATAGCGACAGACATGACATCGACCAGACCTACTTCATGCACACTTTTTTTATTACCGGAAGTGATGAAGGTATCCATTTCATCATTTTCAAAAACTTTTACGACGCCTGGAGCAGATTTAATTTCGGAAGCATCGATGACAATAAATTGATCGCAGTTTTCGATCGGGCTGGCGAGGGTGAAACTTAAGGTGCCACCGTCGAGGTATTCTATTTCGCCCGGGATGGTGTTGTTCTTTTGCAGTTCACGAAGTACATGAATCCCTATACCTTCATCTGAAAGCAGAGTATTTCCAATGCCTAAAATCAGTGTTTTAGGCATTAAATGATTCTTCCTGACCAACTTACATAATCCTCGAAATGAATCTTCGTAGTAATTAAAATCGCAACTGAATGATAGAGAGCAATCACAATAAAAGTATTGATCCAAATCAACAAATTAATGACTTGGTTAATTTATGTTAGTTATATTGATATAAGATACAAATCCATGAAAATATTTGTTAACGACTCCTGATCATTCTTAACGGCTGTATATTTTGACTATAATAGTCATATCTTCTTTTTGAAGTCAGAATCAACTCGTCAAATAATTTTATTTATGCTGGATCATTGCAGGAAAATATTATGTGCTTAGGCATTCCCATGCGGGTAACTGAAATCGATGGATATAATGCCTTGTGTAAAGCTAAAGGCATTCAACGTACGGTCAGTCTTTTTATGATGCAGGATGACAATGTGTGTGTAGGGGACATAGTGATGATCCATGTCGGTTATGCCATTCAAAAGATGACTGAACAGGAAGCCCAGTCTGCCTGGGAAATGTACGAAGAAATTTTACAGGCTGAAGGTTACGATATGCCGGAACAGCCCGCTGAAGGAGCAATAGATGCATGAGCTGGCTATATGTCAGGATATTATTGCGCAGGTAGAAGCCATTGCGTTAAATAATAATGCCCTGTCAGTGGCTGTCATCAATTTACAAATCGGCCCGTTATCGGGTGTTGAAATTTCATTGCTAACGGCTGCATTCAGTATTGCATGTTCAGGCACCCTGGCTGAGCAGGCAGAGCTAAAGATTGAAGCTTTACCCATACGTGTTAAGTGCAATGTCTGTCAATCGGAATCGGTGGTTGCACAAAACAAGCTGGTTTGTAAACAGTGCGGAAACTGGCAAACCCAATTAATTAGCGGTGATGAAATGCTATTACGTCAGGTAGAACTCGAAACAGCGGATAAATCCAGGCAACATTGAGTGAGAAGATAATATGTGTGATACATGCGGTTGTAATATAACCCCCGGCAATAAACATTTACTGGAAGCAAATGGACGGTTAGCAAAAACGCCAGATGGCAACCAGGCAATCGATGTTCTACAAAGTCTGTTACATGAAAATGACCATCAGGCACGGCATAATCGTCAACACTTTGATACCCGGGGCGTTTTAGCCATCAACCTGATGTCATCACCGGGATCCGGTAAAACCGCTTTACTGGAAAAAACAATTGAATTACTCGCTGATAAATTTAGGGTAGCCGTGGTAGAAGGCGATCTTGAAACCGAGAATGACGCTGAAAGAATACGTGCAAAAGGTGTGCCGGCGGTACAGATTACCACAGGGTCAGCCTGTCATCTGGATGCTCATATGGTACATGATGGCCTGCATCAACTGGATCTGGACGATATCGATATTCTGTTTATTGAAAATGTAGGGAATCTGGTTTGTCCAGCGAGTTTTGACCTTGGGCATCATCTGAATGTGACACTGCTGTCCACTACAGAAGGTGATGATAAACCCGCAAAATATCCGGTCATGTTCCGTGCTGCGGATTTAATGCTGGTGACGAAAGTCGATTTGTTGCAGGTACTGGATGATTTTAGTGTCGAAAAAACGACTCGCCACTTTCGTGAACTGGCCAAGTCTGAAACCGTTATGACTATCTCTTCAAAAACAGGTGAAGGAATGAACAACTGGTTAGACTGGCTTGTCGACCAGTTATCTGAATATCGTGCGGCGCTTAAAAATGGACAATCCAGACGTCCAAATATTCAGTCGGAAGGTGCTGCTAAGTACGTATTAGAAATTTCACATCATCAACATGCGCACTCGCATGGGCACAAACATGATCATCACGATGAAGGTTCGTGAAAAACTGTTTCAAGCCATCCATCTGGTTCTTTTACTGGTTCTCTGTGTGGTAAATAGAGGTACAGATATTTAATGAAAACCACAGCTAAAACCTGGTTAAAACGAATTCATAATTTGAATTTGACAGAGAAAGTTAAGATTATGAATGTTTGTGGTGGACACGAACGTTCTATTTCGATGGCCGGTTTACGCACCGCTTTACCGGATAATATTGAATTGATACCCGGTCCAGGTTGTCCGGTTTGTGTTTGTCCCGAAGAGGATATCTATCAGGCTATCCAGCTGGCCTTGCATGAAGACATCATACTTGTCGCTTTTGGTGATATGTTACGGGTTCCGGTGAATGTGCCGAAAGGTGAAGTTCGTTCACTGGAACAGGCTAGAGCTGCCGGTGCGGATATCAGGCCGGTTGCGTCTCCGTTGGATGTTATTGCGTTAGCACAACGGGAATCGACTAAAAAAATAGTTTTCTTTGCCGCAGGTTTCGAAACCACCACAGCTCCGGTTGCTGCGATGATTGCACAGGGGTTACCTGAAAACCTGTTTGTTCTGCTATCGGCAAGATTAACCTGGCCAGCCGTTTCGATGCTGCTGGACTCCGGAGAAGCTGGATTTCAGGCACTGGTGGCTCCTGGTCATGTAGCCACCGTGATGGGCTCGGAAGAATGGCAGTTTGTGATTGATAAACACGCTATTCCAACGGCAATTGCCGGTTTCACGGCGCAAAGTTTACTGGCATCTACCTATTCGGTATTACGTCAGAAAATAGAGGGTAAGCTTTTCCTCGATAACTGTTACCCCGAACTGGTCAGAGCGAATGGAAACACGGCGGCCAAACGTCAGATGAGCGAGGTACTGGATGTCATCGATGCCAACTGGCGTGGTGTAGGTATCATCCCTCAATCAGGGTTTAACCTGAAAGCTGCTTACAGTCAGCATGATGCGCGTATTCAGTTTCCATCCTACGATGAAGAAAATCGACGTCGAAAAGGCAAAATGCCTCCCGGATGTGATTGTGCTTCGGTAGTTTTGGGTAAAAAGTACCCGAACGAATGTGTACTGTATGGTCAAGCCTGTACACCTCAGGAACCAATAGGTCCCTGCATGGTATCTGATGAGGGTGCCTGTAGAATCTGGTGGGCTAGCGGAGTAAGGGATTCATCGGTTAAAAGTTAAACATGACTGAAAAACATTTCACCACGAAGCGTAC
>CALCSG010000438.1 GCA_937894085.1 uncultured Gammaproteobacteria bacterium | reverse complement strand
CCCTGTAAGGCGTTAAAATAAATCAGACTTAAACGGGGTCATTGCAAATAATGAGGTGGCTTTCCGGTCAGTTTAGCCAGGCTGATCCATCGAATAAGATGAGGCTGGCAACAGCCATGGATTTAAAGAAAAACGCGCTAAAACCCTGTCAAGCTGTTTTTTCTATAATTTACGCTGAATAGTTACGATAATTTTTTCACAATCTTAAATATTCTCTGCTAGTATCAGTAACTCTTTACTTAATAACAATAGGAAAAAAAAGTATGAATTTATCATTTTTAAGGTTAAAGCCTGTCGTCTTTGCCTGCAGTCTGGCCATTGCCGGCTGTGGGGGAGGCTCCAGTGATCCGGTCGATACTGGAGACAGTGGCAATACAGGTAATGTATCAACAACCCTGAGCGGTACAGCCGCAGCTGGAGCAGCTATTGTTGGAACGGTAACAGTTAAAGGCGCTATGGGTAATACCAATTCAGCCCTTATTGAAGCCGATGGTACTTATAACGTAGACGTAACCGGTTTAACAGCCCCTACAGACTACGTGCCCAGGGCACAGTCGGCGGTAAAACATACAAACTACATTCCTATGCGGAAGCTGCAGATGTCGATGGCACTGTAAATATCACTCCATTTACAGATTTAATCATAGCTAATGCAGCCCAGCAGATTGCTGCAACCTATTTTGATGATGATGTTCTGGATGACACTGAAGTCCTTGACCCAACGGTAGTTGAAGCCCAGGAAGCAGCGCTGCAGGCTAAATTACAGAATGTATTTGACGTACTGGGACTGGATACTGCTATCGACTTATTAAATTCATCCTTCAGTGCTAATCACTCCGGTCTTGACGCAGCGCTCGATCTTATCAAGATTGAAGTAGATGGCGATACAAATGTCGCAACCATCACTAACCTGGTTGATAACAGCTCAATTTCAGACAGCGTTGTGGTTGGCGATGATAACGATGATGCATTTGTTATCGCTCAGGGAGATGAAAGTTCATACACAGAAGCTGTGTCAGATACTCAGGCTATTGCAAACTTATTTGGTAATTTTGCGGCTGAATTTGTTGGTGGGTTACCATCTTCAACAGATCTAGAAAATTTTCTGGCTACAGATTTTCTACAAAACGATAATTCCAGAGGCGAATTTTTAACGGAACTCACCACTGACCCGACATTGATCGACCTGTCATTTGCCGGTGTATCCATTAGTGGTCTCAACTCAACAGCAGGAACAGCCACCGTTACTTTCAATGTGGTTTTCGGCAGTGTTATTGATCCTCAAAGCGAAACCTGGTTAGTTGCCTATAACGATACTCTATCAGCCTGGCAATTACGTGGTGACCAACGCATTGTCGACCTGGAAACCATCAGTTATCACTGTAACGACAATGATGGAAATGATGGTTTTGTTGGTGATTGCGGCATAAATACACGTTTCTGGGATGAAAACTCTGAAAATAACGGCACATCCGGTTTAGCTATTTCTTCAGGCTCTATAACTATTAAAGATGGTGATCTGATTAAAGACGTATTTTACCTGGGTACACCTGCTGATGCAGCACCTGGCGATGTACAGATTTACAACGAAAGCAACAATGTAAATGCCAATGATAATTTCAGTGGTGACTGGAGAGCATTCGGAACAGCAGTTAATGAGATTAATATCAGTAACCTGGTCGCTGGATACACTGTAGAATACCGCTTATATACACAGGCTCTTGACGTTAGCAACCCGGCTGCACCATCAGTTGCAACAGGTACTGAAGTTGCTACTTATACCAGTACTCTGGCCTTCGACCCATCTGACGTGGGACTCTACCCGACTGCCACGCAAGCTACCCAGGACGCGATAAATGCGTTTACACCGGGTAGTAATCTTACTATAGCCTGGACACTGGCTGCCGGTACCATAAGTGATGAAGTTATGATTCAGGTTTCCGACTCTCTGGGTAATGACGTTGAGATCTGGGATAATTCATTCAGTGGTAATACAACCAGTATCACGGTTGCTTCTACAGAGTTTACTTCTCTTGATGCTGGAGCTGAAAGCTATAATCTACTGGTACGTATCTATGCAGCTGATGCAATAACCGGTCAAAATCATTCAACCGATTATCATGCAATAATCAATGCCTCATCAGGTACCGGCGGCGGTGTAACCAATCCTGACCTAGTCTGTGGCTATGAGTCTGGATGGGATGATATTAATGAAGAACCTTCATCTTTCAATAGTTACACAGAATTTGAAGAGGTAGTGACCGCCTGTGGTGGAGCTATGGCGATAACTGATAGCAGTATTATTGGCACCTGGGGAGACGCATGGACAGATTCTTCAACTGGATCAGTATATGTAGAAACAATTGTATTTGATGCTACTGGAGGTACTGGAACCTTTACTGAAACCGAAGATGGCGTACTAACTGAGACGGTACCTTTTACCTGGTCTGTTACTAATAACCGTCTGACATTAACAGCATCTATTCAGAGTGTTTCTATTATGGAAGTATGGGCACTTACAGGAGTGAACAGCTTTACTGTTTATAGCGAAGACTCTAACTGGAGTTCAAGCCCTGATCTAAGCACTTTGGATGGTACGGCTGAAGGAGAAATTTGGACTAACACAACTGTAAAACAGTAAATTTTTCAAGCGTTTTACCTTAATTAAAAGCCGGATCATTTGATCCGGCTTTTTTATGCACGTGATAATATCTTAAATGGCTCTGTATGAAAATCAGGTAAAACCACTCGATACCAAAACTACTGTCATTCCGGCATGCTTTAAGCCGGAATCCATTACAGATATGGCATTTTTTAAAATATTTACTACGTTATTAATGGATTCCCGCTAAAAGCATGCGGGAATGACGACATTACCTGATTTTCATACAGAGCCATATTGATTTTTTTCAACAGGTTAATTTCATTTGAAAACTTTATACTGATTCCTACCATTGTTTTTAGCCTGCTGCATAGCCTGCTGAACCTGTTCTAATAAGTTTTCTTTGACTAATTTCCTGCCTTTCTGGCTGGCAATGCCTATGCTGACCGACACGATATTGTGGTCTGCTGAAAACCTGTGTTCGATACTTAATTTTTTAATTTCATTCATAATTCGTTCTGACACCAGGCTTGCACCCTGTGCCACGGTACCTGGCAGTATGACGACAAATTCCTCACCGCCGTAGCGGGCAATGAAATCAGTTTTTCTGGGTAAAGAATGCTGTATGGTTTGCGCGACTTTTTTTAGCACTGCATCTCCTGCTTCGTGCCCATAGCGTTCGTTGAAATCTTTAAAAAAGTCAATATCAATCATCAGCATGGATAAAGAGATATTGTTTCTTATAGACAATGCCTTTTCCTTAGCAAGCCTGTTTATATAAGCACGTCGATTAGACACCAGGGTCAGGGAATCTGTCTGTATCAGTATTTTAAGTTTTTGCTTTTGTTGATCGACAGTAGTCTGTAACTGTTGCTTATTGACTGTTGCTCTCTCCAGTTTTCTTTGCATCTGGTTAAAAAGTTTACTTAAATGGCTAATTTCATCACTTCCTGACTCTGTAACAGAGTAGTCGTAATCACCATTGCTGGATGTCGTAAAACCTCTAAAAAGATCAGTCAGGGAGGAGATAACACCTTTATAAATCCAAATAGAAATTAACGTTAGCAATAGTCCAATAAAAACTGTGATTAATAATGCCCACAATAAGCGGGTGTTTAATGTCTGTTGAATTTTTTTATTTACAATGTTGGATAGCTGAAAACTTTCAATACGAATCGCCTCTATCTGATTAAATAATTTATCAATTATCTGGTTAGAGGTAACAGTTTTATCTAAGCCATTCTGTAAATTCAGAAGTTTAAACTGAGCGTGAATACTATCGTGACTTTGTTTAATGCTGGTCAGCAGTACACTCTGCTTAGCATCCAGTTCGGCAGGATTTATTAACAGTGCATTTAATTGTTGATGAGTTTGTTCAAGGCCTTTCCAGGTATTCCTGTTATCTTTCTCGACCAAATTACGATACTGGTAGTTTAACCCCGAAGCTGAATTTACTAATTCGGTCACATAGTTTTGCAGTTGAAGAGATGATGCAACCTGCCAATGAGCAAAGCCAACACTGATAGCAGTTGATAACATGAGCAATAGGGTGGTACCGACCAAAACATACAGTTTTGATTTGATTTTCATAATTTCCCTTTCTTCGCAGTATAATTATTTTGTACCTGGAAAACGCTTTCTTCTCGCACTAATGCTCAGCATTGGTGGTTTAGCAGCAACTTTACTGAATTCCAGTCAGGTGGCAGGATTTTGCTTCTCGGCTTTGACTCCTGTGTCACCCCACCTCCTGCAGTCGTGTATTTTCTGCATTCGCGCTATTGAATAGTAAATCTAACTATAGACGGAGTTGATAGTTAATTCAGTACTTTTGATCCGGGGCATAAAACTATTTGATATAATGCCTGATTTTAATCAGGGTCATGCCGTATGAACGCTAATGTAGATAATGATCGAGCCATAGCCAGCTGGTTACTGGTATGCGCTGTATTGATCTTTTCTATGGTTATTTTAGGGGGAGTCACGAGACTTACAGGCTCGGGTCTGTCAATGGTCAACTGGCACCCTATTCATGGTGTTATTCCGCCGCTTACTGAATTTGCCTGGCAGGAAGAATTTAGTAATTATCAGCAGTCACCGGAGTTCACCAAAATTAATCGGGACATGACTGTTGACGGCTTCAAACAAATCTTTCTATTCGAATATTCTCATCGAATTTTAGGCCGCATCATTGGCCTGGTATTTTTCATTCCTTTCCTGTATTTCTATTTCACCAGGAAAATAAAACCGGGATTAACCCCGCAGTTGCTGTTCATGTTTTTTCTGGGAGGGTTGCAGGGGCTGTTGGGCTGGTACATGGTGAAAAGTGGGTTAGTCGATAATCCCCATGTCAGCCAGTATCGATTAACGGCTCATTTGATTGCGGCGATTTTAATTTATGCCTACATACTATGGACTGCGATGGGTTTATTGAACAGGGCACCTCGTGTGGCAAAGTCCGAATCGAGCAATCCCGGGTTTAGAAAAGCTATTCATTATTTAATATTAATGGTAGTGGTGACGATTGTGTCAGGTGGCTTTGTAGCCGGTTTGAAAGCAGGCCATATCTTTAATACCTTTCCTTTAATGAATGGCCAGTGGATACCAGAGGGTTTGATATCATTAAAACCGCACTATTTAAATCTGTTTGAAAATATGGTGACGGTTCAGTTTAACCACCGATATCTGGCATTAAGTACCGGTGCGCTATTACTGATTTACTGGCTATTTTCAAAATTCCATAATTTTGATAGCAGCACAAACAGAAGCTTTAACCTGGTGGCTTTTTTAGTGCTTGTACAAGTTACCCTGGGTATCAGTACGTTGCTACTGCAAGTGCCTGTCTGGTTGGGTGCCAGTCACCAAGCTGGTGCTTTATTATTATTTACAGCGGTGTTGTATAATATGCACGGGTTGTCGCGCCAATGATTGAGTTGAACGACCTCGTCTTTGTATCAGGTGAGACTATCTTTGGGATATACAACAATAAAAGTGCCTTTTGAGAGGTCATTGTTTTCAAAGAATTGTTAGAAAATAGCATTGTAACTGTAGTTGGTTCCATAGAGTGACCGTTTCTCGATGGTTTCGCAGATTATTCTGTTTTTGAAAATCCTGTAATACTGAAACTTAAATGCAGTCTGATTAACTGGAGACAGTGATCGGTATTTATTCAGTTCCTATCGGGCAAAATTTAGTTTCGCAATATCCCAGAAAATTTGAAATGTTACATTTTATATCGATATCTGAGATAGTTTCATTGGTATTAAAAAGCCACTTTATGGCAGACTGATTCGCATGTTGGTCATTAGTTTTCATATACTCCAGGGCTAAATAAAAACAAATTTGTTGATCGGAATTTAATGCTCCAATATTAGGTGAAACCTTTTCCGATAATAAAAGTAGTGACTCATCGCTCACGTTAATACAAAAATTTGCTTCATGCCCGAGTGATGGAAAATTCCATTTATCAGATATATCCACTTCGAATTCTTTCGGAATGAAATTGGTTTGTGGAGAATTTATGTTGTATTTTAAATCCATAAAATAAAGATGGGCTTTAATGTTTTAAAAATAAATCTACCTGTCACAAATCCATTTTAAATAAATATCAGAATTTTAATAATGAAGTGGTGTATTTGGGAATAATATACCAAATAACACGAACCAGAAAGTAATAAATGTACATGAACGAATAAAATTCTGGTGAACGAAATAAGGGTAATGAATGGTTGGATAGCGTTATTGCAAATTAAATAGTCATTTATAACGTTATTTTAGCGCGTTAAATCGCTTAAGTTTTATACAGTTATTGTCCAGATATCATTAGATATATCTCGGGATGGCAGTCAGGTTACTAATTTATAGTTTTTATAAAGTATCATTTTTGTGTCCCCATCACTTTATATTGATAACTGTGGCGTTGATTATTTTGTTCTCGACGTCCAGGTCAAACCTGCTGGAATAAGTATTTGAACGTTGGATTACTATTACCTTCCCGATGTTTTTTTGATCAATCATGTTTTTCTGGCATGATTTTAGTGGATCGCAATAAAAAGCATTGCAGATATCTGAACGTAAATTCCTGGGCAATGCGCAGCCATTTTCTGTCTGGTTTATACAGGAATTCTGCACCGATTGCGCACTGATATGAGAGATATATAAATCTAGAATGTCTGTTACAGTCCAGTGTGGATTTGTATCCATCAGGGTTTTGATGGTAAAGACCGACAGGTAGGCGTGTTCATTTCCTGAAATACAACAACCGCCTTTACACATAGCGCAAAGTTGATCACTGAGACTTTTCAGTGATGGATTCTTTGAAAACTTCTGTTCGAGCTGAAGTTGCCGGGTGTGCGCATCGTAATGTTGGTCCTGAATAATTTCATTAGCATCGGAAAGTTCGGACGCCTCGAAAATTATCTGTTTTAGATGTTCAATGTATTTATTAACCCGTTCTTCAGCGGGGATCGTTAATTTAGACAGCCCACTAGGAATGACCACAACCTGTTGAATGCCCTCTAAAACATCCGGTCTATCCTTGATGATGGATTCGATAATTGCCAGGTTTTCCCGTGCCTCTCTGCTGGTTGCCTGCACAATATGTTTCCTTCGAGATGCTTCCTTTTCCTGCTGATCCCGGAGTAGTTTTTGCTGGAAAGAAAGATGAGATTTAAACTGCCAGTCAGACATTTCATTTTTTTTCTGCATAACTCTTCTGCAGTCAAAGGAACGGCAAACAGAGTAGTCGACATCTTTCAGCTGCAGGCTATCAAGATAGCTCAATGTGTAACCGCAGACTTCACAAAGCGGTTTAGACAGGGAGAGTGAGTGGGTTATTCCATTTTCCATAGTTGCTGATTATTCAATTCAAACTGAATTAGTGCAACCGCTTTTAATGATCAGCGAAAGTTGGATTTATTTTTTAACGGTATCTGCTGTAAGTGTTTTTTTATGAAATAATAGAATATCAAATAACAGGATTATATTAATGCAGATAGAGAAGATGCAAAATATTCAAACTTTAGAACAACTTGAGGCCCTGAAAAAATCCGAAGTTGCTTTGTTGATATTATTTGGAGGTAAAGATTGTAATGTATGTCATGCAGTTAAACCAAAGCTCATCAAGCTGATAACAGATAACTACCCGAAGATGAAAATGGTGTATGTGGATTGTCATGTGGTAGTGGATGTCTGTTCTCAGAACGGGGTGTTATCGTTACCAACCTTGCAGGTGTTTTTTAGCGGGCAGCGTTTTATTGAAGAAGTACGTACCTTTAGTTTAGGCAAGGTGCAGCAGGAGATTGCGCGACCCTATTCGATGGTCTTTGAGAACAGCTAAATCATAACAAATGCATAAAGACATGTTTAAATCTTACTATCACCATCGGTTTATCCTGTTTACTGTTGTTGTTGAATTCCTGTGCATGCCCCGGTCTCCTTGTTATTATGTTTCATAAACAACAGATAATTTATTTTTAGTCATTGAGTGTTAATTGCATCCTGACATGATCACAAACTGGATGGGGTGTATTTACACCTTTGGTGAGAACAGGCCTTAATTCCAGCGGTGCTTACCCGCATAACTTTGTTACCTTTCTGAATTGCCCGGGAAATTTATTTAACTATGGATATAGATACTAAACACAACCCTTTAGTCGTTACTGAAGTAACAGGGCTGTACCCTACGCTGGTAGATGCAGTTTTTGTACCTGGTCAGGTTGCTCAACTGCAGGAATTTATGCAGCAGACTAACAGTCCGATTTCCATAGGAGGTGGGCGGTTTAGTATGGGCGGGCAGATCGCTGCAACAGACACCGTGCATATCGACATGCGCGGGCTTAATCGCATACTTGACTTTGATGTCGAAGAGCGGGTATTGAGGGTTGAAAGCGGTATTCGTTGGCGGGACATTCAGCGGCATATTGACGAGCATGGTCTGGCAGTAAAGATTATGCAAACCTATTCGGATTTTACCGTTAGCGGCTCTATCAGTGTCAATTGCCATGGTCGTTATATCGGGCTCGGTCCACTGGTGTTGTCAATTAGGAGCCTGCGGGTCATGTTGCATGATGGCGGCATCATGGAAGCCTCGCCGACAGTAGAGCCGGAACTATTCTATAGTGTGGTGGGTGGTTATGGTGCCATCGGCATTATTGTCGAGGTAGAACTGGATCTGACCAGTAATACCCGTGTTGAGCGCGTGCGTCAGAAAATGAGCATTACCGAGTATCATGCATATTTTAAAGATCAGGTGCGTAATAATCCTGCAGCTGTTTTTCATAACGCTGATCTATATCCACCCGATTATGAAAGTGCCAGTGCCGTTACCTGGTACGAAACCGATAAACCGGCGACTGTCGTGGACAGGCTGAATCCCGGTCGTCGCCTCTACCTGCTGGAAATATACCTGTTGTGGGCCATTACCGAAATGCCGTTTGGCAAGTGGCGTCGGGAACATCTAATTGATCCATTGATTTACCGTAAACAGGTTGTCCACTGGCGTAACTACGAGGCGGGATATCATGTCGAGGAACTGGAGCCGTTACTGCGTGACCGCAGAACCTATGTGTTGCAGGAATACTTCGTGCCAGTCGATCAATTTTTGACATTTACACGAACCATGACTGAGATACTGTCGCGTCATCGTGTCAACGTGGTTAATATTTCGGTGCGCCATGCTCATCAGGATCCGGGTACATACCTTGCATGGGCACGGCAGGAGTCCTTTGCTTTTGTGCTGTACTACAAGCAGCGTACCCGCTCTAATGCACGCGAGCGGGTTGCCGTGTGGACGCGTGAATTGATCGATGCGGCAATTGCTCACGGTGGTGCTTACTATCTACCGTATCAACCGGTGGCGACTACTGAACAATTTCGCCTGGCATACCCGAATGTGGAACAGCTATTCGCCGTAAAACGGCTACTTGATCCGAACTATCGATTTCGTAACTCTCTATGGAATCGATACTTTGAACCCGAGTCGAGTTCTGAGGCGTCTCACCAGGCACCGCCCGGGGCATCCACTCAGTCCGAGTTTCTGAGGATTTATCAGGATACCGTCTGGCGCGATCATTTCTACCGTTTCCTGCAGAATATCTATCGGATTTTCCCGGAAGACCGTTTTCATGCATTGATCATGGAAGCCTGCGAACAGTGTCAGGAGGACGAAGCAATTTACCAGCTTATCCAGTCGCGCCTGCCCGATATAAAGCCTGCATTGCGTGATATTCGATACAGTCTTCCCGCGCTGTTGAAACAGAAAAAGGTTATTGCCGATCAGACAACACGGTTGATCGCTAAACGCGTGTTGCAGGGATACCTGGAAATTGGCTCTACAGGCCGCTATGTTCGTCCATTGCAGAAGAGCCTGAATATTACCGGGCCTGTTTATCTCTGCAACGAAGTAGCCCCGGATAACTCGCCAGCGGAGATTATGGAACGTGGTAGCCTTCGTCCTGTCGGTACCTTCTTTACGCTGGATGATTATAACCCGATCGGAGAGCATCAGGTGATGACCGAAAGCCTGGATCTCGTCACCTGCTTTATCGGTTTGCATCACTGTGAGCTGATGCGTCTCGACGCCTACGTGGCTTCGATTCACCGAGTGTTACGCAAGGGCGGAGTTTTTGTGTTACGTGATCATGACGCGGGAGATGAGACCATGAAAACCTTTGTTTCGCTGGTGCATACCGTTTTTAATGTCGGGCTGGATGTGTCATGGCAGGAGAATCAACAGGAGAAGCGCTTTTTCAATGGACTGGAACACTGGATAGACGTCATGACTCGCAATGGTTTTTCTTTCAATGGTGATAAATTACTGCAGGCACATGATCCGTCGGCCAATACCCTGATGGCATTCGTTAAAATATGAATCAAATCAAAAGTAAGTCTGAAACAGTTGTGGGTCAACTATGCATATACTTAAGCGAATCATAACCAGGATGCTTACGCTTGCGCTCTATGTTTTTGTGGCAGTGATTATTGCTGTCACCATAACCATTCAGCTCAGTGGTGATTCAAACTCCAGCGGGACTTTGCTGAATCCGTTAAAGCCTTCAGAACTGGTATTAGATACTTCGACCGAAGGCAAAAGGTTGCAGGCTGTTCTCGCCGGTCTTGCTGACTATAAAAAGGGTGAGGAGCAGACTTATCTGACCATCCCGGAGTGGTACCTGGTTTTTAATCCCGTCGAATATGCTGACTTTCTGTCAGCCAATAACAACCCGGGCGACTTTCCGTTTTTCCAGAGTATCAATGAGTACTGGGTTTTGTATGACCGCGTTATCGCATTGACCAGAGATGTTTATCCAGACAATGATGAATACCTGACCATGCTGCGAGTCATCGGCATCAGTACGACGCTCGAGTATATGATGAAAGGGATGTATGAGGGTACAATTGGTCGCCTTACTTACTGGATATCATCGGCTAAAACAGTGGAGGAGGGGATTATTACCTCTGCGCACCAGGCTTATGCAAAATTAATCCACAAAAAGGCATGGTATGAGTTTCCATTTGCAGATTGGGTAGGCAAGATCTGGCGTGAAACGTCTTTTTTCGGGCCGAATTTCATTCGCCGGACAGAACGTAAACTGTCTTTCACACTCGAGTTCGCTATCAAAACGGTTTACGCAAAACTGATTGGATTAGCATCTGCAACCGCTTACGGAGCGGCGGTCGAATCGGTCACAATGGTTGTAAAGGCGGATACCGCGATGATAGCTGATCTCGATCCCAGGGTGACTTTAATCGATGATCCGGGTGATGGATATCTGATTATTCAAATTCCACGCTGGGGTGACTTCAGTGAAATCATGCCAAAGCTTGCCGCAGCAGGTGTATCATTTATCGAGATATCTGGAAACGCTAATATTGCGGTGACCGTTTTAGCCGATGTGTCTACAACCGGTGAAATTGACACAGCACAGTTTTTATTTGAGTCAAAAGTGTTCTCACCCGCCAATCGGAAACGACTTGTGTATTCAGTTAATGTACCTGAACTGGCCGGTTTTATGAATGCAGGTGTGTCGCAGGGGTTAACGCTGGAGCATGTTTTTGATTATTAGTACGACTCAGGAATAGGATGATTCGAGTAGACAATTAAAATAAAAGAACTTCCTTATTACCTATGGGATTCAGCTATTTATTGTTTTGAATATAAGATAAGAACGCTTTGATGTTAGTATTGGTCTGTAAAGTTAATTTTAAACACTGCTTAAATATTTCTGCTATTTGCAAATAATAACCCTGGACTATGAACCGTAAATAATCAACTTTGATGAAACATTTTACCCGCTACTTTTTACTGGCATTAATTTTAGTGTGCAGCGTGTCATCATGGGCTGAAATTCAGACTGTTAGTGATTTTGAATTAGTTACTTTGAGTAAAATTGAAGCCGAACGCTCTGTGCTAGCGTCCTCAATTAGTTTAAGCGAGCAACAACGCCAGGAAACCAGGGCCAAGCTTGATGAGGCTGCCAGTTTGTTGCAGCAAACTGATATTGTTAAGGTGTCTTTACAGAAAATTCAGGAGGAAATTAAACTAGCCCCTGAAAAAATCAAAAAGTTGCAGGAGCCACTAAAAATAAATCTACTGGTGACTAAAGAAATTACAACCTACAGTTCAGAAAGCTTAAAGACTTTACTTGAAAAATTACGAATGGAACTGGATACCAGTCGCAATAATCAGGATGAACAGGAAAAATTACTGGCGTCTTACATTTCTCTAAGTAAAAGTGGTGGTGCTGATATAGCCGATATTAATAGCCGGCTGGACAAACTGGGTACAGCATTTTCAGAGGTAATTATTGCCGACCGCTTGCTAAAAATGGCCAGGTTGCAGATGTTAAACTCTAAATATTCATTACTCCGAACAAAAATAGATAATCTCGGGGTTTTGTCGGAACTTGCAACTGTTCAACGTGATCACTATGCATCACAAATTTCCCTGTTACAGAAAAATATGGATCAGTTACACCAGCAGTTGCAGTTAAAAGCCGGGGAAGAGTACAAGTCAGCGCAACAGGTTGTGGATAATGGATCAAATGACGTCCCGCCA
>CALCSG010000437.1 GCA_937894085.1 uncultured Gammaproteobacteria bacterium | reverse complement strand
GGTTTTTCCTGTAACGGCTCCAGCAGCCGGTAGAGGAAAAACCCTAAACGAAGGGTCAGAGTAGGGGATTAAGAAAATCAGAAATAATGATTAAAGGGGTCATGATGACCCCTGTAAAAGAAAGAAAATAAAATTATCAAATAGTAGCCCTGATCAGGCTACCATTTGACGGGGATGTGAAAAATGACATTGATGAGAAGCAGACAGTAGAACACAGGGTTTTACAGGCTTAATTAGGTAATCACTCACGCCTTTGATCTCAATTTCTTCGACCTCCAGTTCAGTGACTTCAATACCATCGAGTGTTGGTTGCATCTGAGTTTTCATAGTTCATCTCCTGTTTGGGTTAATCGGGAAACTCATCTATATCGCCTCATAACCGACATAGAAAAGTTTCCCGATCCAGAAGTGAACTCAGATCAACAACAAAATAAATAGAACCCTAAAGGGATGCGGGGCATCCCTTGGGTTACAGGTTAAAGCCAGGGTCTAGGTAATGATTTAACATTACCAATCAATGGCTGATGAAAGGTAATCCCTGGCGTTTTACCAGAAATCCATTCGCCAGTCAGCGTGGTTTCAACTAATCCAGCATTTGAGCGCTGCTGTTCAATAAATGGTGTAATCACCGACAGAACGGGCAGCTTTACTGATTTTAAACGTTCGATTAAATCAGATACCGCAATATAAATGACAGGTGAGACGACAAGGAGTAGCAACATAGCCGATTGACCACCGTAATGGTTCGCCAATGTTAATCCGGGGATAACGAGAGTCGCTGTTAATATAAAGCCAATGGCATACTTAAGCGTACACACGACAATGTATAAAATAACGAAGGAAATTAAGGAAAAAAGAATAATGTTCATGAAGGTTCTCCAATCAAAGAAAGAAAATGGAGAACGTATTACCCGGGAGGGAATCAAGTTCCCCCTGGTGGGTTTAAGAAAAGAGCCGCACGGTCATTTGTGCTGATATTAAGCGGGCTCATAATATCAAAGGGCGTTCATCAACGATGAACTAGGGTGCTTGATAACCTCAAGCGGGGAGTAATTTTGTTTAAACGTAATATTGATTATAGCCAAAATTAACCGTATATCAACAATCAATCAGTGTGGCTGGATATGGCTGGCATCGGAATAGAAGTGGTGATGCCTTGGGGGGAGCGGTTTAGTCCGTTTGCCAGGAGTCGTCAATCCTTATAGGCTGTAGGTAATAAACAAAAATGGACAAAGCGGTCGTTTAGGTCTCACGGCTTTAATCTCAAATACCGAATCCCAGGAGTTAATTATCTCAACCGCTTAAAATGAAAGTTAATGGTTTGTTGACGTCTGGTCAACTGACAGGAAGTGAGTACAATGTGCTAAAAGGAGAGGTTTATAACGAGGTCTTAATCATAAATCAAAGACGTGACGCCGTATCCCTGTTAGAGGGTTAAATATTAAACTCAAAATATCTGTAAAGCACTTTGTTTAACAGGTGGATTTAATAAAATAGCTAGGAAAATAGTTACTGGAGAGAACCATGGCAAGTGGAAAAACATTAAGGCAGTTAATTAAAGCAGGAGCTTCAGGCGATCCTACTGCCTTCCGTCAAGCCTCAGAAGTTATCATTAATGAAGAACGCCAAAAACAACATCACCTTCTTGCCAATGATCTTGAAAATATCCTCTATAGTGACACGCTGCAGCCAGCTGAACGTAATTTGTCACGTATTCTACCCAAGGTTCCTACTGATAAAGAGCGTGGCTTGCCATTGCTTGATATTCACCAGCCTAGAAGAGCTATTGATGAGCTAATTCTTCCAGATGATAGTCTGCTTGCCATAGAAGAACTGCTTGAAGAGCACCGTCGAGAGGATGTGCTTCGCAGTTATGGAATGAAGGCGTCAAATAAGGTTATTTTTTTTGGTCCACCGGGGTGTGGAAAAACACTAGCTGCCGAAGTAATAGCTAGTGAGCTTGATTACCCTTTGGCAATCGTTAGACTTGATGCACTGGTTTCATCCTACTTAGGTGAAACAGCTGCTAATTTACGTAAAGTTTTCGATTTTATCAGCCAATATCCAATGGTCGCTTTATTTGATGAATTTGATGCTCTGGGTAAAGAGCGTAATGATGGCAGTGAGCATGGGGAACTGCGCCGAGTGGTAAATGCAGTATTGCAAATGATGGATGCCTATCAGGGGCAAAGCCTGTTACTGGCTGCCACAAATCATGAGCATATCCTGGATACTGCTATCTGGCGCCGTTTTGATGAAACAATCTCATTTCCATTACCTTCACAGGCACAAACAGCTCAAATTCTCACGCTTAAATTAAGGGGCGTGCGAAGAGAATTTGAAATCGAAGACAAAAAAGTTTTAGGCTTATTTAAATCGCTCAGCGGTGCAGATATAGAAAGAGTTATTCGTAGGGCTGTTAAACGTATGATACTCAGGAATCAGGAGTTTCTAGACATAAAACATATTCAAAAAGCACTGGATAGGGAAGTGAAACATCAATCTGTTTAAGGATAAAAAAAGTGACGGAAAATTACAAACACCTAAAAATCGAAAAAGAACCATTAACAAATCCTCGCAGAACACAACAAAGAAAACTCCCTGGTAATATTCCAGGTGATTTATTTAAACATGGCCAAATATTATCTAGCAATCTCAATCGTGCTGCTGAAATAGCAAGGAAACAACAGACCTCTGAGCAAGGAAAGTTTGTTTTCAAGCTGCAATATGTTGGTCTATTAGATATTCAACACCTGTATAAACATGGTGTTGAATTTGTTGGGCAGGAAGATAAGGAAATCTGCATCGTTTTTACTGATGAGCAGGGACTGGCTATCTTTTCAGACCACCTGTCACAATTAGGTTTGGATGAGGCTGACATAACATACAAGCAAATCCTACAAGCCCTTCAGGGAATAGATAACTGGACGGCCGAAGATAGAAAAAGTTGGGCCTTTCAGCATAAAGGGCTACCTAAAACAGAAACTCTCAGGCTGGATATTGAACTCTGGCCGATAGAAATAGCACGTCATCCCAAGCGAATTCTGTTAATAGAGGGTTTTGAATGTTGGCTCAACGAAAATAGTATCAGAAAAATTGATAGTATTAATCAGGACAGCTTGCTTATCTACCGTCTTGAGTTAACGCACCAGCAGGTTGAATTATTACTAAATCATCGAGATATTCGAATAGTCGATCTTTTGCCAGAATCGGGCATCAGTTACCAGCAATTGAATTATGATTTAGATAATATCCCTCAGAATTTACCCTCCCCGGAACCCACAAGTTCAAGAATTTGTATCCTTGATAGTGGAATCAATACCAATCATCCATTACTCAAAACAGCCATAGCCGATAGTCAAAGCTTTATAGAAGGTAGACATGAGGGAGATGAATCCGGTCATGGCACAGCAGTCGCAGGTATCGCACTGTATGGTGACCTTGAGGAATGTGCAGATAGCCATTACTGGCAACCACAATTCTGGTTATATAACGGAAAGGTGATGTATCTAGATGAGCAGACAGGCGAAACTTGCTTTGATGAAAAAACCATTGAAACAACATTAACCAAAGCCGTTGAATATTTTGCAGGTGAATGTGGATGCAGAATATTTAACGTATCTCTGGGTAATGCCAATGCCCCGTATGACGGCAAGCATATACGAGGTATTGCCTACGTGCTGGACAGGTTGGCAAGAGAATATGATATTTTATTTATCGTTTCAGTAGGTAATTTTTCAGGCTCAGATAATCCACCTGTTCCAGTAGCAAGCTGGCGAGATGAATATCCCGAATATTTAATGGATGATACAAGCATCATTATTGATCCTGCAACTGCACTTAATGCCATAAGCGTTGGCAGTCTGGCAAAACATAATCAACATTCGGATGAACAGAGATACCCTGAAATAAGTGCTTTATCACCAGCTAATGAAGATCAACCATCACCGTTTACTCGTCACGGCCCATCCGTTGGTAAAGCGCTGAAGCCGGATATTGTTGCACCTGGCGGCAATCGGGCATCACCATTAAGGCAGGAAGACAGACAATGGCAGAACGATGAAAGAGGCATGGGTGTACTCACGCTTAATCATCAGTTTTTTGGCGGAACCCTGTTTAAAGAAATAGCAGGCTCCAGCTTTGCTGCACCCTATATCACTCACCTTGCAGGTCGTCTGCTAAACGAATACCCACAAGCTTCAGCTAACCTTTTGCGAGCTATGTTAGTCAATCATGCCAACTTACCGGATGTTTGTACCAATACCTTTCCGGAAGAATGGTGCAAGACATACAAAGAAGCCAGCGGCACTAAAAATAGAGAATTACCGAGAGAAATAGCGGGCTATGGAAAAATAGATGAAGATTCACTCTATCGTTCGTCTGAGTCTGTAGTTGTACTCATGGCAGAAGACAGCATAGAAAATAATACTCACCAGTTTTATGAACTGCCTTTGCCAGCAAGCTTTCTTCGCGCCAATCGTGCAAGCAGAGAATTAAGAGTTACTCTAGCCTACTCACCGCCAGTACGCACCACACGCTTGGAATATACAGCAACAAAAATGAGTTTCAGACTGATTAAAGGGCTATCACTGGAAGACGTCGAGCAGCATTTTAACCATGATACACAGGATGACAATAAAACGAGAAATGATGATGCAACAGCAAACAGAAATATAAGCACACAAATTCGAGATAAGGGCACAGTCCAGTCATCGGTTTGGCATTTTAAACAGCGCAATCCTGATGAGAAATGGTTTGTTGTGGTTACGCGACAGGATAGGGATTGGGGTGAACTATCACCATGCCTCGATCAAGAACACTACGCGCTAGTGGTAACTGCAACAGATCGTGAAAATGAGCAAGCTCAACTTTATACAGAAATACAACTTCGTATTCGAGAGCTGGAACGTATTCGTACTCGTATAGGATAATAATTAAAAATATACCCAAACAAGAATCGGGTGCAAGTCGTACTCAGTCATCGGCAATCAATCTACCGGGTTAAAGTCTCTTCAGGGGAATAGCTCATTCTACCTGTAGTACAGCGTAGCAGTGTATGATTAGCGGTCGGAAATATATTGAAGGAGTAAATTGATGCGGCAATAACCGGTATCACACCACACTTCTGCTGATGCATACAGCCTGTCAGGAATGACGGCACCGGGTTAGATTCCGGTCAATTGAGGCTTATTTTGTGTTGGGCAAGGCTGTAATTGTAGGCTCAACGTTAATATGGAATAATAACTCAAATTAAACGCGAAAAGGATATGGACAGATTTCCGGATAAAATGAACATTGTTCAGCTTGCTGAAGCCTCAGGATTTTCTGTCTTTGACATAGACTTCTATATCCAAACCGGATTGGTTAGTAAGCCTCTAAGCATCTTCTATTTCACCAGTATTCATCAAAACCAGCTTAAACAGCTCAAGAAAGCCCAACAGACAGGCTATGACTTTCAAGCTACTGGACGCGCCAAATGCTTTATCGGCAACCACCCGATAAGCTTGTGAAATTCACGACTCCCACGTTACTACTGATTACTCTCCTTTTTGTTTCGGCCTGCAGCAGCTTGCCCAGTGAGCCTTTATGGTTTAATAAAATCAGCCAGGAGGAGGGCGTTATCATTGGCTATGGCTCTGGCAAAGATGCGACTCAATCACTTCAACAGGCCTATAGAGCCATCACGCAGCAAATTGAAGTCGATATAAGTTCTCAAACCGCCTATATTCGGCAATCAGAGAACGATCAGTTAACCACTCAGACACGAGAGGTGACGCAGCTTAAATCGTCGCGCACCCTGAAAAACGTACAGACCGTTCAACAAGAACAGATTGGCGATCAGCACTTTATCGCCCTGCAATATGACCAGCGGCCTCTAGAGGTGGCTCTTAGAAGTAAGCTGGAATTATTGGGTCACGCATCGCCTTCTTTCAGCGGTTCGCCGGTGCTTACTCAGAGTCGCTTGTTGAAGGCTCTGGATTCGGATGCCAGGGAACCTTCTCTTCCGGTATCACTGCAACGCAAAGAGGGGCAATGGCATCTCGTCGTGGCCGATCTGCTTCAGCCCATTGATGATTTGGACCCCATAACCAGCTGGGACTTTAATAAAGACCCAGAATTCACAATAGAGCTACTGGGAAAGTCTGAGAGCCGATTGAAATCAGGCGAGGAGTTCCATCTATCCGTGGCTGTACCCGATAGCATCAAATTCTTAACCCTCTTCAATGTTTATTCCGATGGCCGAGTGGTTGCCCTTTTGGACAATAAACCGCTGACAGAATCGACGTTGGTTTACCCTGAATTACCGTACCTCCTGGAAGCTAGCCCCATCATTCCCTACCAAGCGGATAGGGATCTGTACCTGGCCATAGGAACCGAAAGAAAAATAGATACCACCCTGTTTAGAAAATCCAGTGACCGACCAGAGTCAGGCGAAAGCAGCTACAACCTGGATAAATTCATCAACTGGCTGAGTGAGCAATCTATCCTGTCTATTTCACCTCTGTATGTGGAGATTTACCCATGAGGTTATTTTTTAGTCTTTTAATCTTTGCTTTACCCGTTCATGCCAGTACCTGGGGTGAAGTGAATCAATCGTTGCTGGCAGAAAACTGGGCTTTGGCCGATATTCAGCTAAGTGAGTTATCTAAAGGCAATATTTCTCAGCGTGAGCGTTTTAACGTGCTGCTTAACCAGGCCTGGGTCAACCTAAAGCTAGGGCTTCAGGACGAAGCGAAGTCTAACGTTAAGCGCATAAAGTCACTGTCCTACGTTCCCACAGAATTAGAGAAGTTAACGCTCAACGACACTGCCTTGATGATTAAATATCAACCGATAGCCTCACTGCCCGAAATAGACGTGCGGATGACCGTCGATGCCGATGAAAGTGCCGGGAATGATCCCGAAGAGAACGGTTACTCCTATGAGCAGCGCTACCTGTTTAAAAGCGCACAATCCGCTTCACAGTGGGCCACTAAAAAAATAGATCAATTCCTTGATTCTGATGTAAAGCAGTCCGTTTTCATCAAGCCCATTGCGCCCAAGCTGGATAGAGGCGAGTTTGAGAAGTCTGAGCAATTTATCGCCAGGGTCGAGGATGCACAAAATCAGTACAAAAAGATGATGGAGACGTTTTATCAGAATGAACGGGCAAAAAAACAAGCCGTAGAGTCGCAGCGACGTCAAAGAGAGCAATACCTACCCACCGTCAGCCGGTTGTATACACAGGTCGCTTTGAAAAAGACGATCGGTAAGCCTGAATTCATTCTTGAGCCCTACGTCCCGGATAGAGAGTATTTCTTAGCGAAAATTCAACCCGAGCATTCCTCTGACCTGTTTCAGGGGCTAACCGTTGCGATAGATGAACCCATAGCGACTGCACCACGATTAAAGGGCATGCTGCTCCAGGCCAAGCCAGCCTTGATTTTTAAATACGATACTAACGGTGTGAAACTGGCCAGCGTTTTATTAGAGCTGCCAGATCGGTCTATCCGAGAGGTGACCGTGATCGAGCAACCAGAGGAGCAACAGCAGTTTGCATCCTATCAGGTTCCGGAGATCCAGTATCAGCCAGACGATGAAACCACGGGTAGCGATTCGAGAATCTCCATGGGTTCATCTGAAGTCTTATTGAACAGTATTGACCCGGAGATTAAACGATTGAAGGCGGCGTTGGGCAGTGCGCAATTATCCAATAACCGGCAGACTATCGCCCGGCTGCAGCAAGATATCGCCCAATTTGAGATGAGGGTGCAGCAATCTTTTGATGACGATCTGGAAGCCATGTTAAAAAAAGTTGCTCCCGTACCAGAAAATTCTAATCACTACGCGATCGTAGTGGGTATCAATAAATACTCTAAAACACTCAATGTACAATTTGCTGATCGTTCAGCCAGGTTGTTCTCTAAGGTTGTGCAGCGAGTATTAGGAGTACCTAAAGATAATATTATTGAGCTGTATGACGAAGAAGCCACCGGCAGCACGATTAAAACCCGACTAAACTTCAGCGGGAAAAATTTAAAAGCATCCGACAAGTTATTTTTCTTCTACGCAGGGCATGGTATTCCGGCTCAGCGGGAGGAAGGCGATCCGTACCTGCTGGCACACGATATGTCCGCCGGTTTCGCCAGCATGGATGAAGATATGAAGCTCTCCAATATCTGGAACCTACTGACCTCCAGTGGTGAAGGGAAGGTCGTTGCATTTATTGATAGCTGTTTTTCCAAGTATAGGAAGTATAAAAGCCATATTTTCATATTACAAGCTGTGAAATATCAT
>CALCSG010000436.1 GCA_937894085.1 uncultured Gammaproteobacteria bacterium | reverse complement strand
TCCTTAACAGTGCAGCTAGGTTAAGTTGCACTTATGAGTTGAATTCGGGTCTTATAAAACACGGTGTTTGAAAAATGAAAATAGTAAAATTATCTGCAGCAATATATTCAATTATACTACTGGCTGGTTGTGCCTCTTCGGGAGATCAGGGCGCAGGTGCTCTGCCTGACTATCAGGCAGAACTTAAAGCTCGTCAATTGGAGCTGGATGCCCGTAATCTGGAACTCGATAATCGTAATAAAGAAATTCAAAGTTTAAAGCAAAAACTGGAAGTTAAACCTGCAGTATTATCTTCCAGCGTTGATGCGCCTCAACAGGAAATGTCCTCCACATCATTTAGTGATAGCCTGTTACCACCTAATGCCAAAGCTGGACAATGCTTTGCCCGTGTTTACACACCTCCGACTTATAGAACTGATAGCGAAACAGTCATGAAAGCAGAAGGTTATGATGTTGTCTCTATTATTCCTGCTGTTTATGAAACTGAAAAAAAGCAAGTTATTACTCAGGAAGCCACAGACGTTCTGGAGATCATCCCTGCGGTGTATGGCTGGAAACAAGAACAGGTTTTGGTCAGTCCTGAAATTACTGAACTACAACGTGTTCCTGCAGAATATGGGTATGAAGAGCAAAAGCTCCTCGTAAAAACCGGCTCACTCTATCTGGAAAAAGGGCACCGGCCCCATTACCAAAATAAATGAAAGCACCGGAGAAATCATGTGTCTGGTCGAAGTACCTGCAGTTTATGAAACTGTAAAGAAGCGTGTCCAGTTAAAGCCGGAAAGTACTAAGCGTGTTGTGGTTAAAAAAGCGCTGTATAAAACGGTTAAAACTCGCGTTGTTGAGCAACCTGCTAAAACGGTTACCAGAACAATTCCTGCCTTATATGCTACTGTAGAAGTTAAAAAACTGGTGAAAGATTCGGACACAACAGTAGCCAGCATCCCGGCGGTTTATGAATCTGTCAATAAGACTTCAAAAGTTGATGATGGATTCCTGACATGGGCACCAATTTTATGCGAAACTAATGTAACAGGGGATATAGTTCGTCAACTGCAGCAAACACTCAACGAACAGGGATTTAAAGCTGGACCTGTCGATGGTGTTTATGGATGGAAGACAACGAATGCTGTCAGAGCTTATCAGCGTGATAATAAAATGGCTGGTGATGGCCAGTTAACAATTGCACTGGTTGATGCATTAAAGCTGAATTACTAAACAAAGCGTCGAATACCATTCTAAGGGCAGCGTTTGCTGCCCTTTTTTTTGCTAGTCAACTGTCATACATTTGGAACTTGTCAGTAATGACAACTTCTGGTTGATTCTTGCGTATAAAAATAGCGCCTGGTTCTGTTAACATTTCCTCTGCTGGCCAATGAGTAAAAAAACAGAGATAGTAATCCCGTATCTGGCAGGGTTAAATAGTGGGTAGAGCCTGTAGATACAATTATTTAGTTAAAATCATATCTACACATCTTTTCTCAAGTAATTCAAGCGCTTAACTTGATAAAGTACTCTTTATGGTTAGCCACAAAATGCATTAAAACATCGTTTAATAATTTGACCTGTTGTTCATCACCTTTACGCCTGGCAAATTCTATATCGTCAATAATAATCCTGCGAATTCGCGGAATTCCATCAGGACTATGAATTAAATAGGCGGCCATTTCAGATGCAATAGCATCCGGTACACTTTCGTGCATGGCAATGGCTTCAATTTCCTCTTCGGTACATTCGCACATACCCTTAATGTCATCTAATGTTAACATGGTGCAGCTCCTTATAATTGACTTGCTGTTTAATGGTTTGCAAGGCCAGGGTTATAAGTCTTGTTAAAATATCAGTCGTTTCCTCACCTTTTTTTACTGCAAGTAAAAGCATACACCCCTGTCTATTTATTGCATAAATCTATAGGCTTTCGGGAGACTAGTCGAACAGTTATTTGATCTACATCAAATACTTCTTTTCAGCTTTCTGGCAGGTCGCAAATTAGCTTTAGACATTTTAGGATTTAAAACCATTTCACCACAGAGGATACGGAGAGCACGGAGGAAAAAATTTGTCTTTAAGCTTAATAAAGTTTTTCATGCTCAAAATATTGAAAATTCAGTAATAACTTACCCCATTCTCCACCTCTTTGACCTTCGTGTCCTCGGCACACCGCTACGCTGCTCCTGCATTGCTCTCGGCTTTAACTCCTGTGTCGCCCTACCTCCTGCCTCCATGCAGTCGTACCCACGGGCATCCTTGCCCTGGTCTGTGGTGAGTGTTTTTTTGAGAGATTGAGGATTAATTTTCGGGTATTTACAGCGGCCAGAAAATCATGATGAGAGGAATTGAGACGAAAATAATCAGAATTTCCAGCGGTAAACCCATGCGCCAGTAATCACCAAATCTATAACCACCGGGCCCCATAATGATTGTATTATTTTTGTGCCCAATTGGTGACAGAAATGCACAGGAAGCAGCTACAGCTACCCCCATTAGCATTGCATCTGGATTGACCTGAAGGCGTTCTGCGATAGAGACAGCTATTGGTGCTGCAACCAGAACCGTGGCAACATTATTGAGCACATCAGAAAGCGTCATAGTCACCACCATGAGCAAAGCCAGAATAGCGACAGCCGGCCAGCCCAGAGTGATATTCACGATTGCTTCAGCGATCAATTCTGTACCTCCGGAGTTTTCCAGTGCAGCACCTAACGGGATCAATGATGCCAGCAAAATAAGCACAGATCCCTGAATGGAATCATAGGCCTGTGACAGTGATATCACCTTTAGTACAAGGTAAAGCACCACACAGGCAGCCAGTGCGACCGGGAGATAGATAAATCCAAAACTGGCCAGCAGAATTGACGCTGCAAAAAGCGAAATGGCCAACCAGGCTTTATCGTGTTGAGTAACCTGTAAATCACGAGGTGCAAGCGGTAAAACTCCCAGCCAGTTTATCACCTCATTGATTTGATCTTCCTCCCCCATAAGCAGTAAAATATCACCTGGCTGAATAATGGTCTTACGAACTCGGTCACGAAATGGTTTACCTTCACGCGACACGCCAAGCAACATAATACCTTGCCGATAAAGCAAACGAATATCTAATGCGGAGCGTCCTGTTATACGAGACTCAAGCGGTACAGTAGCCTCCACCATAGATAAGGTGCCTGCTAGAGCTCCACTGTGTTTTTCTGATCTTGAGTAAGATAGCTTTAGTGCTGATGCAAAACCCTCAACTGACTTTGGACCGGCTTCCAGAACCAGTAAATCACCTTTTCGAATGCTTTCATCTAATGCTCGACCGGGTAATCGTTTTCCATGTCGTACAAGCCCTATTATCATTACATCATTTTCCTCAGCCAGATCACTGAGTTCTTTGATACTTTGCCCGATAGCATCAGAACCTTCCGCCACACCCAACTCAACGACATAACCTTCGAGGTTGCTTAGCTCATTAGCGGCATTGTGTTTAGAGCGATCAGCAGGCACCAGGCGCCAGCCGATCAGGGCCACATAAGCCAATCCCGCCAGTGCCGCACCAAGTCCCACAGGCGCAAAATCAAACATGTTATAAGGCTCACCTAGAGCGGTTTCTCTAAATTGAGAAATAACAATATTCGGAGGCGTACCAATTAAAGTAACCATGCCGCCAAGAATCGTAGCGAATGAAAGTGGCATGAGGGAAAGAGCCGGTGACCGTTTTGCCTTATTAGCAGCCTGTATATCAACAGGCATCAAAAGGGCCAGAGCAGCTACGTTATTCATAAATGCTGAGAGCACAGCACCAAGAAAACCCATAGAGGCTATGTGTAAGGGCAATGGACGCTGAGAATCAATTACACGACTCGTCAGCATTTCAATGGCACCTGATTGAGACAGTGCGCGTGATACAATCAATACCAGAGCTATAATGATGACAGCGGGATGACCAAACCCTGAAAAAGCCTGATCAACTGGAATAACCTCAAGTAGCAGTCCTACAACCAGCGCAGCAAATGCAACAAGATCATATCGCCATTTCCCCCATAGCAACATCCCCAGTACTGCCGCCATTAACGAAAATAATATTATCTGTTCATTTGTCATACCTGATCAACTCCTTTACCTTAGTCAAACCCTGATTGAATCAAAGCATTCGATTTTTCCAGGTTTATAGACACACCAGTTCAACAGGGCTGGCGACTATCTGCTTATCCTAATGTATTTCCCTGAGTATATATAGCCGGAGAGACTCACTCTCCGATCCCGGACCGCCACATGGCTTAGCATCACTGCCCCAGGCTATCTCCGAAAGTAGTCATGATTTTCGAAAGAGACAAATAATCCATCTTTGGTGGCACAACAAGTTTGAGGATATTGTTTCAATTAAGATGGATAAAATGAGAGTTTTTTTCAGCTATACAACAATGAGGCTGAAGCGAAAAGCTCTTTTTTCAGGAGTTTATTGATTTTTATTCATAAATTATCACGTACACTTTTTTACCATAAACTGGCAAAACCGCCATATTATCGGTGAAACTCCGCATTGCCCAGGCTGCGGTTGGTCACTTATACTGCATTGATGCTAAAGCACTTCACAACCTCATTGGCAAGCCTCGCGACCATTCTCGGATTGCTCGGAATGAGCAGACCCGCGTATAGCGAGCCCGAACCCTTCGCTGATATCCACATTCATTTCAACTGGGACCAGAAGGAAGTAACCTCCGCCAGCGAAGTTGTCGCTCGACTCAGGGCCCATAATGCCGTCCTGGTACAGGTTTCGAGTACGCCACCCCGGCTTGCGTTGGAACTTGCGGATGCTGCTGGTCCCTGGGTCTTGCCCTACTTCAGCCCCTATCTGACGGAACGCCACCGTACTACCTGGGCAGTTGATGACAACGTTGTCGCCGAAGCAGCGAAAGGCCTCGCATCCGGACGCTACAAGGGCATAGGTGAGTTGCACGTGTTCCCCGACAACGGTCTGCGCCGCGAAAACAAGGTGTTTAACGGCCTGCTGCAGCTCGCTGCCAGGTATCAGGTTCCTTTCCTGATTCATACCGAAGCATCGAGCCATCTGTTCTTCGCTCCGGTCTGCCAGAAATATTCGCAGGTCCGTTTTCTCTGGGCGCATGCCGGCAACAGGCTGCAACCGGATGCAATCGACCAATTAATGCAACAATGTCCCAATCTCTGGACCGAGGTTTCGGCACGCGACCCCTGGCGTTATGGCAAATTGACCGACAGCGACAATCTCCTGTTACCCGGTTGGCGCGAACTCTTTATCAAGTACCAGGATCGCTTCATGACCGGTACCGACCCGGTATGGGGTAATAGCGAAGACAATCGCTATGCGAATGCCGACGAGGCCTGGGACCACTATACCCAGCTCATCGAATGGCACCGCAACTGGCTCAAGCAACTGCCGCCTGAGGTCGAGGAAAAAATCCGCCTCACCAATGCCCGGAAGTTCATCTCCGGCAATTAATTCCGCAAGTCACTTTTCCCCTGAATTAACAATCAATTGTTTTTTTGAAGAAGCCACTCTGTTATGGATTCAACGCGCATTAGAATTACAATGGGTATCTATAAAAATAATGCGGGGCTATACTTTGAACAAAACCAAAGGAATCCGCCAGAGGATTCTGCCAAACTGAATGTGCCGATACGGAGAGAACAATGTCTCGTAACAAAAAAAACCAGTCACATGAAATAATGGAAGAAATCATCGCCCTGATGAAAAAACAGGTAGACCCTGCCCAGCAAACCATACTCGAAACATTTATCCGTAAATACTACAAGGATACGGCAGAAGAAGACTTAAGCGATAACAAGGCCGTCAATCTGTATGGTGCAGCGTTGGCACACTGGAATTTTGCACACCTGCGCAAACCCAACTCCAGCAAGGTGCGTCTTTACAATCCTCAATTTGAAGACCACGGCTGGCAATCGACCCACACTGTCGTTGAGGTTGTGGTTGAAGACATGCCGTTCCTGGTCGATTCAGTGCGTATGGCCTTGAATGCCCGTAACCTGACGACCCATCTTGTCATACATCCGGTCATCAATATAGGACGCGATTCCAGCGGCCATATTTCAGACGTACGAGAGTATGACGACCAGGCTGAAAACGCTGGCGATGAAGCACTCATCCACATTGAAGTCGATCGCCAAACCGAAAAAGATGTACTGGAAACCATTAAAAATGATATCGAATCGGTTTTACAGGAGGTATCCATAGCAGTAGATGACTGGCAACCCATGTGCCAGCAAATGCAGGAGATCATAGAGCAATTAAAAACCGATCCTCCGCCGCTGGATATCGAAGAGCTTGCACAATCACAGGCTTTTCTGGAATGGATTAGTGATAACCATTTCGCCTTTCTGGGTTATCGCGAATACAAGCTGGTAAAAACCGATAAACTGGTGTCTGTAGCAGGATCTGGCCTCGGCCTGTTACGCAACGAATTACCCGACCAGTCTTCCAGAAGTTTTGCCAGCCTGCCGTTAGAAATACGCAAGCTGGCACTCGAAAAGAATTTACTGGTCATCACCAAAGCCAGTAGACGCAGCACCATACATCGCGCAGGATATCTCGATCACATAGGCATCAAACGCTTTGATCACAAAGGCAATGTCATCGGTGAACGTCGCTTCATGGGCCTGTACACCGCTGCCGCGTACAATAATCGCGCCGCCGAAATACCTATGTTAAGGCAAAAAATGGCTACAGTCATGCAGCGTGCGGGGCATCACCGCGGCAGTCATGCAGCCAAGGCCTTACTGAATATCCTTGAAACCTTCCCGCGTGACCTGTTATTCCAGATACCCGTTGATGAACTATACCTGAGCACTATGGGGATTTTACATTTACAGGAGCGCCAGCGTATTCGCCTGTTTATCCATCGGGATAGATATGGCCGCTTTTATTCCTGCATGGTTTACGTGCCGAGAGAACTCTTCAATACCTCGGTACGCAAAACTATCCATAGCGTACTGCGGGAGAATCTGCAGGGTGACGGAAGTGAATTTAATGTTCAACTCTCTGATTCAGTACTGGCTCGACTTTACTTTGTGATACATGTACCAGCCGATTCGAACACCGAATTTGACATTAGCGATATTGAGGAACAGCTCAGGGAAGCCACGCGCAACTGGTACGACGATCTGCACGATGCTCTACTCGAAAGTTTTGGCGAAGAACAGGGCATGAAACTGTTCCGGCGTTATGGCGATGCCTTTAGAGCTGACTATAGCGAACGTTACCAGGTGCGTACTGCAATCTACGACATCAAACACATGGAAACTCTCAGCGAACCAGGTGAAAAGCTGGCGATGAGTTTATATCGTCCACCCGAAACCCCCGATGGTTTGCTGCGTTTCAAACTATTTCATCTGAATAGCCCTGTATCCCTGTCGGTCGCTTTACCCATGCTGGAGAACATGGGGCTTAAAGTCGAAGAGGAACACCCCAGCAAAGTTCTGCGCGCCGACGCATCGTTTGTCTGGCAGCACGATTTCAAGATGACCTATCAGGGTGACTGGCAGATCAATCTCGATGAAATCCGCGAGAAATACCAGCAAACCTTTGCACGGGTGTGGACCGGTGAGATAGAAAACGATGGTTTCAACCGACTGGTTTTACGCGCCGAACTCGACTGGCGTGAAATCATCATGCTGCGTGCCTACAGTCGTTATCTGCATCAGGCAGGCACCCCTTTTAGTAGCGAATATATGGAACGTGCACTGTCTTTCAATCACGACATCACCGCATTGCTGGTAAAACTGTTTCATGTTCGATTCAATCCTGAGCAACGCGACGACTCTGCAGTACGTAGCATCGAGCTGGTAAGCGCCATAGAAAGCGCTCTAGATGATGTTGTCAGTCTCGATGAAGATAGAATTTTGCGTAATTTTCTGTGTCTTATTCAAGCCACACTACGTACTAATCACTATCAATTACAGCAAGATGGAACACCCAAACCTTACCTGTCCTTTAAATTTGATCCATCGATGGTGCCCGACCTGCCGGAACCCCGCCCCATGTATGAAATTTTTGTTTACTCGCCCCGCGTTGAAGGTGTACACCTGCGTGGCGGCCCGGTTGCTCGTGGAGGCTTACGCTGGTCTGACCGGCGCGAAGATTTCCGCACCGAAGTACTCGGTCTGGTCAAAGCCCAGATGGTGAAAAATGCGGTCATCATACCGGTAGGATCAAAGGGCGGATTCTTCCCAAAACATTTACCCATGACCGGCGATCGCGAAGCCGTTCAGGCCGAAGGCATCGCCTGTTATAAAACTTTCATCCGCGGTCTGCTTGACATCACCGACAATCTGGTCGGAGGTAAAATACAGGCGCCACAACATGTCGTGCGCTACGATGGCGATGACCCCTATCTGGTTGTCGCGGCAGACAAAGGTACCGCCACTTTTTCAGATATTGCAAACTCCATCTCCGCAGAATACGGATACTGGCTGGGTGATGCCTTTGCTTCAGGGGGATCGCAGGGTTATGACCACAAAGCAATGGGTATCACCGCAAAAGGTGCCTGGGAATCGGTTAAGCGCCATTTCCGGGAGCTCGGTTTAAACACCCAGACCGAGCCCTTTAGAGTGATCGGGATTGGTGATATGGCAGGTGATGTTTTTGGTAATGGCATGCTGTTATCACGTCAGATCAAACTGGTCGCTGCGTTTAATCATATGCACATTTTTCTGGACCCTGACCCTGACCCCGAAAACAGTTATATCGAACGCGAGAGACTGTTTAAACTGCCACGTTCTTCGTGGCAGGACTATGAAGCAAAACTTATTTCCAAAGGGGGCGGGATTTATTCACGCGCTTCCAAATCCATTGCCTTATCCAGAGAGGTGCGCTCTCTACTCAATACCGACGCACAAAAAATGGCACCCAATGATTTAATCCAGGCCCTGCTCAAAGCGCCCGTTGATTTACTGTGGAATGGTGGCATCGGGACCTATGCAAAATCCTCCAAAGAACATCACAATGACGTAGGAGACCGCAACAATGACTCACTACGGGTTGATGCCAGGGATTTAGGCTGTCGTGTAGTCGGGGAAGGTGGCAATCTGGGTTTCACACAACTTGCCAGAATCGAATTTGCAACCAAAGGGGGGCGCATCAATACCGACGCGATAGACAATTCAGCCGGTGTAGATTGTTCTGATCACGAAGTGAATATCAAAATCCTGCTGAATGAAGTCGTGCAGAATCAGGACATGACCATGAAACAGCGTAACCGTCAACTGGAGGTAATGACGGATGAGGTAGGTGAACTGGTACTACGTGACAACTATCTGCAAACCCAGGCGCTCAGTGTCGGACTAACGCAGGCATCCCAACTGCTGGATGTACACGCCCGACTAATCCGCCAGATGGAACTGGATGGTGAACTCGATAGAAGCATTGAGTTTCTTCCCGGTAAAGAAGAAATCGATGAACGTATGACGCAAAACAAGGGCTTAACAGTACCCGAACTTTGTGTGCTGCTGGCTTATGTCAAAATCCATTTATTCCAGCATTTGCTGGTTTCAGAATTACCCAATGATGAATTTTACGCCAGGCTGCTGATTGAATACTTTCCGCAACCGCTACAGAAAAAATTCAGCCAACAGATGCCTCAACACCGCTTAAGCCGTGAAATCATCAGTACCGTGGTCGCCAATGAAATGGTCAATCGTGCCGGTATTTCATTTGCCTTCCGTCTTAAGGAAGAAACCGGAGCCGATGCTGAAAGCATCGCCCGTGCCTTTAGTGTGGCGCGCGAAATTTTTCATATGCCGACAGCATGGAAGGAGATAGAAAACCTCGACAACAAGGTATCTGCCAAAACCCAGACCTTCATGCTG
>CALCSG010000435.1 GCA_937894085.1 uncultured Gammaproteobacteria bacterium | reverse complement strand
GCGAGATCATTATTGTCTTCAACTAGCAGTATTTTCATCAGTCTGTTTTATTATCGTTATTATTTAAATAACTACAGGTCAATTTTGGTTTTAAGTCTGATTAACCGTGATATCTGTATTTATATCCTTCTAATATTACTATGGTTCATTTAAAAAGTACTGTTTTGTTAAATAAATTAACCGATTAAATCATTATCATAAACATACCTGACCAACTGAGCGGTATTTTTAATGTTCAATTTCTTGAAAATATTACTACGATGCTTGCTAACGGTTTTTTCACTGATAGAAAGCATTACCCCTATTTCCTTACTGGATATTCCATCCCCAATCAATTTTGCCACCTGCTCTTCCCTGTCCGACAGAGGAGATATCTTCTGGCTGCTCGGATCAATATTAAAGCTAAGAAAATTATTGACCAGAGGATCAGAGATTCCCGGACTTAGAAATTTTCTTTTATGAATAACTGAAATAGCCTGAGTTAACAGTGAAAACTGATCGCTTTTAAGAAGAATACCATCCACACCGGCACTTAAAGCTTTATGTATAACCGGCGGCGATAATTGAGAAGATAAAAGAATAACTTTTGCCTCAAATCCGGCGGCTTTGATTTTACGGATCAGGTTTATACCACTCAGGGCATCCAGGTTGACTGCAGTAATAACCAGATCAGGTTTACCCTCTCTAATCTCGTTGAATGCTTCGGCTCCATTTGAAGAAATACCAATAACTTCAAATTTACCATCAAGTTGCAAGTTTGCCGATAGACAATCCGCAAACATATTTTCATGCTCAGCTATATAGATAGATTTTATGAACATTATATTAATCCAGTGAGCAATAATGATTTATTCATTAATAACAATAGATGACTTTAATAGCTGCATTTTTTCTGCATATTCCTTAGTTATGTCCAGTGCATTCTGATGATTAAATATTACTTTGGGAGTAATAAGAACGATAAGTTCACGTTTAATCTTGGACTTTGTCTGTTTACCAAAAAAAGCTCCAATTACAGGAAGTTTAGAAATTCCAGGTATGCCACTTTCGGCTTCAACATTATTTTCCGTAATTAATCCACCCAGGATTATTGTACGACCATCCTGAACAGCTACCGTGGTATTGATATTTCTCTGTAGAAAACTCCTCTGCCCGGTGGCATCATCAATACCTCCAATATCAGTCACTTCCTGGCTGAGCTCCATGGTCACTAATCCACCCGAATTTACCCTTGGTGTAACCGATAGTAAAACACCAGTACTCTTATATTCAATTGACTGAGTTAACACATCATTATTAGTAGACTTTGCCGATGCAACCTGCACCGGTTGCTGATCGCCTACTCGAATAGTAGCCGTATGATTATCCAGAGCCATCAGCGATGGACTGGAGATAACATTCAACATGGATTCCGCAGCAAGTGTATTAAATACAGCCTGTACAAGAGAACCACTACCATTTAATAAGAAGGAAAATCCCGGGTTAATTGCTCCCAGTCCCGCCCCTGCATTTAGATCCAGAGTTGTACTCGCGTCAAATTTATCCTGTATCCCGTTATGCTTTAAAAACCATTCCAGACCATAGGAAAGCTCATCCGTCAAAGTCACCTCAACAATAGAAACCTCAATTAATACCTGCAGAGGTAACACATCCAGTTCCTTTATTACGGGAAGAATACTGTCGTACTCAGATTTTTTAGATAATATCACAATTGAATTGTTTGTTTCGTCTGCAACAATTTTTAGATCTGAAGACCCGCTGTTTTTCGCAGTATTACTGACTCTGGAAATTGTTTCCGTTTTATGAGTAACAACAACTTCTTTGTTTGATACAGTTTTGTCGGTTATATCTGAAGTATTTCCTGAAAGTGAACCGCCTCCATCATTAAATATACCATTCAGTAAATCAGCCAGTTCACTGGCCTTTCTATTTTGAACTTCATAAACAAATAACCGGGTATCCGCAGTTGGCGCTGCTTTATCCAGAATGGCTAACCAGCTTTTAACCGCATCAATCTCATTTTTTGTATTTGCAACAACTAACAGTGCATTAAAACGGTCAATGGTATCCAGTACTATTCCATGAGACTTGTTTTGACTGCTCAGGATTTTAGTTATTTCATTTTTTATGGTTAAGGCCTCTGTTTTTTCAACAGGTAAAATCGCAATTGATTTTGCCTGTAGCCAGCTAACATCAAAAATTTGCACTGCATCCACTACATTTGATATTTCCTGTTCTGTACCGGTTATAACAACGGCTCGACGTTCTTTATCAATTTTTAAATGACTTGCTCCGGGAGCGACAGATTCGAGTACCGGCTTTAGATCCTCAGGATTAACATAATTTACAGGCACTATCACCATTCTGTATCCAGGTTGTATATATTTAGCACTGTACAGCTCTGGCTTGAACGAGTAATTTTTAACCTTTGATACCGGTAATATTTGAAAATCGCCGTTCTCCACAATCATCACAGCATTACGCGAAGCAAGAACACTTTCAACAATAGATAATAGTTGTACTCCATCAACCTGTCCTTTGGTCTGAACCGTCACTTCACCCTTGATAGAGCTATCGAATATATAGTTTTTTCCTAACATTTCCTTAAATACAATTGAGGCAAATTCCTCAATGGAAATATTCACAAAATCAAGACTGTATTTACCCTGCCCGGTATTAAACTGCTTTTTGGCAGGTTTATTAAATTTTTGTCCATTTCCATATTTAAATACGGCATCAAAGGAGGGGTTAATTTCACTTCCCCCTGCTATATTCTGCTGATTTGATCTTTCAGAATTACTTTGAGCAACTTGCGAGTTAATACCGACAGTAAGCCTGGACTCAGGCTTGTTAACTGTGGAACAGCCAGAGACAGTTGTTAATACTGCTGCCAACACTGCATTTAATAACCAATTTTTTATTGGTGAATATTTATTTTGGCTCATTTTCATCCCCGGTTAATTTTTAAATCTAATTATTTTTCTTTGATCATTCTTAGAAAAAATAAAACTATCTTCTGAGACACCTTCCAGTGTCCAGCCCTCAATTAAATCACCCACATTCATTCTTATTATTTTCCCAGACGTTAAATTTTTCACCACCGCCAGTATATTTTCATTGGTAACAGCGACACCTAATGCTTTTACATTCAACTTTTTTTCGACGGGTGTAACCTTTTTAGTAATTTTTTGCTCGACTTCTCTTTTAAATTCACGTTCCTCAATAAACAGGGGCCGCTCAACAATTGAATTATATGAGTTCTGATCCTCCAAATGTTTGAGGTCGAGCTTCCCCGGGTTAACATCCATATTAAAAACCTGCGTAGCAGATCCTGTTTCATCAATTCTTTTATTAAGGTACCAGTAGCTAATAAAAATCATCACCAGTAACACAATCGATATTATTAATTTCATGATTTATCTGTTTCTCGCATAATCATCAACTACTTTCATCCTTGAAATAGCCACTCACCACCAGGGTAATATTCAGGTCATTTTGATCGCCGCTTTTCGAGACTAATGCCTTGTATTGTAGCTGGGTACGAATCACATCAAGTTCATTCACAATAATCAACGGTAACTGACTCTCTATTTGATACAACATTTTCTGAATCTCGCTATGATTAATGTCCTTCATTCGTATTTCTACTGACACTTCACTATAACCTTCATGCTGGATAACAGGAAAAGTCTTAATGGTTAAAATTTTGGCTCTGGTATTCGTATTTATCAGCCGTTTGACAGTATTCTGAATTTCCGAAGAAGCAGATGTGGGCTGGCGGCTCTCAAGAAATATCCTGTTTTTACTATATTCTTTTCTTATCTGATTTATTTTATCCTGATAAAATTTTTCTTTTGACAGTATGGCATCAACCTTTCCTGATTTTTTTCTGTTGATGCTGATTTCATTTTCTATCTGGGACAGACCCTCAACATAAAAATTTGTCAGCACTAAATAGCCCATCATAAGTAGCACAAACAGAATCAATAGTGCGATTGCTTTATCTGTAATATGGTTACCAAATAAATTATGCATCCGATTTAATCCTCAATGACAGTTCAAAGGATTCTTTCTGCGTGATCGGGTTTTTAACAATGGATGAAATAAACTTAATACTTTCAAATAATCCAGTATCATTCAGGCTATCGGAAACTGAAGTAGCTGATCTGGCTTCACCCTTTATTTTTACTTCACCATTTTTATAGGTAAACCTGGTGATCCAGGCATTGGTATCTATGTTTTCACTCAATTGAGCCAGTAAATAAACCATGCGCAGGTCATTTTTAATATTTAGCGACAGCTTGCTTCCCAGAGATATCTCCGAATTTAATTCATTAATTGTTGAAACAATGGAACTAACTTTTTGAATTTCCTGATCACTTTTAACTTCAGTTGTAAGCAGCTCCTGGTAATACAGGTAATATGGCAATATTAACAACGTGCTTAACAAAAACAGATTCAGGGCTATATGAAATCTGCCGCCATTGATTAGTGATTTTCTATTCGTTTTGCTGTTTTGTTCGAGAAAATTGACTTTGGTACCATAATTTTTATAGAAATACTGTGTGGTACAGATAACCGGGTCGTTCTGGTTAAAATCAAAAGCATTCTGTAATACATTATAATCGGTGGTTTTAATGACCACGATATCCACATCAACCTTATCCTGCGGTTTATTTATATTTAATGCGTAAAAGTAGCGTATTTCGTGAAAGCTCAAAGGAATATGTTTTTCCAGATCAAAACGCAATACGGTTTCTATATTTTCCAGTACTTCAATCGGGTAGCTTAAAGTTAAACTGAAAACGCGCTCATCCGGCAGCAGGTAAAGGCATTTTTTACGGCGCTTGTATTTCCTGGCCAGACCGGCAGCCAGATAAAATATATCAGCTGAATCGTCTGATTGCTGAATATCCGGTTCGTTAAGTACAAAATCGATATCCGTGGTAATTTCCGGCTTTGTTTCTCGCTCAACAGGACGCATTGTTCCCCGGTCATTGAAATAAATGACGGTATCTTCCTGCGCAGTCGAAGCCTGTGGATTAAATGTCAACAAGGTTCCCTGATCATCTTTTATGATGACGGTATCTTCCTCTTTGACTATATCCAGCAGTCGTGTTGTACAGTCTTCACGATTAAACAGGATGGTGGTATCTTCATTATCACGAACCTCGATACTTTCAGATTGAAATGAATTATCGCTGGTTGATCTGTTTTTAAACAGGTGACGTACCACTTCAGTCTGATCGACCTGATCGATATTAATATCGCCTATGATGTGATCTGGAGCATCTCCTGAATCCGCACGAATAGAAAAATCCAGCTCTGCATCCAGTATCTCATCAGAGGAAGCCGTTGTTTTGACCGATATAGAATCAATAATCTGGCTATTTCCATCCTGAATAAAAATACTTTCACCCTTATGGGCAATAACCAGATCTACCTGCCGATTATATTTTTTGAAATAGGCAAGCAATTTTTCCGGTAAGCAGGACAGTAGCGTAGTAATCCACCAGTTAAAATATTTATTAAATACGCTTAGCATGTTTGACATCATATTCTGGAGCCCTGCTGACAGTATTCCTTTATGGGTCCAACAATATAGCGCTGATAAGGAGCGCCAGTGACTGAACTAAAATAAGTATAGTTAGGGAAACTGTTCAACATATGTTCGATAATTTCTATCATATAAAGCCTGGAAAAATGACCAGACATTTTATGCAACGCGTCAGTCACCAGCCCAAATGAAAATAGAGTCATTGCCAGAGACTCATCGTATGGCTCTTTGATATCGAATCGACGAACCAGTGCATTGACCCTGATTTGACGTGAATTACGTTTCAGCACGTGATCATAGTCACTCACCCAGCATAACCTGGACTCAGCATTATCCCGTAGATAACCGGATATAGCCCTGTAGTCAGAAGCTTCATCGCTTATTACTTTTATGCTGATAGCAGATGGATCCTGGCACCTCAATTGATCCAGTATCTTCGCCTGCTTCACTTCCGTTTTGGCGAGCAGGACGTAATCTTCAGCACAGTAATTATCATAAGCTTGTTGCAATGCTGACTGACTGATGTTTTCCAGTAATGGAATATCTTTCATCGTTTGCGTAACAGCAGAAATGCTGCCTTTGCTGTTTACAAAAAGCAGGCGATCAGCATGCTTACGTTTTAACAGGTTGATATAATCCTGGACCTGTTTTGCACGATTACGGAAAACAAAGTTATAAAAATCACCCGCGTTCAAATCTGTGCTGGAAGGAAACAGACAGGGCAGTTTTTTATTAGTGCAGAACCCTGCTACTTCATCGTAACCATTCAACAGTAAAGGTCGAACTACTACGAATACCGGCTTGTCCTGATAGGCCTGTGATAACACCGTCTTCCAGTCAGCCGTATTTTCAGGTAATTCCCATACATCGAGTTCCCATGTTCTATAAGACTCATACTGTGGAACTTTTTGTATGGGTGAAAATTTCTTGCGCTTTAATTCACCCCGGGTTAGACCATTTTTCATTGAAACCAGGCCGCGCAGAAATTTTATATGCTGTTCCTTTACCTGTGGTGGTAAGCGCGAATCAACAATAGTGGCAATACGCATAACTTCACCATCCACACCATCATCTTCGTTTTTGAACAGTGTTTTTAAATATTCGAGTAACTGATCACTCTGTTCTCGAGTCAATGCATAACGAGGCATTAACGGATCAACCTGTTGATCCTTTGAGTTGATACCCGTGGTCAGAACCCGGTGCAGGGTTTGTGCTGTGTACGCAGGACGTTTGTTCTGCATATGATAAAAACGGGATGTGTCATTTTCGGGCTGGTTCTTACCCAGGAAATACCAGCTGACAGGAGGAAAGGTACGCCCTGATTCGGAGCCCCCAAAACCTGATTCACGATGACAGTTTACACAACCCAGTGGAACATCAGATGTCATATCATTCAGTATTGTCGAGATAGTCCTGCCCTGCAGGTCTACTCCCTTCATGTAAATACTCTCACCTTGCGGGGATGCCGATACGACTCCCGCAAACAAAAGTGGGAAAATACAGAATTTGAACATCAGTCTCATCGCCTTAGCAATCCAGCCGACATCATCAGTGACATAAATAGCAGTTCGATAAACCCAAAAGAGCTACCGCCAACTACATCTTCTACCACCGCACTTTCATCATCGGTTATGCGAAGCGTAGTTGAAGAGTTAGGCCCGACGATCAGACCCGCAGATGGAAAACTCAACAACAGGTTCAAGTTTTCAGTACCTTCCGAGTTAGTGTCATCAATCAATTCAACCCGTACAGTCTTCAGACTTTCACCTGCAGCAAAGCTCACAGTCTCGTCCACATTAATATAGTCCTGACCTTGCATAGCCGAGCCATTCTGTGAAATCACCTGTACGGATGCTGCTGCAGAAATATCACCACTGCGCAACACAGTTACCATAATGCTGGAATCTGTTTCTGCAGCGAGTAGTTTAGCCTGGCTGAAATTGACCTGTTGTTCTATTAGCGTCAGGCTTGAATTGGGTGCAGCGTATGCAGTATCCAGCAATGCGGCCGCCGCACTGGCCTGAACTAATCCATAGCCATAATCACCATTTGGGCTAGTAGCCCCCGGCACGATATTAGGATCTGGCAAAGGAATAGCCGAATCGTAAAGCGCCTGTCGATAGCCCCAGTGATCCTGCACACTGTATTTACTGCGTAATAGAGCCAATGCGCCAGACACCATGGGCGCAGCGAAGGAAGTACCGGAAAGCTCTTCCGTTCCTGTAGAGTTCGCACTGGCAACTTTAACCAAATCCCCGGGTGCGACTAGAGATGGAGTTATAACATCATTGAAACAATTGTTGGGTCCACGCCCGCTGGAAGACTTCACCACATCATTGATATCAATCGCGCCTACTGAGATCACATTACGGTCAAACGATGGTGACAAATGGCTGGAAGGATCGGAACTAGTATTTCCAATCGAAAAAACTATGTCTATGCCTAAGCCATCGATGGCTTCCAGTTCCGCCTGAAAAGGGTTACTACATGAACCTTCAGAGTTCACCAGACCCCAGGAATTCTGCACGATATCAGGATAATCATCAGTATTTAAATCACCATCCGGATCAAGCACCCATTGTAACCCTTCACTTATAATGCTTTCGGTAGTCAGTTGATCATTCAAAATTCGCACTGCTATCCACGTTGATTGCGGCGACACGCCCAGATAATCACAACTGTTGCAGGGACTACCATCAGGAAACAGCTGCTTACCGCCCAGCACAACACTGGCAACACCTGTACCATGCGTATCGATACCACTCAGCGTATCCTTTGGCATATCATACACACCAAAGGGATCGTACCAGCTATTAGTTCCTCCGCGCCAACGTTCAATCAGCGCATCGTGCAGGTAAACGCCTGTATCCAGAATAGCGACAACAACACCCTGCCCCCTATAACCTTCATTCCATAACTGGTCAATATCAATTCGCGCAATATCATCCGTCACATTTTCTCCAGCTAGCGGCAAAACGGACTGCGGCTGTAACTTGTATTGATGATCGGGGTTTACCTCACGCACATAAGTTAACCCACGGAGTTTTTCTAAATATTCCGGTGCCAGGTGTATTGCTGCCGCCTGGCGTATCCACAATTCCCTGATCACCTGTAAATCGGTATCAAGCAGATCCCGTTTTAGGTTATCAATATGTGCATCCATTCTCTGCCTCAATGTAGACATATACTGGCGCCTGGACTCAACTCCTTTATTTGCCTTCATTCCGGTCAATGCAGGTTCTTTAAAAGTGACAATATATTGACCCGTATTGTCAGCTACCTGCTTCAGTAACACCTGCCCTATAGCCAGCTGGCTATTAAGCAATAAAAATAAAATTGGGAGCACTATAAAACGCATGGCTGGTTACCCTGTTATTTATCAATAGTTAATTCGGCAGTCATCTGATCCTTAACCTGTATCCTGACCTTGTCACCCGGTAGCATATGGCGATTTTCGTTGGAAAACATGGTGATGTAATTTCTGTCCTGTTTAAGGAATTTGCGGTTTGATTTCAGGTAACCTACCGTCGATCCATAGGGTACGCTGAACTTTGCCCGACTTTTCATCGACAGCAGTGATGGAAAATATTTACGGTCTGATAATATCAACGCCTTTTCCACATCCAGAACCTTATAACGAAATTCCATCATATATCCTGCTGCTGAAATACGTAGATGCACGGGTTGAATACCCCAGTCTTTTTCCATGTCGATTTCTTTTAACTCCGGTTTATCCTGAGCCTGAACCTGTACCAACATCATTGACAATACAAAAACTGTAATCAGTTGTAATATTTTACTGTGTAGTGGTTTAAACATTTCTTACTCCAATAATGTTAAATCTGCGGACTCAGTGGTGATAACGTATTCACTACCAGAAAATCCTTATTTCGTCGGTTATATTTCAAAAATACCCGATACAGATTATCTCCGAATGAGATATGTACCCTGTAATACTCTGAATAATTTTCTGAAACCTCCGTATTATGAGATTTCAGTATCTCCACAATTTCACGCCTAAGTTGATCTTTCTCGGGTTCATCGTTGCTTTCCATCAACTTGTTTACCCGGTACTGATCAACACCGCTGATACGCATCAGGACTTCTGCTGGAGCTAGGGCCGGATTTATAGCCTCTTCATGATAGATACTGACAAAAGGTATCAATTCATGCAGCATTTCTTCATTAATGCCTTCGTATTGAGTTAACTCATAAAAGTCATTAAGCCTTGCTGAACCTTCTTCACTAAAATTTATCT
>CALCSG010000434.1 GCA_937894085.1 uncultured Gammaproteobacteria bacterium | reverse complement strand
TGCAGCAAGTATTGCAGCTTTTGTGTCGTTCCATATACGCGAGGAGAAGAAATCAGTCGTCCGCTGGATGATGTTATTGCCGAAGTGGCTTCTCTGGCAAACCAGGGTGTTCGTGAAGTTAACCTGCTGGGGCAGAATGTTAACGCTTATCGGGGGTTGATGGATGATGGCGAAATAGCCGATCTATCGTTATTGATACATTATGTGGCTGCGATAGAAGGTATAAACCGTATTCGATTTACCACATCTCATCCGGTAGAATTTTCTGATCGTTTGATCCAGACCTATTCTGAAGTCCCTGAACTGGTCAGTCATATTCATTTACCGGTGCAAAGTGGTTCTGATCGAATTCTGATGCAAATGAAGCGTGGTCACACTGTTTTAGAGTACAAGCATAAAATCCGGCAGTTACAGAAGATTCGTCCGGGTATCAGTATTTCATCAGATTTTATCATTGGTTTTCCAGGTGAAACTGAAGATGATTTCAGATCAACGATGAAATTGATTGAAGATATTGGTTTTGATACTTCTTTTAGTTTTATTTACAGTCAGCGACCGGGTACTCCAGCCGCTGTTATGCCTGATGATGTGACTGATTCAGTTAAGAAAGAAAGACTTTCCATTTTGCAGACAAGAATTTTACAGTTTGCCAGTGAAATATCGCGTCGTATGGTAGGGTCAACACAGGATATACTGGTAGAAGGGCATTCGAGAAAAGATCAGAATGTACTTTCAGGCAGAACGGAAAATAACCGGGTGGTTAATTTTGCCGGCCCCGATGTCCTGATCGGCCATTTTGTCTCCGTTGAAATTACCGAAGCGCTAAATAATTCACTGAGAGGTCAATTGAGAGGGGCTTCGATATAGGTGGGTTTTACAAATTGTCCTGTAGAAATCTTTCAGAGTTAAATTTGAGCTGGCAAGTATTTGATTAGTATAAAAATTGACACAGGAATACGTGAATCTTGTTATATACTACCGAGCTGTATTGAAGCAAGTCTTTAATAGAGTCGTGGCAGGCATCAAGTTCAGGGTTTTTTACAGTATTTTGATCGAAATTTAAAATGAGCAATATGAATAAAGAAACAGGTTTACCCGCGCAAGTCGTTTATCAACAATATCCAGAGATGGATGATGAAATCGATATCAGTGAATTATTTAATAAAATCTGGCAGCGCAGGCTATCCATTATTGCGATTGTGTTTATCGTGGGGGTTATTACCTTAGGGGTTTTATCTATAAAATTGATGATAGATCCACCTGAAAAACGTTTTTCAGAAATTTTGCAGTTTAACTTCCCTGAAGCGGAGAAAGGTCGTTACCCGGCCGGGCAGATTTTTTCTTACAATGATATTGTATCCGCGAAAGTTCTCTCAAAGGTTTATGACAAGAATAATTTAAAAGATAAGAATGTTGATTTTGATCAGTTTAATGGAGCTATTTCGATCAATCCTTTTTCAGAAAATGCAGCGTTTATTAAAGAAAAGTATCAGAGCCTGTTGGCAGATAAAAAACTCAGTAGGCCTGAAATTGAATCTTTGGAAAAGTCATATCTGGATGAGCTGAATGCAGCTCAGTCACGCTACGCCAGAATCTCTTATCTTCAGTCACAATTTCTTGGGATTGATGAGATTATGGTTCAGAAAATCCTGATGGATATTCCACTTATCTGGTCAAAACTGGCTATAGAGGAATTGGGTGTTCTCGACCTCAAAGTCGCCGGAGCCGATTTTTACCAGGCGGGTCTCATCGATAGATTTGAGTATTTGCAAACGCTTGAATACCTTCAGGATAGTGCTAAATATCTCGAAAGCGCTCTAGATCTATTAGTTGAAGATAATATTGGCGGTCTGGTGAAAAGCCCCAAATCGGGCAAAAGTGGCTACGACTTACGGGTTCAATTGAAAAACCTGATTGATTTTGAAATAGAGCCGTTATTTTCTACCGTCACTAACCTGGGTATTACCAGAGATGCTAATAAAGCCATCATCTATCTAAAAAACACCATTCAAAATTTTGAAGATAAGAAGGCGGTATTGCAGAGAAAGGCGCAAAATTTTGAAGTCATTATCAATCAATATGCCAGTAATAGTACTGGTCAACAAAGTGGTAAACAGGACGGTGCGATGGGAGGTTTTGCCCAGTATGACAGCACTTTTCTGGATAAATTTACCGCTTTAATCGAAGAAAAAAATGATAAGGCATTCAGGCAAGATTTACTCAATCAACGCTTACTGGTTTTACAGAGTATCGAGGATATCGAGGGTAATATTATTAAATTCCAGCGCGCGGAAAAGAGATTATTGAGTAGCGCCGACACCATTTCTGAAGTTATCAGGACTGATGTCATCAAGGATATAGGTTTGGCACGTAATAATTTTGAAAAGCTGGTCGATGAATATCAAGGGTTACTGGCGGCACATAATCAACAGGTTTTAGGTAATAATGCCAGTTTGTACCAGGTGACCAGTCACGATTTACTGGTAGAAACGAATTTATTATCCAGGTTAAAAAATATGTTACTGGTATCAATCCTGGCTGGTTTTATTGCTTTAATGGTAGCTGTTGTGATTGCGCTTTTCCGGCAGTCGCCTGTTAACCGGCAGCAAAGTAAAGCTGCCGATGAATAGCTCCAGTATTGATATTACCGAGCTTAACTCAGATCAACGCGCTTCACTGTTTGGAGGGCATCATAAGAATATCAAAGAGTTGGAAACCTGGTTCAACGTTCAGTGCAAGCAACAAAGTTCGGAAATTCTGATTGAAGGTGAGCTGGACGACGTCAAAACAGCAACCGCCTGTTTAAACAGCTTTATTCAGTATGCTAAAGACGGTACCTTAAATGCGAAAAAAGTATCTGAAATTTTAATGATGTTTAAAAATGGACAGAGTCCGGATGACCTTAAACAGCTGGTAAAACTGAAGAAAACACAAATCAGGCCCAAGTCTTTACATCAGAACGAATACCTTGAATCGATGCAGCGATATGATATTAATTTTGGTGTTGGCCCGGCAGGAACAGGTAAAACCTATCTTGCGGTTGCAAAAGCCGTTGAAGCATTAGAGCAGGAACAGGTTTCCAGGCTTGTGTTAACACGACCTGCTGTGGAAGCCGGTGAGAAACTGGGATTTCTACCAGGTGATCTGGCGCAAAAAGTGGATCCTTATCTGCGTCCGGTGTATGACGCGCTGTATGAAATGATGGGTTTTGACAGGGTTGAGAAACTGATTGCCAGGCATGTCATTGAAGTTGCACCACTGGCCTATATGCGTGGACGAACGCTGAATCATGCTTTTGTAATTCTTGATGAAGCTCAAAATACTACACCGCAGCAGATGAAAATGTTTCTGACCCGAGTCGGTTTTGGATCGCAGGCTGTTATTACAGGTGATATTACTCAAACTGATTTACCCGGACACCAGGCATCGGGTTTGAAGCAGGTATTGAATATTCTTGAAGGTGTTGAAGGTGTCGGTTTTAGTTATTTTTCGTCGCAGGACGTAGTGCGTCATCCCCTGGTGCAAAATATTGTCAAAGCTTATGAGGCTTATGAAGCAAAGCTCAATACAGATTGATCTGCAAAATGATGACAATATTCCAGATGTTCCTGCTGTCGATCTGATACAGGATTGGGTGTCGCATTCATTGATATCGAAGCATCAGCAACTTGAACAAACCATTCGTATTGTTGATGAATCGGAAAGTCGCTTACTCAATAAAACATGGCGCGGTAAAAATAAACCCACCAATGTTTTATCCTTTCCAGCAGAAGACTCTGAATACCTGGATTATGACCACCTCGGTGATCTGGTGATTTGTGCTGCAGTGGTTGCGGCAGAGGCAGCTCAGCAAAATAAAGATCTGTATGCGCATTGGGCACATATGGTGGTACACGGAATGCTGCATTTACAGGGTTTTGATCATATGACAGATGCCGAAGCGGAACAAATGGAAGCGAAGGAGATTGAAATTCTGGCGACTCTAGGCCACACTAATCCTTATTAGATCGTAACTACCAGACTAACCCTTTGAATACGCCACTTTCTTGTGCAAATTTGCTAATTTTACCAGGTATAAGTGCCTGCGAGCAGTTACTAATACTTGTAAAATTACATTTTTAGCCTTGAGTTTTCGTATTTCCGGGCTTATCTGAGCAAATACTTTTCATTTATATTACTCGTTGAGTAATTACATTACATTAAATTGAGAGAAAAATGGCTGACGCCGACGTAAATGGATCGACCAGGGGGTTGGTCGAGCGCTTATTGAGCGCTTTTTCCGGAGACCCCCAGAATCAGGAACAACTGATTGAATTATTAAGAGTTTTTCACCAGAATCAAATTATCGGTGCTGATGAATTGTTTATGATTGAAGGCGTGCTGCAGGTTTCGGATATGCAGGTGCGAGATATTATGATTCCTCGTGGTCGCATGACGGTGCTTGAACATTCCAGTTCATTGGCTGAAATCATTAAAAAAATCAATGAATCTGGACACTCCAGATTCCCTGTTATCGATGATGATAAAGATGATGTCGTAGGTGTATTGTTAGCCAAAGATCTGTTGCAGATATCTTCAGATAAAGCCGACGAACCGTTTGAAATTAATGATTATATTCGTATTGCAACATTTATCCCGGAAAGTAAAAGGCTCAGCGTTTTGCTCAAGGAGTTTCGCATAAACCGTCGGCATATGGCGATGATTGTCGATGAATATGGTGGTGTTTCCGGGCTGGTTACCATTGAAGACGTGCTGGAGCAAATTGTCGGCAAGATTGATGATGAGTATGATGATGACGAAGACGTGATCGATATCAGGCAACACGGCGCTAATCGTTTCAGTGTACGTGCTCTAACGCCCCTGGAAGACTTTAATGATTATTTCCAGACTTCATTTGACAATGACGATATAGAAACAATCGGTGGTTATCTGATGGGCCAGATCGGCCATCTACCGGGTCGGGGCGAATCATTTGATCTGGATAATCTGACTTTTATAGTCATGAGTGCAGACAGTCGTAAGGTGCACCTGTATCAGGTCGTAGATAACAGTCTTGAATCCGCAGAAATAGACCCCTAGCTCATCATGTTGTTACAGTTGTTGATTGCATTTGCGGCCGGTTCCAGCTTGCCGTTGGCGTTTTCCCCTTTTTCTTTCTGGCCTGTTGTCATCCTGTCTCCGGCATTGCTGATATTTCAGCTGACGTTTATCGATAACAGGAAAAAAACTTTTCTACTGGGCTGGGTTTATGGTCTGGGGTATTTCGGCTTTGGTGTTAACTGGATTTATAACAGCCTGCATATTTTTGGTCATGCCCCGGCACCGGTGGCTGCAGCACTGACCGGTTTAATGATAGTCACACTGTCGCTATTTATTGGCGCAACTTTGACTCTGTATAAAACTTTAATGCAACTTTACCCGGGGCGCTGGAGCATGTGGTCGCTGCCGTTTATCTGGTTTGCCATAGAATGGCTAAAAGGCTGGGTGTTAACCGGTTTCCCCTGGTTAAGCGTGGGTTATGCGCATATCAATTCGCCACTGGCCGGTTTTGCACCACTGGTAGGTGTTTACGGACTGGGTAGCATCTCGATCTTAATATCGCTATTAATGGTCATGTGGAAACAGTATAAGAACCCGTTCAGCCTGCTATTGATCGTGCTCATCGGTTTCACCGGCTTTGGACTGAAACAGGTTAGCTGGACAGAAACATTCGGTGATCCCCTCAACATCACCATGATTCAGGGTAATATTCCGCAGGAAATGAAGTGGCGTCGAGAAGACCGCCAAAAAATTCTGGATATTTACTGGGATGCAACAAAATTAAACTGGAACAGTGATTTAATTGTCTGGCCTGAAGTAGCGATTCCCGGTCGATCTGAAGACTTACAGGATGTATTGGTTCCCATGTCGATGCAGGCCAGTGAAAATAATAGCAACCTGTTAACCGGAATAGTGGTGTCAGACTGGATGAAGCGGGAATATTATAACAGTATGATTTTAATGGGTAATCATCAGGGTGAGTACCACAAGCGTCACCTGGTGCCTTTCGGGGAATATTACCCGTTTCGACAGTTACTCTCTTTTATGCGTAATTATATCGATATTCCCATGTCGGATATGAGAGCCGGGCCCCTTGAGCAGCCACTGATGTCAGTTAATGATATCAAGCTGGGCGTTTCAATCTGTTTTGAAGATGTTTTTAGCCGTGATATTAATCTTGCTTTGCCACAGGCTAATATCCTGGTTAACACCAGTAATGACGCCTGGTTTGGTGACTCTCTTGCTCCTCATCAGCATCTTGAAATTGCCCAGATGCGCTCATTGGAAACGGGCAGACCAATGGTCAGATCAACCAATACCGGACAAAGTGCTTTTATCGACCATAAAGGCGCTATTATCGATATAATGCAACAGTTTAAAGCGCAGACTTTAACGGCTGAGGTTCAGGGTCGACAGGGTGCAACCCCCTTCCTGACTTTTGCTAAGTTTCAGCCCTGGCTGGCGCTTCTAATATTGGGAATCTCTGTTTTATTGGTATTTATCTGGAAGTCAGCAGCCATAAGTCATAAGTCATAAGTCATAAGTCATAAGTCATAAGTCATAAGTCATAAGTCATAAG
>CALCSG010000433.1 GCA_937894085.1 uncultured Gammaproteobacteria bacterium | reverse complement strand
CTTATTCCATACTCGAAAGAAATCCGAAAATAGTTGGTATATATCGCCTGGTCATGAAAACCGGGTCAGATAATTTTCGTGCCTCTGCCATTCAGGGCATCATGAAAAGAATCAAAGCCAAAGGCGTTGAAGTGGTTATATACGAACCGGTGTTCGAAGAATCAGAATTTTTTAATTCGAAAGTGATAAAAGATCTTGAAGAGTTTATGAAAATTTCTGACGTGATAGTCGCCAACCGCATAACGGATGAGATAAGCAGCGTAAAGCATAAGATTTACACTCGTGATATTTTTGGGAATGATTAGTTGTAAGTATCAGTAACCGGAGCAGCCGGTTTTATCGTTCCAACTATTGATAATAGATTATTGAGTCGCGGTGATGATGTGATTGGCATTGATAATCATCATAACTATTATGACTAGCAGCTCAAGGAAAATTGTCTGTTAAGGCATATCGATCATGAAGGTTATACCCATATCCGTGGTGATCTAGCTGATCGATCACTCTAGTGTTGCTTCCTCTACAATCGGGAGACGCCCAGACACAATAACAAAAAAATGATGCAGTCTTATAGGTGTAAATAATAAAAGTTATAGCCTTCTATATTTAATTTACGAATTAAGACTTTCCACTAATCCCCTTCATATTTAGGTTGAATTACATATTTGAATGGTCAAAAAGCATGATAATATTACCCCTATAAAAATCTAAGGAGTTACTCTTCCGTGTGTGCCATTAAAGCAATAGAGCATTATACCTATGATGACTATTGTCAGTGGGAAGGGAAATGGGAACTGATAGCTGGTGCTCCCATGGCAATGGCACCATCCCCCGTGATTAACCATCAAGCTATAGCTGGTAATATACTCTATGAATTAATTAGCTCGATAGGGGATTCTGAAAGGTGTCTGGTCTTGAATGGGGTAGACTGGAAAATAAGCGACGATACAGTTGTCAGGCCTGATGTTGTTTTGATTTGTGATGAGCCTAATGATAAATACATTACAAAAGCCCCGGAAATTATTGCAGAGGTTATCAGTCAGTCTACTGCCAAACGGGATGAGATTTTTAAGTTCGAAATATACGAAAGAGAAAAAGTACCCTTCTATATCATCGTTTACCCCGAAGACTGCAAGGCTAAGCTTTATATGTTGGAAAATAATAAATACTCAAAGCAAGGTGATTTTTCTAAAGAAACCTATAGTTTTGAAGGTACAACCTGTAACGCGAAAATAGATTTTGATGCAGTGTTTAGAGCGTTTAGAAGGTAGAAGCCGGTAGACGTAAGCCGACATAGGCTTATGGTGATTTACCATAAATCAAAATTCCCATATGTTCAAAAAAAGCTATTCAAAATGAACCTCTCCACGTAACTGAGATACATTTGTTTATGAAAAAAGCATTGACTTTACGTACGCGCTTACGTACGCTAAAAAATGGAGGATAAAACATGACCACACTTAACGCGACAGAAGCACGCTCAAAGCTTTATAGCCTTATTGATGAAACGACTGACACCCATCAACCTGTTTTAATTACTGGGAAAAGAGGTAATGCCGTTCTGGTTTCAGAAGAAGACTGGAATGCTATTTCGGAGACATTACACTTGTTATCCGTACCTGGAATGCGAGAGTCTATTAAAGAAGGTTTAAAAGAAAATATTTCTGATTGTACATCGGAGATCAATTGGTGAGTTGGGAGTTAGTGTTTACTAAACAAACACAAAAAGATGCTAAAAAACTATCTTCTTCGGGTTTAAAAGAAAAGGCTCAGGCACTTTTGGCAATAATTAAAGAGAATCCGCACCAAAACCCACCTCCTTATGAAAAATTGGCAGGAGATCTTTCAGGAGCCTATTCAAGGCGCATAAACATACAACATCGATTGGTGTATCAGGTATATGAAAAAGAGCATACTGTAAAAGTGATCAGGCTATGGACACATTATGATTGAAATAATAACGCTGCTTGATTCTAATCATTTAGGTCATTCATAATTCCTTTAATTTGATTGAAACTGGTCAGATTGCTGCTAAGGGCTTCTGTCATGGCTTCTTTAGTGGTTTCGTCAGCATTCAAGGCTCAAAAGGTAATTTCTTTTCACGAGTCACCTGAGTAAGCATAATACGTAATGCATCTGTAACAGTTAGCCCGATGTTCGCTATTACAGCATTAGCTTGAGGTTTCAGATCTGAGACTTGAGACTCCAAACTTTCCACTAACCCTTTCCCCACCGTCATTGCCAAGCTCGAATGGGCTATCCAGAAACGAAGCCACACAGCTCAAAAAAATGCTGCGGTCTTATCGGTTTAACTAACAGAAAATTAGCCCTCTATCTTTGGTTGTCGACTTATGACTTCAGACTTACGACTTTCTACTAAGCTCTTTCCATCGTCATAGTCCAGCTCGAATGGGCTATCCAGAATCGGAGCCAAATAACTCAAAAACATTTCAATTAAGAGTAAATAGAACAGTCTGGTTGCTGTTTGAGGTGTTTTATAGTCTTGTTATAAGAGCCTGTATGTTTCGACTGGCATTGAAGATAAATAAGACTTCAACGACTAAATTATCTTCTAAAACGCGGTAATAGCTAACGTAATTACCGTAAGGTACTACTCTAATCTCTTCACCCAAGTCCAGGTCTTCAGCAACTTTTCCAGAATATGGGAAAATTGAAAGCGTCTTTATCAGTGAGTCTGATATTTCATCAATAAAGCTGATGGCTCTTACAGGGTTATCAAGTGCTATGTATTCACCGATTTCAAGCAAACTCTTTTTGGCCGTTGGCATGATGAGAACTCGATAACTCTTCATGTAGCCTGCTTATTAATTATTCTTGCCTGTAGCTCCTGCTTAAGGCTGTCAACATAGGCAGTTGTTAATTCTTCACCCCTGTCTGCCTTTGCATCGGCAAGTCCTGATTTTACACCTTCTTTAATGGTCTCTCTCATGCTATCCACCAAATCGAAGATTGCTGGCAGATTGTTCATGGAAAGCATGACCCCTACAGGACGGTTTCTTCTGGTGACCATCACCGGTTCACGCTGCGCAGTATCCAGAAAGTTGCCAAATGCGTTTTGAGCTTCTCTGGAAGTAATAGTTTTCATATTCATACTCAAATGGTTAATATTAATGTAGCTATTATAGGTACTTCGAGAAAAAAACATACTTTTTTTAGAATTTTTCAAAGAATTGGATGGTAATTAGATCATGTCAATGGGTAAGGAAAATATCCGTTAACTTATAACCGTGGATTCTTTCAGCTCGAATGAGTAAATCAGGGCCGAAACCACATAATTCAAAAATAATGCGGTATCTTTATTGTAATCAGTTAAAGTTTTGTCCTTCGATCTTCGATCTTCGATCTTCGATCTTTGACTGTCGACTTATGACTTCAGACTTCAGACTTCAGACTTCAGACTTCAGACTTCAGACTTCAGACTTC
>CALCSG010000432.1 GCA_937894085.1 uncultured Gammaproteobacteria bacterium | reverse complement strand
CTATATCCATAGTTTCTGAATCAGTGACACGCATACCCTCGATAAACCTGCTTTCCTTGCCAATACGCTCTAACAATTGACCAATCTGCGGGCCGCCACCATGCACAATGACAGGGTTAACACCCACCTGCTTGAGCAACACAATATCCTGGGCGAAACTGCTCTTCAGTTCCTCGTCGACCATCGCGTTACCGCCGTATTTAATAACCACGGTTTTTTTATCGAGGCGCTGAATATAAGGCAAGGCCTCGATCAGAATATCAGCTATATTATTTAATTCACTCATCGTAAATCCTGTTATTTACCTGTTAATTGCGGCCCGAGTGACCAAAGCCACCCTCGCCACGCTGACTCTGGTCAAATTCTTCGACCAGTTCAAAAGCAGCCTGCACCACTGGCACGAACACCAGTTGTGCCAGTCTTTCTCCGGGTTTTATCACAAATGACCGGGTACCACGGTTCCAGGTCGACACATATAACTGCCCCTGATAATCCGAATCAATCAACCCCACCAGATTACCCAGCACAATGCCATGCTTATGCCCTAAACCTGAACGCGGAAGAATAACCGCGGCCAGCGACGGATCAGCTATATGAATCGCTAAACCGGTCGCAATAAGTTCAGTCTGCCCCGGTTCAAGTACCAGATCATTATCAATACAGGCACGCAAATCCAGGCCCGCCGAACCATCGGTGGCATATTCGGGTAACGGAAAGTCAGTCCCCACACGTTGATCAAGAATCTTCAGTTGAATTTGTTTCATCTATTTTGATCTTTCCAGGTTAAATAAATCGCCAATTATATCAAGAAGCTCTACGGCGATAATCTTTTTTGGTTTGAGCGTTAACTGCCTGCACTTATCACCCCAATAAACACTCAGTGCATTATTATCAAAATCAAATCCGGATTCAGCTGCATCCACTCGATTGGCTGCGATCATATTGAGGTTTTTATTTTTTAGCTTTTGCCGGGCATATTGTTCCAGTTGTTGAGTTTCAGCAGCAAAACCGACACAAAAAGGTTTCGTTTCTAATGCCGCAACAGCAGTAAGAATATCTTTGTTTTTGACCAGTTGCAGCGTCATTTCATCATCGGATTTTTTAATTTTTTGAGCCGCAACCCGGGCAAGTTTGTAATCAGCTACCGCAGCGGTTGCGATAAAAATATCAATCCCTTCGATGTTTGACATCACCTGTTGATACATTTCATCTGCACTCTCGCATTTCAACAGGTTAACAGTCGCGGGATGCAGAAGGCAGACAGGGCCAGTAACCAGCGTGACTTCGGCTCCGGCATCGATTGCTGCCTGGGCAATTGCATAGCCCATTTTCCCGGAACTGCGATTGGATATAAAACGCACGGGATCAATAGCTTCTCGGGTAGGGCCGGCAGTAATCATCAACTTTTTCCCGCTTAGCTTTCCGGGAGTGAAGTAACTTAATACCTGTTGTAATAAAAGTTCCGGCTCAATCATTCTGCCCGGCCCTGTTTCACCACAGGCCTGCTCACCTTCATCGGGACCCCAGATCAGAATTCCTCGAGTCGACAGGGTTCGGATATTTTGTAGGTTAGCCTGATTTTGATACATCTGTTGATTCATCGCCGGAGCGACTGCAACTTTGCTTTCCGTAGCCAAAGCAATAGTCAGCAAAAGATTATCAGCATAACCATCGGCAAGTTTTGCCAGCGTATCAGCAGTTGCCGGCGCTATAATGAAAAAATCAGCCCAACGCGCCAGATCAATATGGTCCATGGCATTTTCAGCATCTGCTTCAAATATTTCTGAATAAACCCGGTTGCCGCTTAATGCCTGAAAGGTTAATGGCTGAATAAACTCTCTGGCCGCATCAGTCATCACAACCCGCACTTCAGCTCCCTGTCGAACCAGCAGTCGGCATAAAGTTGCTGCCTTATAAGCGGCTATACCTCCGGTAACACCGAGCAGGATATGTTTATTGTGCAATTTATTATTGTCTATTGTAGGCATCTGGTCTATTTTACAGGTTCTTTATGAATCAAAACAATGGAATGTATATTATGGCAATCACAAACTGGCCAATCGATGAAAGACCTCGCGAAAAACTGTTACAGAAAGGTGCCGCCAGCTTATCGGATGCCGAACTACTTGCCATTTTTTTACGCACCGGCATAAAAGGAAAATCAGCAGTCGATTTATCACGTGAATTACTCACTAATTTTGGTTCATTACGATCATTATTGACCAGTAATCAGACTGATTTCTACAGCCATAAAGGGCTTGGCCCGGCCAAATACGCACAACTTCAGGCCGTACTGGAAATGGCAAAACGTCATTTAGGCGAAACACTAAAGCGCGAGAGTTCACTCAATAGTCCGACAGAAACCCGCCAATACCTGCAAACTGTCATGCGCGATTATGAGCACGAAGTGTTTGGTTGCCTGATGCTGGATAATAAGCATCGCGTAATAATTTTTCGCGAATTATTTAAAGGCAGTATCAGTAGTGCCAGCGTCTATCCGAGAGAAGTGGTCAAACAGGCCTTAGCCGATAATGCGGCAGCTGTCATTCTCGCACATAACCATCCTTCAGGCATCGCTGAACCGAGTCAGTCAGATATTCACATCACAAAAAGACTGGTTCAGGCACTGGAGCTGGTTGATATTCGGGTTCTGGATCACCTGATTATCGGGGATGAAGTTGTGTGTTTTTCTGAGCGGGGCTTGATTTAGAATAATTAAATATAATTCAGTTAATATGCATTGCCATGCTAATACATCTTTGAAGGTAGTGATTCTGAGGCTGATTCGAAATATAAAAACGTGGCCTTCTTGATATGCTTATCTCCCTGTTCAAGCTTATAGCTTATCCTTATCCGGGATCAGTACTCAAGCCGTGCTCAAGGGTCGGAGTCGAATTATTTTAGTGGTAAAGTTGAGCTTCTGCCAGTTAAAAACTGCGATGCCATGCTTTATTCAGAGGTTATCGACTCCGACCCCTGAATTTAAGCTTGCGTAGATTACTTCGATTTAGCAGGAAGATGCAGGTCAGTCATCAGGGTAAAAAAAAGATAATTTCTGATAATTCACTTTCCAGGCCATTTTTTGATACTGCTGTCATTGCAAGATAGACAACTGGTGATGTAACTTTTGAGAAGTCGAGTTGCTGTAATAGGAAAGAAAGTTCTTTTGGGTCAATGCTAACGTACTCAGAACGAACCTTCTCTCTGGAAGGGCCAAAATAAAGTCGATATTCACTTAATTCAAAATTTGCATATTTTAACTGTTCACCATTAGAGTATTCTGTGGGTGCTTTCCAGGAAAGTTTTACACCGGTTAAATCATCTGCTATCAGTTCTGAACATGTAAATACAAATAGTAATGTCAAAAATCTGATAGCTGGCAAACGTTCTTTTAGCATTTTTCTGTACTTTTAATTATTAAAATGTCGTCAGTATTGATGATCCTGCTATCACCTCAGAAATTGTAAATGCCATATTTTTATATTACAAGCCTTGAACCTAAAAAACTCAGTTGAATCACAAAAGTCTACGCAACATCTTGATGCGCCTGATAAAATCAAAAACACGCTCTTCACCAATCAGGTGATTACTGTGTTTTTGATTTCACCATGCACATAACCTGTTACGCATCTTTTTCGCGCCCAACTGCATTTTTTAGGTTGAAATAAACCTGGCAGTAGCTAAAGCTGTTAACAAATCAGGAACTACACGATAACATCGAACAACCTGCCCTATGCCGGGCCCATTCGGGTCTTTTTGCTGAAAATATTTCATTTTCAGGCTGTTCATCGTAGGGCTTTCTGAAAACATTCAGTAACTCATGAACCATTGAGTAATCACCTTCCAGGGCTTTATCTATAGCCTGCTGAGCCAGATAATTTCTAAAAACATACTTAGGGTTAGTATTATTCATTCGGTTTTTCCTGTCTTCTTCAGACAGCTTCAAATCTCTGGCACATTTTTGATAATTCTGTAGCCAGGCCTTTAACTGGCTTAAATAGTTTCCATCAACCTGGTCAGGCTGGTACCAGGCAGGCTCGAAAAATTCATGCAATAAAGAATCCTGCATATAAATTGATTCTTCCAGCTCTATTTTCGATAAGGCTCTATAAAACAATGTCATATCAGTCTCTACGACCGTTAATAACTGCAATAACTGAATCGCAAGTTCCTCAACTGCTTCGCTGCTTTGCTCAAAGCCTAGCTTATTAGCCATCATGTCATTATATTGCTGCTGGTAATAATCATTGTAATGCTGCAATATTTCTTCCAGTGGTTTGGTATCGTTTATCAGCGGGTAAATGGCTTCTGCCAGTTGCAGTAAATTCCATAACGCAATTTGACTCTGGCTGGAAAACCGATAACGTCGTCCATTCGCATCGGTAGTGTTTGGCGTCCAGTCCGGGTCATAATTTTCCAGCCAGCCATACGGACCATAGTCGATGGTTAAACCCAGAATCGACATATTGTCGGTATTCATCACTCCATGCACAAATCCAACTCTCATCCAGTGCACAATCATGTCAGCCGTGGTTGTACACACTTCTTTAAACCATTGCAGGTATATATCCTGTGCAGAATGATCCAGATGCGGGAAATCAGTTTTGATGGTGTGATCCACCAGCTTTTTAAGATTTTCAATATCATTTTGCGCAGACAGAATTTGAAAATTTCCAAAACGGGTAAAACTAGGGGCAACGCGGCAAACCACGGCACCCGGCTCATATTCCGGGTGTCCGTCATAAAACATATCCCGCACGACTTTTTCACCGGTTAAAGCGAGGCTTAGGGCCCTGGTTGTCGGCACTCCAAGATGGTACATTGCTTCACTGCAGAGAAATTCCCGTAGCGAAGAACGCAACACGGCCAGACCATCCGCCGTTCTGGAGTAAGGGGTAGGACCCGCCCCTTTTAACTGTAAACTCCAGCGTTTATTATTTTCAGTAATTACATCACCAAGGTTAATTGCACGACCATCACCCAACTGCCCTGCCCAGTTGCCGAATTGATGTCCGCCATAACACATAGCATAGGGTTTCATGCCGTTTAATAACTGGTTACCCACAAACACCTGTAAAAACTGTGGATCGGTATCGCTATCTTTACTCAGATTGAGCTCATCGATCATTTCTGACGACAGGGCAACAAGTACGGGATCAGAAACTGGCGTAGGCTGAACATAAGAAAAACAGGCTTTTTTCACCTGCCGTCGAGAATTTTTCAGGAGTGGATCAGCAGGAAGCTCGCGGATAAACCGGTTATCAAAAACCAGCTCGTCTAAACATAGAGTAGAAGATTGAGTCATGGGGATACATTAACTGAATCCATAAAGATAATTGCAGTGTAACTTTTAGGGCTAATAAGCTCTTAGTTTATACAAGTGAAACATTATAATATCTAGTATCTACTCAGCGAGTTTCAATATTTGACCAACTAGTGTAGTGTTTTAAACTGCATTATGAAATGGAAGATTCTGACGAGCCCTG
>CALCSG010000431.1 GCA_937894085.1 uncultured Gammaproteobacteria bacterium | reverse complement strand
GCGAACAGTTCGGTGATCCGGCCACGAGCAAGGGACCCGTTGAAAGAAAAGTGCTGAGAGTTGTCACTCCCGGTACTCTAACCGATGATGCCCTATTGGAGGACCGCCGCGAAAACTTATTATGTTGCCTGTATCAGCATGAACAACACTGGGGCCTGGCCTCCGTCGAAGTCAGCTCCGGGAGATTTATCTGTTCTGAACTGACATCAGATGCCCAGTTGCAGGCTGAAATTTCACGTATCGATCCCGCCGAAATTATTTATTGCGAAGATCAGCATTTACCGCTGGAAAGTCGTTATGTGCAATGCGCTCACTCGCAACCACAGTGGTATTTTGATGCCGATACCTGTAGCCGGTTACTGAATGAACAGTTTCACACCAAAGATTTACGCGGTTTTGGATTACAGGATTATCCGCTGGCGATCGCTGCAGCGGGATGCCTGCTGCAATATGTGCAGGATACTTTACGCACAGCTCTGCCCCATTTACAAAACATTAAAACCGAACAAATTAGTGACAGCCTGTTAATAGACAGTGCCAGTCGAAGAAACCTGGAACTGAGTGAATCTCTGTCGGCTGGTGGCGGCCAGCAAAACACGTTGTACAGTATTCTCAATCAATGCAGTAACTCGATGGGAGCCCGGGAATTAAAACGCTGGATGCAAAAACCATTAAAACAACACGAGACCATACAAAACCGGCATCAGGCTATTGAAACCCTGATTCAACAACGCCTGTATGACACACTATCAGATCGACTTAAGCTATTTCAGATATTGAGAGAATCAGTAGCCGCATCGCCCTGTTATCGGCTCGTCCGAGAGATTTGACCGCGTTACTGTCCAGCCTGCAATCCTTGCCTGAGTTTCAGCAATTACTAACCAATCTGGACAGTCCATTAATAGCAGCCTTATGTGCGGCTATCGACCCGCTGCCGGATCTGGTTGAACTATTAAAGACCGCCATAATTGCGGAACCACCTTTATTGATCAGGGACGGCGGGGTGATCGCAACCGGTTACGACAGTGAACTGGATGAGTTACGAGGCCTAAGCCAGAATGCAGATCAATTCCTGCTCGAGCTGGAACAACGCGAACAACAAAGCACCGGCATTAACCTGAAAGTGGCATATAACCGCGTGCACGGTTATTACATAGAAGTAAGCAAACTTCATAGCGATAAAGTGCCTGAGTCATACATCCGCCGTCAAACCCTGAAAGCCGTAGAACGATATATCACACCCGAACTCAAAAATTTCGAAGATAAAGTGCTGTCAGCGCGCGAACGTTCACTGGCCAGGGAAAAACAACTGTACGAAACTTTACTGGTTACCCTGTCTACACATTGCCAGCAACTTCAACAGATTGCACTCTCTCTGGCACAGCTGGATGTTCTGGTCAGTTTCTCGCTATGTGCCGAACAGTTTAACTGGTCAAAACCCGACCTTACCGAAGAAAACCTGTTACAAATCACAGCAGGAAGGCACCCTGTGGTTGAACAGGTGCAAACAGACCCCTTTATTGCCAACGATGTTTATTTTGATGAAGAGAAACGGGTATTAATGATTACCGGCCCTAACATGGGTGGTAAATCAACTTATATGCGCCAGACTGCCCTAATAGTAATTCTAGCCTGCATGGGCAGTTATGTGCCGGCCTCCAAAGCGCTTATAGGCCCGATTGATCAGGTTTTCACCCGCATCGGCGCGAGCGATGACCTGTCGAGCGGACGTTCAACCTTTATGGTCGAAATGACCGAAGCCGCTAACATCTTAAATAACGCGACAACAAACAGCCTGGTTTTGATGGATGAAATTGGCCGAGGAACAAGCACCTTTGACGGCCTGTCACTGGCCTGGGCCTGTGCACAGCAACTGGCCGCCGAAACCCGCGCCATGACATTATTCGCCACCCATTATTTTGAACTGACCCAATTATCTGAAATGTTTGATAGCCTCGTTAACGTCCATCTGGATGCCATCGAACATGGCGATAAAATTATTTTTATGCACCAGGTCAAACCCGGGGCTGCTAACCAGAGTTACGGATTACAGGTAGCCCGTCTCGCCGGGATACCCGAAAAAATTATCAAACAGGCGCGGCTGAAACTACATGAGTTAGAACAGCAAAACCTGCAACATAACCCCCAGTTTGATCTATTTGCCACTGCTCAACCTCAGGCATTTGAAATTCAGCCACATCCGGTTATTGATGAACTGGAGAAGCTGGACATTGATAACTTATCCGCACGACAGGCACTCGATATGCTGTATACATTAAAGGAAAAGCTGTGAACGAAACTACAGCTGTTGAATTGCATCGGCAAGTCATATACAAAAATCAACAGGCCATCGACCTGCTGGATTCAGATGAGGGATTAAGCCGCGAACAAATAGCCTTATGTTTTGAGAATGGCGCGGTCTGGCTGGAAACAGCAGGCAAGCCACAGCGACTCTACAACTCACAAAGCGTGCTCAAACCGGGTCATAAAATCCATTGTTATTGCAACTCAACGACCCTGTCAAGCTGTCCGTTTACGGCCGAACTGGTGGCCGATTTTACCGACTTCAGTATCTGGAACAAACCTTCCGGTATGTTGTGTCAGGGCAGTAAATGGGGAGATCACTGGGCATTGTACCGATGGATAAAACAAAACTACTGGCCTGATAGAGAATCTTTTATCACTCATCGACTGGATCGTTTTACCTCGGGACTGGTGATCGTGGCACATACCGAAGCAATTAATAAGAAATTTCATCGCCTGTTTGAAAACAGACTCATTAAAAAAACATATCGAGCCATAGTGTCAGGTTTATTGACTCAGGATCAGCAATTAATTTTGGACACAGAAATAGAAAATAAAAATGCACTATCACAGGTTTTAGTTCTCGACCTGCAGACATCAACACAACAGTCACTGGTAATGATAAAACCGCAAACCGGTCGAAAACATCAGATTCGTATCCACCTGGCAGAAATTGGACACCCCATCATCAATGATCGTAATTATGGCAAACCACCGTTTGATGGAGACCTCCGGTTGCAGGCCAGTGAACTGGAGTTTACTAACCCGGTAGATGGAAAAAAAATTCAAGTCAACCTACAACCTGACAAATTACTGGTGTTTTAAAAACCCATGTGATTTTAAGATAAAACACACTACTACTTCGGATATACTTTTCAAAATTCAACCTGTGAGAAACATTCATGACTTATGTAGTGCTGGAAAACTGTATACGCTGCAAATACACCGACTGTGTCGACGTTTGCCCGGTCGACTGCTTTCACGAAGGGCCTAACTTCCTGGTTATTGACCCCGATGAATGTATCGACTGTACCCTGTGCGAACCCGAGTGTCCTGTCGAAGCTATCGTTTCTGAAGATGACCTACCTGCCGATCAGCAACAATTTCTGCAGTTAAATGAAGAATTATCTCAGCAATGGCCGGTCATTACCCAACGTAAAGATCCATTGCCTGATGCCGATGAATGGGATGGCAAAGCGGATAAACTTCAGTATCTGGAAAAATAATCACATCAATTGCTGAATAATTCAAATTTGTTGCTATAACTCTGTAAACAAAATGATTAATAAGAGAAACCAATAGCAAATATTCTGGCAGTAGACGATATGCGTAGCAGCGTGACCTGATCAAACCTGTACTCGAAAAAAGAGGACACATGATGACGGACAAACTGCCCTCGCTTAGGCTCAATCTAATTGCTGTGATCTGGTTATTTCTGATATTAATATGCCAAACATGGATGGTATATCTCTGGTCGAATCGTTAACAGCATTACCCGCTTATAGAAACACCCCTATATTGATGCTGACCACCGAAGATGCTACAGATAAGAAGAATCAGGCCAAAGCTGCCGGTACCAATTGATGGATTCAAAAACCATTTAACCTCGAACGTCTGGTGAATGCAGTAGACAAAACACTGTCAAAGACTTAGCATCTAATTTCCGTAGTTTTTCCATGGAAACCCGATGAGCACTGAAGTATCCATAGCCTGTAAATACGAATCATTTAATACACTAATTAAAATAAATGACCCCGAGTTACTACTCGAGGTTTTTATGTCTCAGCTTATTCCAGATTATGGCGAAAAAATTCAACTCGAAATATTTGAACGCAAAGGCTTTGAATGGCAAAAGCTCATCGTCAATGGTTACTCAACGACCGATTTTGATGAAGACCGTCAATTTGTGCTGGAACATAAAATAGATCCTGATCACACCAACAGCTGGTTTTATCAATCCTCTCAAAATGGCTGGTATTGTGCTTACAAACCACTCAGCAGCAAACAATATGCAATGTATATCTCGACAGGAACGGATGAAGACATTATCGATGAAGAATATATCCAGCTACTATTTGGCTTTTACTGTCACCAGTTATGCAGTCTTGAAGGTACTTATAGAGATAATCTGACTGGTCTGTACAATCGTAAAGCCTTCGATTTGAGAATGCATTCCCTGTTAAATAAAAAGTTTCCTGCCAGGCGTAAAAACATGTCGCTGCCATCGGTTTACGTGATGCTGGATATAGATCATTTCAAGGACATTAATGACCTTCACGGACATTTATACGGTGACGAGACTTTAACCATTATTGCAAAAATAATGACTGACTCTTTTCGCGAATACGATTTACTATTTCGATATGGCGGAGAAGAATTTGCCGCTGTTCTTATGGATATAGATAATGAAGTCTGTAAAAAGGTTCTGGATCGATTCAGATATAAAGTAGAGAATCACCTTTTCCCAAAAAAGGATACCGTTACCATCAGTATAGGTTATACCGATTTCAATCGTGATTTAACGGTTGAACAGTTAATTGATCAGGCTGACAAAGCTTTATACTACGGTAAACAACATGGTAGGAATGCGATTCATCAATACCAGTCTTTGGTGGAACAGCAGTTAATACAGGCCATTTAAGGTCAATACGGATTCAGGTTCAACATCAAAGCTGTGAAAAGAAATCACTGATTACCGGGGAAAAATGGTCCCGGTCCACCAGAAAAGCATCATGTCCATTTATAGAATCAATTGATACAAATTCAACATTTCTACCAGCCTTTATTAAACCTTCTGCAATTTCCTTCTGTTGTTCGATAGGAAATAATATATCGGTGGTAACGCCGATAATAAGAGCCTTCCTGACATGGATTTTGGCTAAACCTGCATTCACCGAACCACCAAAATCAGCCACATCAAACCAGTCCATTGCACGAGATAGATACAAATAACTGTTAGCATCAAAATTGCCGACAAATTTATGCGCGTTATAATCCAGGTAGGACTCTACTTCGAACTCTATTTCAAAAGGTTCACCTTTACGTCGATCTTTACTGACCCTGGCACGGTCAAAACGCTGATGCCACTCTTCAGCCGCACGATACGAAACCAGACCCAGTTTCCTGGCCAGCAACATGCCATTTTCGGGTTCCTTATCTGACTCATAAAAGCCGTTATTCCAGTTTGGATCACAACGGATAATTTCACGTTGTAACGAACGCATAGCAATAGTAAAAGGCAAAGCTCGCGACGCCGCAGAAATAGATATCAGGTAATCACACTCATCCGGATACTGCAGCGTATAGGCAAGTGCAATCATGCCTCCCATTGATGGACCGATTACGGCATGTAAATGATCGATATCGAGTTCATTTAATAAATGATGCCCGGCCTTCGCCATATCTTCAATAGTCAGATCAGGAAAGTCGGCACCATACGGCTTATGTGTGACAGGATTAATGGATTCGGGACCGGTGGAACCAAAGCAGCCACCTAGTGAATTCACGCAAATTACAAAAAATCGATCGGTATCTATGGCTTTACCGGGGCCAATCATAAACTCCCACCAGCCCGGCTCAGTATTTCCTTCTGAAGAAGCAGCATGAGCACTGGCAGACAGACCGGTAAAAATCAGAATAGCATTGTCATTATTAGCAGTTAAGCTGCCCCAGCATTCATAAGCGATAGTCACTTCATGTAAGCGATCTCCACGCTTTAATACAAAATCACTGGTACCATAATCTCCGATAAGAGTGACAAATTTAGTAGCCGGAGTAACTCCTCGGCGAGTTCTGGAAGGATGTAGGGGTTTAACGTTCATAACTTCAAGTAAGTCCAGAGTTTAATACCCTTTTTACCACGAAGAGCACGAAGTATAGATTTTTGAAAGCAAAAAAGTTAATCATTGAAGACTTTTTATTCCACCAGCTCAGGCCGATATTTCAAGCATCCGCTTCAGCGCTACTCTGGCACTATTCGCAACCTGCTGAGGCACTGTAACCTGGTTAACGACATTGCCTTCCACCAGGTTCTCTAAAACCCAGGCAAGATGCTGAGGATCAATGCGAAACATGGTAGAACACATACACACCGTCGGTGACATAAATTTTACGGTTTTTTGCTGGTCCTTCATTTGATTATGCAAACGATTTACAAGGTTTAATTCAGTACCAACCAGCCAGTCGGTGCCTGGCTCAGAATCGGCGATCTGATTAATAATATACTCCGTGGACCCCACAAAATCAGATTTCTGACATACTTCATAACTGCTTTCGGGGTGTGAAATCACTTTACCCTGAGGAAATTCTCTGCGGAAGTTATCGATCTGTACCGGTTTAAACATCTGGTGTACCGAACAGAAACCTTTCCATAGAATCATTTTTGCATGCTGAATCTGTTGTTCGGTTAAACCACCCATCGGCTGATCAAAATCCCACACGACCATTTCTTCCAGTGGTATATTCATTTTTGCGCCGGTGTTTCGTCCCAGATGCTGATCCGGGAAAAACAGTACCTTTTCACGTTTGGAAAAAGCCCATTCAAGAATTTTTTGTGCATTTGTAGACGTGCAAACCACACCCTGGTGATCACCACAAAAAGCTTTCAGATTGGCATCTGAATTAATGTAGGTAATCGGTGTAATTTTTTCATCAGGATCAAGCACCTGGGATAATTCCTGCCAGGCACGCTCAACCTTGGTTAAGTCGGCCATATCTGCCATTGCACAACCGGCTGATAAATCAGGCAAAATAGAAATCTGATCAGGACGTGACAGAATATCCGCCACTTCAGCCATAAAATGTACACCGCAAAAAACGATGAATTCTGCTTTGGAATTTGCTGCTTCACGTGAAAGCTTTAGTGAATCACCCGAAAAATCAGCATGTTCAAAAACTTCATCACGTTGATAATGATGACCCAGAATAACAACTCGTTCGCCTAGCGTATTTTTAGCTGACAGTATGCGTTGACGACAATTTTCATCGTCTAACTGAGAGTAAGGCTGAAGTTCAAGAGAGTTGACGGCCATAGCAATCTATCTTTTATATTTTAAAATTCAATACTACTGCAAAAGTAACCATAAAATAACCTCATTTTTAGCATTTATTTATACCGTACTGAGAATTAATATGCCGCAATCAGCAAGTGAGGAAAAAGCCTGACTTGCTGAATATGCTAAAATCTAATCCAGATTAACCTTCAACAGCCGGTTTTCTAACCCGGATCGAAAGTTCCTTCAACTGTCGCTCGCTCACGGTAGACGGTGCCGAAGTTAACAGACAGGCTGCTGTCTGGGTTTTAGGAAATGCCATAACATCTCTAATTGAGCTAGTACCTGTCATTAACATAATTAACCTGTCCAGACCAAAAGCGATACCACCGTGTGGAGGACAACCATATTTGAGCGCAGTCAGTAAAAATCCAAATTTATCTTCAGCTTCCTGCTCATCTATACCCAGCAGGCTGAGTACTTTCTGTTGCATTTCGGTGCGATGAATACGAATTGAGCCGCCACCCAGTTCTACCCCATTCAATACCATGTCGTAGGCACGTGATAAAGCTTTACCGGCATTAGCTTCCAGTTCAGCTGGATCATCAATATTCGGTGCGGTAAAGGGGTGATGTAGAGCTGTCCAGCGATTTTCCTTTTCATCATGTTCAAACATGGGGAAATCGACAACCCACAGGAAGGACCAGCCTTCTGCCACCAGGTTCATATCCTGTCCGACCTGAACACGTAAAGCACCTAGCGATTCATTGACAATCTTTTCCTTATCTGCACCAAAGAAAATCAAATCGCCTGACTCGGCACCGGTACGCTGCAAAATACCTTCAATAGCTTCATCAGGCATGAATTTTAGAATAGGAGATTGCAAGCCTTCTCGCCCGGCAGCCACATCATTACATTTAATATAAGCAAGACCTTTTGCACCGTAACGACTGACAAATTTAGTGTAATCATCTATCTGTTTACGACTTAAAGAGTTACCACCCGGAACACGTAATGCAGCCACCCGGCCGTCAGGATCATTAGCAGGACTGGAAAATACCTTGAATTCAACATCTGCCAGCAAATCAGAAATCGTGACTAGCTCCAGATCAATTCTTAAATCCGGTTTATCCGAACCAAATCGTTGCATAGCTTCAGAGTAAGGCATGCGCTGGAAAACGGTATCAATATCGACATTCAGCACATCTTTGAACATGCCCTGCATCAGCTTTTCCATAATCGACATGATGTCATCTTCATTCATGAAAGAAGTTTCTATATCAAGCTGAGTGAATTCAGGCTGACGGTCAGCACGCAAATCCTCATCGCGAAAACAACGAACAATCTGATAGTAACGATCCATGCCGGACATCATCAGTAACTGCTTAAATAACTGGGGAGACTGTGGCAACGCAAAAAAATGACCGGGATATGTACGACTGGGTACCAGGTAGTCTCGTGCACCTTCAGGAGTAGCACGGGTCAGCATCGGTGTTTCAATATCCATAAAACCATTGCCTTCCAGGAATGTGCGCATGAAATGTGTCACTTTCGCACGTAATTTCATACGCTCTAACATTTCAGGTTTACGCAAATCGATATAACGGTATTTCAGGCGAATATCATCATGCACATCGGCATCATCCAGCTGAAATGGTGGTGTTTCAGATTCATTTAGAATTTCCAGATCCAGACCCAGTATTTCAATTTCGCCGGTAGCCATATCTTTATTGACAGTACCTTCGGGACGGCTTCTAACCTTGCCGGTAACTTTTAAAACAAATTCATTTCTGACTCGTTCTGCTTTACTAAACATGACAGCATCATCCGGATCAAAAACGACCTGTAACACACCTTCACGATCTCGCAGGTCGACAAAGATTACGCCACCATGATCACGGCGACGATTAACCCAACCCGTGACGGTCACTTGCTGATCAATATGAGTCGAGTTTAATTCACCACAATAATGCGTACGCATGAAACACCTGCTGTTAAATTTAGATTTTTAAGGTTTATTTTTGCGGCCAGTTTGCCGCAAAAGTCAAGGCCGGCAATAGTATCCTAAGCCTGTGGAATATAAAAGAATAAGTAGAAATGAAACTCTTACTTACTGGTCGAGCACCCCCCGGTACCACAACTTTTAGAGGTGGAGGTGGAGGTGGAGGTAGAGGTAGTTGAACTGGAACCACTATCAGCTACATTCTTTTTACTTCCTGATTTGAAATCAGTTTCATACCAGCCTGAACCACTTAAACGAAAGCTCGGGGCAGAAAGTTTTTTCTTTAGCTGAGGTTTGCCGCAAGCCTTGCAAACAGTTAATGGCGCATCACTCATTTTTTGCAGTGCATCATAAGTTTCATTGCAGGCTTCACAGATATACTCGTAAATAGGCATAATGATTTCCGGTTATTCATTCACATTAAACATAAGAAACCTATAATATAGGTTCTTTTTGTTATATTCCAACAATGAAATTAAAATCCATACTCATTACCGGCTGCTCGACTGGAATAGGTTATTGCGTTGCCCATGGTTTACAGCAACGTGGGCATAATGTAATTGCCAGCTGTCGCCAACCCGAAGATGTCCAGCGCTTACAAAGTGAAGGACTTCAGTGTATTCAATTAGATTTAACAGATACCGATTCTATCCACTCGGCTTTTCAACAATGCCTCGAATTGTGTAATGGCAAACTGGATGCCCTGTTTAATAATGGTGCTTATGGACTGGCCGGTGCGGTGGAAGACCTTTCCCGTGATGCAATACGTCACCAGTTTGAAACCAATGTGTTCGGCTGGCTGGAATTAACTAACCTGATTCTGCCGGTTATGCGACAACATGGCAGCGGACGAATCATTCAAAACAGTTCGGTACTGGGATTTGTTGCATTACCCTATCGCGGCGCTTATGCAGCCAGTAAATTTGCTATCGAAGGTCTGTCCGATACATTGCGCCTGGAACTGGCTAACACTCAGATCGAAGTCTCGCTGATTGAACCCGGCCCGATTGAGAGCAGTTTCCGTCAGAATGCTGAAAAAGCTTTTCACCGGTTTATCAAACGGCAAGGCAGTGCGCATGAGTCCAGTTACCTGGCGATGGAACAACGATTGCAAAAACAGGGTCATGCCACACGCTTCACATTACCGGCTGAGGCTGTATTAGAAAAAGTAATTCATGCACTGGAAAGTGACAAACCGAAAGTTCGTTACTACGTCACCTTCCCGACCTATTTATTCGGTTACCTGAAACGAATACTGTCCAGCCGCGCAGTTGATAATTTGATGTTGAAAGTTTCCGGTGGTGGAAAACGATGAAGGAACTGCTGATTAAAAATAAGACTGATAATCAACAAACATCTACCCGGCATCGGGATATTGTCATCCAGCAAAAAAATGAGCTATTGCAACTTGTATTTGCAGCCGAACCCGAAGCCATTCAATCAGCGATAAACACTCAATCCCCTCAGCAACTGGTGATGACCAACCTGCAATTCCTGATGGGAATCCTGCTTTTTATACCTCCCCCGAAAACAATACTGTTACTCGGTGTCGGGGCCGGTTCTCTGGTTCATTTTTTTAAACATCATATGCCGCAGAGCCAGGTAACAGGCGTCGATTTTGACGAAGAATTAATCCATATTGCACAAACACAAATGATGTTGCCACTGGCCGACGAGCGGCTTCAATACGTGATTGATGATGCCCGTCAATACATACAGCAATGTACCCTGAAGTACGACCTGGTTGTGGTTGATATTTTTGATGGAAGCCAGTCACCTGAATGGACAAGGGATAAACAGTTCACCCGACAAATTAAAAGCTGTTTATCAACACAGGGAGCCGTGGCATATAACATGCTGATAAACAGCGACGCAACTTTCAAGTCGTTTTACAGCCTGTTACGTCAGACATTTAGCAATCAAACGCTTTGCCTTGAAACGCAGGAATATGAAAATATTTTATTGTATGCACTTAATTTTAAAACGAAGAACAGGTCAATGATGCAAAACCTGCAACATGCTGTGGATATGCAGGATAAATACCAGCTGCCTTTTAATGAAATTCTGTCAGTAATATATGGTATCAATCCGCTGGACTCGGGGATTGTTTAACGAAGGTTTCTCAGCGCGGCCAGGCTTGATAATAATTTTAGATATTATGGTGCGCACGGCGCACCCTACTTTCCACCACCTTCACATGGCGGAGAATTAGCGACTTTGCCAGCTCTTACAAACCACTCGTCTTTGGTCATAGTATGTAAAGCCAGTGCATGAATCTTTTTAAGTTCATCTTCCAGCACTTTATTCACCAGGCGATGTCGTTTAATCAACATTAAGTTGTTAAATTCATCCGACACAACGGTCACTTTAAAATGCGATTCCGCATCGGCAGGCACATTGTGCATGTGCGTTTCATTTTCCACTGCCAGATACTCAGGGCTAAAGGCTGAGTCCAGTTTTTGCTCAATTGTCTTTTGCATGCTCATATCATTAACTCTTTAATACTGTCACGTACTTCTTTCATGGTTTGATAACGTTGGCTCATATCAACAGCCATCATTTTTTCAACCAACATACTAACACCTTTTGAAATCCCCTTATCCAGACGATACAAAGGGGTAGCTTTACCTTCGATATGCTGAAACAACAATGAGATGGGCTCACCTTTATAGGGCAGGCCTCCATTAAACATATTATAGGCAATGATACCCAGTGCATAAATATCCGACTGGGTTCCCGCTTCCAGCCCCTTCGCTCTTTCTGGCGATAGATAAGCAGGCGTACCGATGATCATACCGGTTTTTGTCAGGGTTACTTCGTTCTCAGAATTGGCCGAAGCAATACCAAAATCAACCACCTTGGCATGATTCGCAGTATCTACCAGTATATTACTGGGTTTTAAATCACGATGAATAACATCCTGCTGGTGTGCTCCCCACATACCATCGCTCACCTGGTATAAAATTTCCAGTGACATCTGTTCTGATGTCAGTAGCTTATTCTTAATCAGGTAATCCAGCCCCTGACTGACAAAGTACTCCATAGAAATAGCCGATACACCCTCTTTTACTAAAAAGTCATGGATACGTATGACATTCTTGTGACTAATTTTACGCGCATATTTTAGTTCTCGTAAAAAACGCTCTCGTGCTTTCACGTCTGCAGTTAATTCAGGATGCATAAATTTCAGGATCAGAGTTTCACCAACTGTTTCATCGTTCACCAGCATGACTCGTCCCATCGCTCCACGTCCTATTTCCTTTTGCACCCGGTAACGGTCCATCCAGTGATCCCCCGGTTTTAACTCTTCGATATGCTGATAACTAACCGCAACAGTTTTTTCTATTGGAACTACTTCAGTTTTATCTACGTTGCCTGATTGCCCCAATTGGGTTTGATTAGAATTTTTATCCTTATTTTCCTCTATTTTTATCAACCGGGTTTCAAACAGATCATCTTCATCGAGATTAAGTTTCGGCAGATTAAATTTGAGCGTTATTTCGTTGATCACTTCAAGTGCCGTATCTCTCACGGTCGCCTGCAAATTGGGTACAATTTTTATAATGCCATTACGTACACTGTCAGCGTGTCGCTGTGTCACTATTTGACTGGTGGTTAACAGCGCTTCACGCTGAATAGCAGCTTCTTTCTTCAGTAGACATTTGGAGGTTATTTCAAGACCTTTGCTGAAACCTAATTGTGACACCGCTTTTAGCACGGCAATAGACGATTCAGGTTTAACATCTATAACTTTATTCAATAATGTTAATGCAGACTTATTACCAGATTGGCCTATTTGTTGTATAGCTCTTTCACGTATTTGCCAGTCATCATTAAAAATAGATTTGGATATACCGGTAATATCACCGGTCGTCAATGAACTACCGGCCGACAATTGGTTCGCTGTATTACGAATAAATTCATTTTCATGCTTGAGTAGTTTAAATGCCGCAGAATCAAGCTTTTTATTGGCTACACTGAAGATACTGTTTATCGCCTGTTCCTTACTCCACCATTCATATTTATCTAGCGCTAATAATAAAGCTTCCAGGCTTTCAGTGGTAACGTGACGGGCCACTATCTGACTGGCCTGTTGTTTAAACTGTTCGTTCTTAGTGGCCAGCAGTTCAGCCAGGGCCGGTAAAGTATCGGCGCTGGCATTCGCCTGTAACACTTCAAATGCCGTCTGCACATCCTGTTCACGCATTTCTGGAATAAACCTGGCAACAGGTGCGGGATTGAACGCTACCGTCATATTTTTCAGGTTTTTAAGCGCTTCTATAACAACAACTTTCGATTTATCTCCCAGAAACTGCAGAATCATGTCAGCGGCCTGTGGCTGGTTGACTGCGCCTAAAAAGCGAATCAGCATGATTTTAACTTCCGGATTTTCAATGCTCTCAATATCGATACTCAATGACGACATATCAGTTCGACCGGCATTAGCCCGCGCAATATCAAATAACCGGCTGGCATAACCTTTTTCCATTTTTAAAGCATTTTTTACATACAGTTCCGGTTGCAGGTTTTTTTGCTGAAGATCCAGAATATCTATAATTTCAGATTTCGAAATATTAGTTTCATGTAAACGTTGAAAAAGTTTACTGGGATTTATTTGGGTAGAATTTCCAAGTAAATTTTTTGTTGCCAGGCGTAATTGAGTAGTATCACTCTCAAGATTATTTAGAAAGCGATCTTCAGAATCCCGGTTAATTTCATTTTCACAAATTTTCTTCAGCACATCACTATGAGGCTTCGGAGTTCTGGGGATTATTTCAAGAATTCTTTCCAGTGAATTTTTAGCTGAAGACTGAATTTTTTTTGTGAGTGCCTGCCCACTCGAACTTTCCAGGTCTTTACAGGCCAGGAACTGTTTTAAGGTACGTCCAAAAAGAAGGTTCGCGAATACTGCCATGTTAATTATTATTTACTAAATAATTCTATCGTGACCCGATTATAGTCACGATAGATAAAGTTACCTTATCTTTTTATGTTATATGCCTCAAACAAATAAATTTCAACTTTAGTTTAGCGATTAACTGCCTTGGTAAACACAAATTGCATATTTTCATTGACATCTATCTGCACGATATCGCCCGGGATAAAATCACCGGATAAGATAGAATGTGCCAGCGGGTTTTCAATCGATTGCTGAATTTCACGCTTCAGCGGCCTGGCACCATAAACCGGATCAAAACCTACAGCACCTAACTCATCCAGTGCTGCATCCGATATTGTCATCTGCAAATCACGTTCAGCCAGTCGTTGTTCCAGGTGTTTAAGCTGAATACCTGCTATGACACGTATTTCTTTTTTACCCAATGGGTGGAACACCACTGTTTCATCGATACGGTTAATAAATTCAGGACGAAAATAATTACCCACTGTCTGCATCACCGCATGTTTCATCGCTTCATAGTTTTCCTCACCCGACATAGCCTGTATCTGATCTGAGCCCATGTTAGATGTCATCACGATAACCGTGTTACGGAAATCCACTGTGCGTCCCTGGCCATCAGTCAGACGCCCATCGTCCAGCACCTGTAATAGAATATTAAACACATCCGGATGAGCCTTTTCTACTTCATCCAGTAAAATCACCGAATACGGACGACGTCGAATAGCTTCGGTCAGGTAACCACCTTCTTCGTAGCCGACATATCCCGGAGGCGCACCTACCAGACGGGCCACGCTGTGTTTTTCCATGAATTCAGACATATCGATACGCACAATCGCATCTTCGGTATCAAACAGAAATTCGGTCAACGCCTTGGTCAGTTCGGTTTTTCCCACACCGGTAGGCCCTAAAAACAGGAAACTACCATTCGGACGACTGGGGTCAGACAAACCGGAGCGCGAACGACGAATCGCATTGGAAACCGCATTCAAAGCTTCTTTTTGTCCCACCACGCGTTTTGCCAGTTGCTCTTCCATATGCAACAGTTTTTCGCGCTCAGATCCCAGCATCTTTGACACTGGAATACCTGTCCAGCGCGCAACGACTTCGGCAACTTCTTCTGCGCCAACTTTATTTTTGAGCAATGTCATATCCTGCATTTCGACATTAGCAGCCATATCTAACTGTTTTACGAGCTCTGGAATCCGCCCATATTGCAGTTCAGACATACGTCCCAGGTCACCGGCACGTTGTGCTGTTTCCAGGTCAAGACGCGCTCTTTCCAGTTCTTCCTTGATAGTGGTGGAACCCTGTAATGCAGCTTTTTCAGATACCCAGATTTCTTCCAGATCTGAAAATTCACGTTCCAGTTTAGAGATTTCCTTCTGCAGTATTTCCAGTCGTTTGACCGAAGCCTCGTCATTTTCTTTTTTAAGCGCTTCGCGTTCGATCTTGAGCTGAATTAAACGTCGTTCCATACGATCCATTTCTTCCGGTTTGGAATCTATTTCCATACGAATGCGACTGGCCGCTTCATCGATTAAATCAATTGCCTTATCCGGTAACTGCCGGTCAGTAATGTAACGATGCGACAGGGTTGCCGCGGCGACTATCGCTGGATCGGTGATATCCACACCATGATGCACTTCATAACGCTCTTTTAGACCACGCAAAATCGCTATGGTATCTTCTACTGAAGGTTCCAGCACCATCACTTTTTGAAAACGGCGCTCGAGTGCTGCATCTTTTTCCACATATTGACGGTATTCATTCAGTGTTGTTGCACCGATACAGTGCAATTCACCACGCGCCAGCGCAGGTTTTAGCATATTACCCGCATCCATCGAACCTTCTGCTTTGCCGGCTCCCACCATGGTATGTAATTCATCGATAAACAGGATGATCTGGCCTTCCTGTTTGGATAAATCACTCAGCACTGCTTTCAGACGTTCTTCAAATTCACCACGAAACTTGGCACCCGCGATCAATGAACCCATATCCAGTGACAATAAACGTTTATGACGCATGCCTTCAGGCACTTCACCATTCACAATACGCTGCGCCAGACCTTCTGCAATGGCGGTTTTACCCACACCGGGTTCACCGATTAATACCGGGTTATTCTTGGTACGGCGTTGTAGAACCTGAATGGCACGGCGAATTTCCTCGTCCCGACCAATCACAGGGTCAAGTTTGCCCTGCTCTGCCCGTTCGGTTAGATCTACCGTGTATTTTTCCAGAGCCTGACGTTGATCTTCGGCATTCTGATCGGTCACTGCCAGCCCGCCACGAACTTCTTCAATGGTTTTTTCGAGTTTCTTTCTATCGGCTCCAGAGGATTTTAAGACATCACTCAACACACCTTTATCTTCGATAGCCGCTATCAGAAACAATTCGGATGAAATAAAATCATCACCCCGGTTCTGCGCCAGTTTATCGGTAATGTTAAATAACTTTCCGAGCGCGTTAGAAATATGTAAATCGCCCTCTGCCCCTTCTACAGTGGACTGCTTTTCCAGTAGTTCACTAAGTTGAGAGCGCAAAACATTTACATTCACACCCGCTTTCATTAATAACGGGCGAACTGACCCTCCACGCTGATCAAGCATGGCAACCAGCACATGCACGGGCTCAATAAACTGATGGTCCCGTCCAACAGCGACAGACTGGGCATCCGCCAGGGCTTCCTGAAACTTAGTGGTTAATCGCTCCATTTTCATGGCATTTCCTCTCATAAATTTAATCTATCGAATAGATAGGTTTAATTTAATTAATTTCAATGAAAGCTGAGAGTTATTTTTTGATATAGATCAAGGAAGCCTGTCGGCCAGTGATTTTTTCACGTCGATATGAGAAAAAGCGTTGCTTCTCAGTGAAGGTGCAAAACTCACCTCCATAAATAGAGGTTATACCCTGCTTTTTCAATCGTAATTTCGCTATCGCATATAAATCAGCCAGATAATGTCCCTGTCGACTTTCTTTAAAACAGCTTTCTACTTCTTCTTCATGTTGTATAAAAGCATCCCTCACTTCTGAGCCGACTTCAAACTGCGTAGCCCCGATTGCCGGTCCCATCCAGGCCATAATGTGTTCTGCGGGTGAATTCATTTTTATTACCGTCTGTTCCAGCACACCATTTAGCAGACCTTTCCAGCCGGCATGAGCTGCTGCAACTTCACTGCCCTGCCTGTTACAGAATAGCACCGGCAAACAATCTGCGGTTAAAACGACAGCGACTTTCCCCGCTATCGAAGTCAGCGCTGCATCACCGTCACGTAAGCTTTCTGTATCCAGATCTACCACCTTAATACTATGTGTCTGTTGCAGCCACTGCGGTTCAGACGGCAGCTTTAAATAGTCAACCAAACGCTGTCGATTGATCGCTACCTGTTGCGCATTATCATTGACATGTGTAGCCAGATTTAAACTTTTAAACCCTGCTCCACTAACTCCTCCAGAACGAGTTGTACTACAGGCTACGATTGACTGCGGAGCCGGCCAGTCAGGTTGAATAAGATCTAATTCAAATGACACTGGCTGCTCATCATAAACTGGCATCTTTCTGTAACCCTTCAATCATCTGTAACATATCTTGCGGTAAATCAGCTGTAAACGACAATGGTTCACCACTAATCGGGTGCGCAAAGCTCAACCGACGAGCATGTAAGGCCTGGCGTTTAAATCCTCGAATCAACTGTTCCAGTTCAGCTGAAATACCTTTAGGAATAGCAAGGCGCCCTCCATAAACCTGATCGCCGAGTAATGGATGGCGTATATGGGCCAGGTGTACCCGGATCTGGTGCGTTCGTCCGGTCTCCAGTTGCACATCAATCAAACAGTGACTGCGGTATTTTTCTCTGACCGAAAAATGGGTCACCGCATCCTTGCCATTTTCCTGAACCGCCATACGTTTTCGATCAACCGGGTGACGCCCGATTGGCTGTTCAATAGTACGACCCGCCGTCACAACTCCCTGAGTGATCGCCACATATTCTCTTTTTATATCACGCAATTGCAGGGCATCCACCAGTGCGGCATGCGCCTCCAGCGTTCGCGCTACTACCATCACACCCGTCGTATCCTTGTCCAGCCGGTGCACTATGCCAGCTCTTGGAAGTTGTTCTAAGTCCGGGTCCAGAAATAACAATCCATTCAGTAAAGTACCGGAAGCATGTCCCGCTGCAGGATGAACCACCAGACCAGCTGGTTTATTCACCACAAAAAGATGCTCATCCTGAAAAATAATATCGAACTCAACCTGCTGCGGCTGGTCATAAGTTTTCGTCGTTGGCGGGATATCAAGCTGCAACACATCGCCGACATAAACTTTAATTTTCGGTTTGGGAACAGCATCATTAAGCAGGATAAACCCCTGTTTAATCCAGTCCTGGATTTTACTGCGTGAATACTCAGGCATAAAAGTACACAGTGCCTGATCCAGTCTTAGTCCACTGGTTTGTTCGTTAATAGTAAGCTGCTGCTGAATTATTTTCATATATTGGTATACTGCGCGTCCGAAAAAATATTACACATTATGGCTAAACGAGTGAAAATCACAGCGCTTATTCTATCATTACTAATAATGGTTGGCTGCTCAGGCGAACCTGTTGACCCCACCGAGGGTTTATCTGCTGCAGAAATTTATGCAAAAGCTAAAGACCGCATGGCATCGGATAACTACCTAAGCGCCATCGAATTGTACGAAACGCTTGAGTCGCGCTATCCCTTTGGTATTTATGCGACCCAGGCACAACTGGACGTCATCTACGCCTATTATCTGTATGAAGAACCCGAGTCAGCAACTGCAGCTGCCGATCGCTTTATTAAACTGAATCCTCGTCATTCGGCCGTCGATTACGCCTATTATATGAAAGGCCGGATTAATTTCGGCCTGAGAGACTCAATCGTTGACCGGTTTTACACGCGTGACCTCGCAGATTATGACGAATCTATCATGCAACAGTCCTATCAGGATTTTTCCATACTGGTTAACCGCTTTCCTGATAGCAAATACACAAAGGATGCGGTTAAACGCATGGTCTACCTGAGAAACCAGCTGGCCAGAGTTGAATTAAAAGTAGCCGAGTTTTATTTATCGAAAAACGCCTGGGTAGCTGCCGCCAGCCGTGCAAAAAACCTGCTGGAAACCTATCAGGGAAGCTCCTCCATCAAACGCGCTTTACAGGTACAAATTATCGCTTACCAGAATCTTAACCTGACAGAACTGGCAGATGATACCCGTAGAATTCTGATTCTCAACTATGGTGAAGAAGCGGCTAATTTTTCGGGCTAGAAGACACAAAGCTGTTCACCACGAAGTCACGAAGCACACGAAGAAAGAAAGTTATAGTATCCTGACACAGGGGGCGTTAGTAGGATAGCTCAATAGGTTAAAATGAAACCGTCATGCCGGCATGCTCTTAGCCGGTATCCATTTCAGACATGGCACTTTTTTAAGTATAGAGTTCTTAATTCACAATTACGCTGAAGAATCCGCTAATCTTTCGGGTTAAATTCAAAAGCTGTTCACCACGAAGTCACGAAGATTAACTCTTTAGTGTAATAAGTTTATTTCAGAATGGTAACAATAACTGAGTTGCCCTATTACCTTTAACTTTCCTTATCTTTCTTCGTGTTCTTCGTGACTTCGTGGTGCAAATTTCCTAACTACGCTTAAAACCCGAAGTGATCGGGTAACGACGCTCCTTACCAAATGCCCGCTGTGTTACCCTGACACCCGGTGGTGACTGACGTCGTTTATATTCACTCATATCCACCAGCCAGGTCACCCGCTTAACTGTCTCTTTATCAAAACCATGATCAATAATATCTGCCACCGACATATCCTGCTCGATATACATCTGTAGAATCGGGTCCAGAATTTCATAAGGAGGCAATGAATCTTCATCTTTCTGATCCGGTGCCAGTTCTGCCGATGGCGGACGATCAATGACCCGCTGCGGAATCGCCGGGCTTAAAGAATTTCTAAAATTAGCCAGCGCAAAGACTGTCATCTTGGAGACATCCTTGATCGGTGCAAAACCACCGGCCATGTCACCATACAGCGTGGCATAGCCCACCGACATTTCGCTTTTATTGCCTGTGGTCAACAGCATGGCACCTTTCTTATTGGAAATTGCCATCAAGATCACACCACGACTACGTGCCTGTAAATTTTCCTCAGTAACATCCTTACCCAGACCGCTAAACTCATCTTCTAACACATTCATAAAGGCCTGCACCGGCTCACTGATCGCTATTTCTGAATAACTGACATTCAGCAGGCGGGCCTGCTCGGCCGCATCAGACTTACTGATTTCTGCGGTGTAATGGTATGGCATCATAATGGCATGAACTGCATCAGCCCCTAATGCATCGACTGCAATCGCCAGAACCAGCGCTGAATCTATGCCGCCGGATAAACCCAGCACCACTTTTTTAAATCCATTTTTGATTACATAATCATGCGTTGCCAGCACCAGTGCATCATACAACTGCTGTAATTCGGTAGATTCCGGCACAGTTTGAGAAACTGCTTTCA
>CALCSG010000430.1 GCA_937894085.1 uncultured Gammaproteobacteria bacterium | reverse complement strand
TATGAGTACATAATGTAATGATTAATCCTGTTTGGCTACGCAGTTTTTGTTCACTTGTCGAGGTTGGTCATTTCACTCGTACTGCTGAAAACCTCAACATGACTCAGCCAGGGGTCAGTCAGCATGTGCGTAAGCTAGAAACCCACCTGGGTCAGCAGCTACTTATTAGGAAAGGTAAGAAATTCTCCCTCACTAGTACCGGTGACCGCTTATACCAGGAAGGTCAGAAGCTAATTCTTTCATTAACGGATCTTGAGAAGCGGGTAGGTTTAGACCCTGCCTATGAAGGTATAGTGAAGGTAGCATCACCTGGGAGCGTAGGTCTTAAGCTTTACCCACATTTATTGGAATTGCAAAAGCATTATCCAAAGCTGGTTGTTGAATATCGATTTGCACCTAACAGCGATATAGAGAGATTGATTGCGGAGCATAAGGTGGATATCGGCCTAATGACCTGCTTGTCAACAATGGGTGGGGTTAGTCTGAGGCCTATTGCAGAAGAAGAGCTCTTATTGGTTACGCCACCGTGCATCTTAAAGCCTGGCTGGGATCAACTAATTGAGTTAGGATTTATTGGTCACCCTGATGGTGCTTATCATGCCGGTCAGTTACTTAGTGTAAACTTCCCAGAGTTCCAGAATAGTAATCAATTTAAAAGGTCAGGTTTTTCAAACCAAATCAATCTAATTCTTGAGCCTGTGAGTATGGGGCTAGGGTTTACAGTCCTACCTAGCCACGCTGTAGGAGCTTTTAAGGAGAGTAAAAAAGTAAAAATACATCGGCTGACTAATAAAGTCAGTGAGACTCTTTATATGGGTACTCATACGAATAAATTCACACCGAATAGAGTAACCACAGTGATATCTGAAGTAGAAAAGTGCCTCAAGAGTTTGTCTGGTGCAGCCGAGAGTTAAAATGCTTCTTTGGGTCGATAGCTGTCAATTCAAGTTCAATATTTGACAACTTTTAACTGTATTTTTTCTCACACGATATATTAAGGACCCCAATTGATTAACATTGACACGGGAAGAGCTAACAAGGGTTACAATATATGAATGCCCTCTACTTTCTCTAGCACTGAAAGCATAAAAATACTACTGTTAAACAATGTTTAACAGGCTGTCAATCACGAGGAAAAATCATGTTAGGCGTCCGATTAGAACCCGAACTGGAACAACGGCTGAGCGCGTTGGCAAAAAAAGTAATCGCTCAAAAAGCTATCTGGCCAAAGAAGCGTTGCGCCGTTAAATCGACCAGCTAGAGAACCAGGAAAAAAGACAACAGGAGACCCTTGAACGCTGGGAAGCTTATGAGCAAATGGGTGAGATCATCGAACATGACACCATGGTGGAATGGCTGGAATCCTGGGGAAGCGACAAGGAGAAGCCGTGTCCAGCTATCAAATAAACTGGCTGCCCGGTGCCTTAGAGGATATGGCGCGACTCAGGCATTTCATACAAAAAGATAATCCTTTTGTCGCCCAAAAAGCCGGTCAACGCATTTTTCGCGCGGTCAACATCCCGTTAAAAAATCCAGAAGCCGGCATGCCCAGTCTTGATGAAGACTGTGAAGCGTTTAGAGACTTATACACTCATTTTGGTCGCGGTGGCCACACCATCCGCTATCGCCTGAAACAACAAACCATTATCATCGTCAGAGTCTGGCACAGTCGAGAAGAAAGAGTCTGAAGAAATCTAATAATCAGGGTCAACTAAACATATACGAAAACGACCTCAGTCGGCACATTTTGCATATTCACCATGGTGAGTGTTAATGACCGGTATCGACACTTCAGACACGTTGACCCTATCCTGTAAGGAATGACTCCAACCGGTTGTGAGCTGTCAATTCAAGCTCTATTTTTGATAATTTCTAACGGTATTTTTTCACACATTAACCAGACATTAAACTTCGTGTACTTCGTGGTGAGTATTTTTTTAACTCATTAACCATCAGTACCACCCACCGTTATTTCATCTATTTTCAACGTTGGCTGACCGACACCAACCGGTAGAGACTGACCTTCCTTGCCACACACGCCGACACCGGTATCCAGTGCAAGATCATTTCCCAGCATGGAAATTTTATTCATCACTTCCGGGCCTGAACCTATCAATGTTGCTCCCTTTAACGGTCTACCTACCTTGCCATTTTCTATTTCGTAAGCTTCGGACAATGAAAAAACAAATCGTCCGGAAGTTATATCAACCTGACCACCACCAAAGTTAACTGCATATATACCTTTTTTGACCGACTCAATAATTTCCTGCGGATCGGATTCTCCGGGTAGCATGTAGGTATTGGTCATGCGAGGAAGCGGCAGGTGGGCATATGACTCTCTACGACCATTTGAAGTAGACTGAGTGCCCATCAAACGGGCATTCATTTTATCCTGCATGTAGCCCTTTAAAACGCCATTTTCAATCAGCGTAGTGCATTCTGCAGGTACCCCTTCATCGTCGACCGTTAATGAACCACGCCGATTAAGCAGTGTGCCATCATCCACCACCGTACACAGTGATGATGCAACCTTTTGCCCTAAACTGTTACTGAAAGCCGACGTACCTTTGCGATTAAAGTCACCTTCCAGACCATGACCAACGGCTTCATGTAATAATACACCAGGCCAGCCTGGACCCAGTACAACGGGCATACTGCCGGCAGGTGTGGGAATAGAGTTTAGATTAACTGAAGCCTGTCTTACCGCTTCTCTGGCATATTCAAAAGCGATATCGGTATCGAAAAAAGTATCGTAATTATGTCTTCCTCCACCACCAGCTGTACCCTGCTCACGGCGTCCTTTTTCATTCATTAATACGGTCACGTTGAGTCGCACCAACGGTCGAATATCAGCTGCCAGTGTATTATCTGTGGCAGCAATCAGGATATGTTCAATACTGCCGGAAATAGAGATAATTACCTGCTCGATTCGATTATCCAGTGATCGCGTGTACACATCGAGTTTTTTGAGTAAATCTACCTTATCATCTGCGCTGCGACTGTCTATCGGGTTTTGCGCCTGATACAGCTCTTTTGATGGACCGGCTGTTAACACATTTGCTGCCGTTTTATTCTGCCCAAGCCTGGCAATTGCACTGGCATTTTTTGTAGCTGCGGTTAACGCGGATAAACTTAAATCATCGCTATACGCAAAACCCGTTTTCTCACCGCTCATGGCACGAATTCCGACGCCATTATCGATATTAAAAGAACCTTCCCGAATAATGCCATCGTCCATAACCCAGGATTCCTGCTGGGAAACCTGAAAATAAAGATCCCCTGCATCGACATGATGTTGCTGCAATTGATCCAGAGTCTGGTTAATTTTATCCAGCGTTAATTCTGCTGGCTGAAGTATTACCTGGTCAACTGTGGTTAAAATAGAGGTCATTAAATATTTCTCTTTGATTCATTATCTATTAAATATTCACCACTTAGGCACGAAGAGTATTTGTAAATGGCATATGACATTTTCATACTGACATTTTATCTAGTTATGCTTCATTAAAATCAAACTTAACAATCTTCGTGTTCTTCGCGCGCTTCATGGTGAAAAACTCTTATTCATTTACAAAAAATTTACGATGTGATAATACCGGAAATCGTTCACGAATATTATGTTGCTGCTGCAGATCTAAATTGGCTATGGCATAACCGGAACCAGAATTAACTTCATCCAGTACATTACCCCAGGGATCTACTATCAGGCTATGGCCATAAGTTTCACGCCCATTCACATGGTATCCACCCTGCGCTGACGCTATAACAAAACACTGATTTTCTATCGCTCTGGCTTGCAGTAACACATGCCAGTGAGCCTTACCCGTTGCCGCAGTAAAAGCAGCAGGTAATACAATCACTTCGGCACCTTTATCCACTAAAAGGCGAAATAATTCAGGAAAACGTAAGTCATAACAGGTAGCGAGCCCTAACTTTATTCCACCAACTTCAACCACAACGATCTTATCGCCGGGTTGACTAACCGCAGATTCTTTGTAGCTTTCATCTGCATCAGGCAGAGATACATCAAATAAGTGTATCTTGTCATATTGAGCGATACATTCTCCATCCCCGTTGTAGACCGGTAAGGTATTACGATAGCGTTTATCGTCATCAGATTTCAGCGGAATTGTTCCACCGACAATAATAATGTTATGACGTTTTGACTGGTCCGCCAGAAATTCCTGTAAGGGTCCTTCTCCAGGTTTCTCGCCAAATTCGATAACATCTTCCTGTTTAACTCCAATCATGCCAAAATTTTCTGGCAATACTAGCATTTCAGCACCGTCACTGACCGCTTCAGAAATCAATTTTTCAGCTTCCAGTAAATTACCACTAATAATGGAACCTGAAGCCATCTGTATTGCTGCTACTCGCATTATTTTATTAGCTCCTGTCTACTACCCACCAAAATTCTGATTTCATCATCAGACTGTAATCCCGATGAAAGAATAATAAAGTCTGCGGGTACGCCTAATGTGACCAGCCAGTCTTTCAGTTCAGCAGCCCATATTTCACCACTGTCTTCACCCGCATGACTCAGTAAAATACTGGCATCCACTCCGGATTCCCAGTATGCAACAGCAAGTCGCACAGGTTCCAGTTGAGGTATCACCTCCCCTGCCCTGGGACGTGCCCATTGCTCAGCGCTCAGATTGAAAATTCTAATAGAATTTACTGCCCAGGCCGGGTTATTAAGCAGGCCAGTTGCTATCAGTATCAGCAACAAAATAGCGGTTTTGAACCTTGTTTTATAAGTCTTCAACATTAAAACTATTATTCTCCTGTTTAACTTCCGGATTTTTCTACCAGGTTTACTTCTGGCTTTTGCCAACTACCGGTTACTTTATATTCTATTTCAACGCTTTTTTCGATGGGTTTATTGAATAGTTTTTGAATTAACAACAATCCCCAGCCAACCGTACTGCCTGCAGCAATTGCCCCCAGCAACGGTAATGTATCACCGATCTTCGGAATAATAGTCATAGTCTGATCATAGGTTTGTTGACGTAAATTGGTTTCACCTTTAACTTTTACTTTTGCCGAAACACTATCCATCGAGGCATTGTCAGTTTCCATTATTTCTCCATGAATACTAAACTTTCCTTTAATTTCATTAAACTGCATACCTTCCCTGACTACATCCCCAAAATCGAGAAACAGACGTTTAGGCAACGCATTGAAGCTCAATAAACCTACAAAACGACCCGCACCAGGATCGACATTTCGTAAATAACCGTCTTCCAGTTGCAGATCGACTTCTCCTATCAGGGTCGGCCAGTTTATACTATATAACTCGCCTCCCCAGCCAATTTGACCGTTAAAGTCAACACTGCTTCCCTGTATCGATTCCCCAAGCCCCAGATTATTAACTGTTTTCCCAAAGTCTGACCCTTTTATATCAATGTTAAAAACACTTACATGTTCCTTAGATTTCGGTTCGAACTGCCAATATCCCGAAGACTTTAATTTCACATCATCACTTGAAAAATCCAGCTGCTCCACAAAGAACTTGTTAGTTTCACTTCGGCTACTCAGCACAAAGTCGGTAAAGTTCATTGCCTCAAAGGATACCGATTTACTTTTAATGAAAAGGTTCGGCATATCATTGATGTCGATTTTAGTTTTTTCTGTAGACTCCGGTTTTTTCAATTTAATGTATTCCAGATCTGCCATAAAAGGTTTTACTACGGCCATTCTATAAGGTATTTTAAAATTGCCTTTTACCAGCTTTGATTCAATACTGCCTTGCAGCAACTTGCCATCATTCAATATTTTAACTTTACTGTTTAATGCCTGTTGATTACCTATAAACAAACGATCTATGTCTAGATCCAGTGAATTGACCTTTTTCAAAAATGGTAATGAAACCTGACCACCATCCGGGAAATACAATTTTTGATAATCAAACCAGTCATTCAAATTGATATGATCTGTTTTACCGCCAACAGTCACCCCCTTCCTGCTATTACTAATCGTATTATCCCGCCCCAAAGAAATATTTAGCCATTGCAAATTATCAGAAACACCTTCAGCAAGCTTCATGTCCCCAGCAACCTTTAAATCTCCTGCCAGAGAAATATCAAAGGTAAAATCACCCTGCTGAAAAAATAATGCATTGAATGTTAATGATTTCTGCTGTGCTTTTGACAACCGGGCTGGTCTAGGAAAATCAAGTTCAGTACCCATTAAATTTGAATTAGCTGAAATTTCCAGTAATGCCACCTGCGCAGATGGTCGGTGCGCTAAAGATACAGACAAATCCCAGGAACTGATACCTGACACCGGTTGTTGTAAATAATCGGGGGTCAGGGTTAATAGATTTCGACTGTGCATATTTCCGACTAAATGAAGCTCAGTGCGCTTTCGTTTACTATCCGGTTTAGCACTAAGCTTAACTGGATCACCAAAAAATTTGCCTGTTAATGCCGCCGCAGTAATTTTTTCATCATCAATATCAATAACTCCTTTCAAATCTTTGAATTTTATCATCCACTGCGGAATCGACAGAGATACACCTTTGAAATCTGCTTTAGCAGTCACTTTAATTTTTTCTTCAACTTACTGGAAAGTGGTATATCAAGTTTTACTTCAGTATTAACCGGACCCGCTATGACTGTCGTTTTGCGTTTCACTTCATCAAAAACATTTAATACGGGCAGACGGCTCAGGGTTGACAGTAAATCTTTTGCCTTAGTTTTGCTGCTGGCTGTCAACAATAAACTGGCTGACAGGAAGTCCGGTATTTGTAACTGCACCCGGTCGACACGGGTACTGGCATACTTAACTTTTTTAAAATCTGCTTGCATGCTGGTATTTAGAAATTCCACATACCCTTTTCCCTGTCCTGCAACTGGCCATCCGGCTAAATAATCTACCATAGGATTTACCACATTGACTCTCGCCAGCATGACTCCCGATTGTTTTTCTGTAAATATTGAAGGTTTTTGCAGGCGCCCGTGGAATAGAAAATCTGCACTACTGATCTGGCCGGACAGTAATGATTTGTCTAACCAGTTAACAACGTTTTCATGCATTATCTTTACCGGCAAATATGGGGAAACTGACTCAACCTTTGCATCATCAAATTTAGCCCGAATCGACACAAAAGGTCGTTTATTTGCACTAGCCTGCAGGTCCATTCTGCCCTGTACACTGGCATCCTCATTAGTTGCTGAAATATTTGTAGCCTGTAAAAAATATTTTGAATCTTTAATATGTACAAACGTTTTAGCTGTCAATGTATTGAGCTTTATTGGGGCCCTAAATAAATCACCGAAATCAAGCTCCATCTGCTTTGCATCAATATCAATCTGGCTTTTACCCCGGGCTGACATAAATGATCCATCCAGGCCCCTGATAGCGGGAATTGAAAGATAATTTTGGGAAGTATATCCAGCGAAATCGAAACCGATTATGGATTGTATCGGGTTCTCAATATCCAGTTCAGCGACGACATTTTTTACCATTGCGACAGGCTTAACTTTGTCGAGTAAATTAATAACTGACTCATCACTCAGCACATCCTGCAGCATACTATGCAGAAATGACAGGTTAGTTTGGTCAATCCACAGTAACGGCTTATCGCCCTTTTTACTAATCAGCATCTGAGAACTCACGTCAGTAAAGCTCTGTTTTCCCTTGTGTATATTTTTTATCCTGGTATCGAGTATCCATCGATCAGTCTCTACGCTCGCTTTTTGCAGGAAAGAGAAATTTAAAGCCTGCTGGTTTTTGTCTGCCTGCCTGAAGCTCAGTTGCCTGACACTGGCCTCCGAAATAATTTTGTTTACATGAAAACGTTTCATGTCTACCCAGCTTTGCATAGACATAACTGCCTGCTGCAGCGGGATTTTTTCTAGTGATGTCAGTTGAAAAAGACGGGGCAGATCGAGACTGTTGGCTTTAATATATACCTGCTGTTTCTCTGCATCCCCGGTTAGAAAAAGCTCAATTTTATATCCTAGAGTTGATGGTAACTGGGATATAAGTTCGAGAGATAGTTTTTGCTTTTTCCTGCTCGAGCGTAGCGTGGTGTTTTGAATTAAATAATCAACCTGATGACGTAGATCACGTAACTGAATCAGCCCTATATCGATATTGACAAATGTCGGCAGTCGCTGAAAAAATTCATAAATACCCAGTTCTGAATTTCCACCCGTGTCGGCCATTAACGGGATATCATTCAGCCACCATGAACCGTTAACATCTCGTACTAATACCAGCTTTTCTATACTGGAATGAAATGACTCCAGTATTAAATCACCACTGAGCAGACTGGGAACCAACTTAACACGAAGCGATAGCTCATTGACAGACAAGGCATGAGAGCGCCCCGGAATACTAAGAGAAGCTCCCTTTATTTTTAAAAAGGGTTGTAATCCCTGCCAGTGCCCTTCAATATTATCCAGCACGACCCCTTTAATGCCATAATCAGCCAGTTCCTGTTCAATGGCATTTTTAAAATAGGCAACATTGTTCAGTAAGGTTCGTCCAGTAAGACTGATTAAAGCAACACAGATCAGGAAAACTAGCAGTGTCCATTTACTGAAATGATAAATTTTAATACTGACGGCTTTCATCGAAACAACTTTCCTACACTCGCTACTGGTATAGGGGTTAAACAGGCACTACGTCATAGTTTTCCTGGGAATAGTAACTTTCGACCTGTAATTTCACCGGAATCTTAACAAACGTTTCGAGCTCGGCCAGGCTGGTCGCTTCTTCGTCCAGTAACATATCAATGACATCCTGATTTGCCATCACCAGTAATTGCCGTGCTTCATCATAAACTCGTGCTTCGCGTAAAATTTCACGGAAAATTTCATAACATACCGTCTCTACGGTTTTATGCGTTCCACGCCCACCGCAGATCGCACAGGATTCGCATAAAATATGCTCCAGACTTTCACGTGTTCGCTTGCGCGTCATTTCAACCAGACCTAAAGGAGAGACATCACATACCTGTGTTTTCGCATGGTCTTTATCCAGATATTTTTCCAGTGATTTCAAAACCTGACGTTTATGATCCTCCGTGACCATATCGATAAAGTCGATAATAATAATACCACCCAGATTACGCAAACGTAATTGTCGGGCTAACGCCTGCGAAGCTTCCATATTAGTTTTAAATATAGTTTCTTCCAGGTTGTGATGGCCCACAAATGCACCTGTATTAATATCGATGGTTGTCATCGCTTCGGTTTGATCGATGATCAGGTAACCACCTGATTTGAGCTCCACTTTACGCCCCAGGGCACGTTGAATTTCATCATCAATATTATAAAGATCAAACAGAGGCCTATCACCGGGATAGTGCTCAATCAGGCAGGGTAAATCGGGGATGTATTTTTTAGAAAAGTTTTTCAGCTTTTTATAAGTTTCTCGAGAGTCTACCTTCACAATATCGGTATCATTGCTCACCATGTCTCTCAGGGTGCGTACCGCCAGCGGTAAATCTTCATGTATAACGGTACCGGGTTTAGCCGTTTTGGACTGCTCCTGTAGGCTATCCCATAACTTGCATAAAAAATTAATATCACGATTTAGCTCTTCGTCGACAACCCCTTCTGCTGCGGTCCTCACAATACAACCACCGTTACGATTTTTTGTCATGCAATTCGATAACAAAGAACGTAACCTCTCACGCTCTTCTTCCTCTTCAATTTTCACTGAAATACCAATCAATGAAGAATTAGGCATATACACCAGGTAACGCGAAGGAACTGAAATACTGGTTGTCAACCTGGCCCCTTTAGTACCTAACGGATCTTTTACAACCTGTACCAGAAGCGTCTGACCTTCGTGCAGGATTTGATTAATGGCTGGAACAGGTACTGGTTCCTGATCGACACTAGTCTGCCCCATATCGATATCTGAAACATGTAGAAAGCCGGATCGCTCAAGACCAATATCAACAAATGCCGCTTCCATTCCGGGTAAAACCCGATTTACTTTTCCTTTATAAATATTGCCCACGATACCGCGATTTCTGCGCCTTTCAATCCACACTTCCTGCAATGTGCCATTTTCAACTATGGCAACCCTTGTTTCCTGGGGCGTCATATTGATTAAAATTTCTTCACTGTTCATCATAAATTTTTAATTGTTGTAATATTCGGCCTGAGCTAATAATTGTGCAGTTTCAAATAGTGGTAACCCCATTACCGCAGAGTAGCTGCCTGATAAATGCTCGATAAATATCGCCGCTTTACCCTGTATGGCATAAGCACCCGCTTTGTCTAACGGCTCATCAGACTGGCAATACAGCTGTATTTCCTGTTCATCTAAATTTCTAAACCTGATTTCATTAACACTACATGACTGAGTCAACCGACCTTGCTGATTTATAAGGGCAAGAGCCGTTAATACCTGGTGAGTCTGCCCAGATAACTGTCTTAACATAGTACAACATTGATTTATCGAAGCTGGCTTTCCCAGTATCTGGCCCTGTAGATTAATCAGCGTATCTGCCGCCAACACCAGGTCATCACTTTTCATGGAAGTTAATAATTCTCTGCCTTGTATCGCCTTTTCACGACTCAGACGTAACACCAGTTGCTCGGCTGACTCTGTTTTTCCGGCTGATTCATCAATATCCAGCCGCAGTATGTCAAATTTGACTCCTATCTGCCTTAACAGTTCGGCTCGACGCGGCGATGATGATGCCAGATAGATCATTGTTTAAATATTAATTCTCTTTAAAATTTTGATTGAGGTTTATTCTCGATGATAAGGATGCCCTTCAACCACCGACCACACACGATAGATCTGTTCCATAAGAACCACTCTTGCCAGTCCATGCGGCATAGTCATTCTGCCCAGTGCTATTTTTTGGTCGGCCTGTTTGAGTAGAACAGGATCGAGGCCATCCGGCCCGCCTATAACAAAATTAACCTGCGAAACCTGTTGTAACCACAACCTGTATTGTGCTGCCCATTCCAATGTGGACCAGTGTTTTCCTTTTTCATCCAGCGCAATCAGTAAACTACCCGGTTTAATTTTCTGCTTAATTAGTCCGGATTCCAGTTGCTGAATTTTCTGCCTGTTCTGACCCGACTTCCTTGATGCGGTAGCGATACAGCTAAGCTGTACACTTTGCTGCCGGGGTAAACGTTTGGCATACTCATCAAAAGCCAGGTCAACCCAATTTGGCATTTTTTGCCCGACAGCAATAATTTGAATATTCACTGGTGAGTTTTATCAGTAAATCTCTATGCTTTACTATCCCGGGCTGTCTGATCAGACCATAAACGCTCTATATCATAAAATTCACGGGTTTCGGGTAGCATTACATGCACCACTATCTCACCCAGATCCACCAGTACCCAATCCCCTATATCTTCACCTTCTACACCCAGAGGAGTCACATTAGCTTTCTTGCTCGCCTCTACCACAGATTGAGCGATCGACTTCACATGCCGGCTTGAAGTACCACTGGCAAATACCATGCGATCGGTAAAACCACTAATACCTTCCAGGTTTAAATATTTAATGTTTTCAGCTTTAAGGTCTTCAAGTGCCTGTATAACAAGCTCCTGTAACTTATCGGTAGTCAATTCAGTCATTAATTTTGTGTACTCAGTTTGTATATAAATTATGTCGATGGATAAATTCTAACACAGGCAGAGATAAACACCCCGACACAGATTTCCCCTGTTTTAAAAACATCCTGATCTCAGTGGAAGAACAATTATTAGGTTGCATGGAATAGAATACTATTTTGCCCGCTTTATGATTTTTTAATGATGCTGAATCTTGCAGATGGTGCATTGGTAAGATGGTATTATCCAGTTGCACACCAGGGCGGGCACACACAATCAGGTTAGCCAGCTGCAAAATCCCCAACGGTTTTTTCCAGCTCAAAAAATTATTGAAGGCATCGACCCCCATCAACCAGCATAACGCCTGCTGCGGAAATTTTTCTGATATAAACTGTAGAGTATCGATCGCGAAAGAAGCGCCCTGACGATTTATTTCATCACAGTTCAGTTTTAACTCCGGGTAAGGATCAAGAGCTATTTCCAGTAATTTTTTACGCATTTCGGCCGAAACTTCAGGAACATCTCTGTGCACCGGCAAATAACTGGGTAAAAATTCCACACTCTCAAGTTCAAAAGCATCTCTAACTTCTCTTGCCAGCGCAATATGGCCTTCATGAACCGGGTTAAAAGTGCCTCCATACAGCGCTATCATTCGCTTTAAATTTTAGCGGTTAAAAATCACTGGCGGATGTGCCCGTCACCAAAAACAATATATTTCTGCGACGTTAAGCCTTCCAGACCAACAGGACCACGTGCATGAATTTTATCAGTACTGATTCCGATCTCGGCACCCAGCCCATATTCAAAACCATCAGCAAAACGGGTAGATGCATTGATCATCACTGAACTGGAGTCCACCTTCGCCAGAAATAGCCTGGCCCGGGTGTAATTTTCGGTAACAATACTGTCGGTATGATGGGAACCATGCAGGTTAATATGCTCAATGGCCTGTTGCATACCATCTACCAGTCGGATCGATAACACAGGTGCCAGATATTCGGTATCCCAGTCTTCGTCTGTGGCAAGCTTCATCTCATTTTCTATTTTCAGTGTGTCTACACAACCTCTTAGCTCAACACCCTTGTCGCGCATCGCTGCGGCTATTTGCGGCAGTACTTTTTCTGCGACAGAACTGTCAATTAATAAAGTTTCCATTGCATTGCACACACCATAACGATGAGTTTTCGAGTTTAAAGCGATATCAAAAGCTTTTTTCAGATCAGCCTGATCATCAATATAAACATGACAGATGCCATCAAGGTGTTTGATTACCGGAATTTTCGCTTCCCTGGAAACCCGTTCTATCAACCCCTTGCCACCGCGCGGAATGATCACATCAACATCATCACGCATGCCGAGCAAAATTCCCACTGCAGCGCGATCTGTCGTATTGATAACCTGCACCGCATGCTCGGGTAAGCCAGCGGTTGTTAAACCGCTTCGAATACACTCGGTAATGGCCTGATTTGAGTTTATCGCTTCTTTACCACCGCGCAGAATAGTTGCATTTCCTGACTTCAAACACAGGGCCGCCGCATCGATAGTCACGTTCGGACGTGACTCATAAATAATACCAATAACGCCCAGAGGCACTCTCATCTTACCAACCTGGATGCCCGAAGGACGGAAATCCATGCCGGTTATTTCACCAATGGGATCGGACAGCGCCGAAACCTGGCGTAAACCTTCCACCATCGCCTCTATTCTTGCATCAGTTAATTCCAGCCTGTCCAGCATAGCCTCATCCAGTCCATCCTTTTTGCCCTGCAGTAAATCCTTATTATTGGCCTGTTTTAACTGCTCAGATTGCTTGATTAAGGTATCAGCAATTGCCAGTAATGCTGCGTTTTTCTGCGCTGGCGCAGCATTTGCCAGAATGGCTGAAGCAGCTCTTGCCTGCTTCCCCAACTGTTGCATGTATTGCTCGAGGTTTTGTTGCTGATCGATCACTGCGTTCATGATTTGTTACTCATCTATTTAAATACAGATTATGCTATCTAAAGTTAATTTCGGACTTCGGTAATGACGCAAAAAGAGCTCACTAACTGCTTCAGCGCAATCCAGTCTGCATCCACATATAAAGGCTGTTGTTGACCTTTATTAATGCGGTCTAATGTAGCACAGCTTTGTAAAAATCGCTCTATCTGCAGATAAGAAAGACGGGATAATGCGCTACTGTAGAGCCGCTGTTTACTTTGCCAGATTCGTAGAGACTGCCAGGTTGAAGCATTCAACCGGTTATTCTGTTGTGCCAGTTTTAACTGTAGTAAGGTTTCAATCGCATTTTGTACCGCATACTGAATCTGTATAGGTTGAAAACCTTCCTGCTGCAAACCCTGTAATATTTTCACTGCACGTCTGGACTGCCCTGCCAGACAGGCATCAACCAGTAAATAATGGGTATACCGCGAACTACGTGAAATACTTTCATTAATCTGTTGAAGACTAAGCGCTGCATTCGGTTCAAAGGCGAGGGCCAGCTTTTCAAGCTCCTGATCGGTCGCCAGTAAATTACCTTCCGTCAAATCAGCCAGGTACATGGCCGCCTGATGATCAAGACTAATACCTTTAGATAAAGCTCGTTGACTTACCCAGCCAGCCAGTTCATTCGCGTAAACCGGTTTCAATTCGACGGCTTCACCTATTTTAATAACTTTCTTCATCCAGGCGCTATTTTTCGAGGCCATGTCCAGTTTAGGCATAACCAGAATAAAAACTATATCCTGCAGTTGCAACTCACATATCTGGCCAATAAATTTAGCTCCCACCTGCCCCGGTTTATTGCTGGCAAAGCGAATCACATGGCATTTTTTTTCACAGAAAAGAGATAGACTCTGACAATCTTCCAGCAATCCATTCCAGTCAAAACCCGACTCGACCTGATGGCTGACAAATTCCTCAAAGCCCGACTCCTTTAAAGATTTACGAGCAGCATCCAGCCATTCCCTGACTAACAGCGGTTCATCGCTGGATAACAGGTAAACGGGTCTGGCAGAAGATTTTAATGTGGCTGGTAACATATACAGAAAGATAAAAGGAAATAATGCTAACACAGTCCGATCCTAACTGGCATTTGCTTTAATAATGACCGGATTTTAAATTTAACTCAATAAATCCTGAATTTGACCGAAAAATAACTATAACTGTGGAAGGTAATAACACCAGAGAGTTCATATATGAAGAATATCATGCTAAAAACCCAACTTTATTCAATTGCTGGCATCGTCATGCTTGTCACTATCATGCTGGCATATACTTTATTTAGCGCATTCGAAAAAAACCAACAGCTTAATCAGAGCCTGCTTCTAATTGAAAGTACTAATTCCGGTATGTTAACTCTCAGAAGAAATGAAAAAGACTTTCTTGCAAGGAATCAGCTTAAATATCAGCAGAAATTTCACGATAACAAAGGTAAGTTAGTTTTTAACATTAATCAGCTTAAGCAATTACTCGAGCAACAAAACTTTTCAAACGTTACAGAGATTAAGAAGCTCCAACAATTTATTAATCAATATGCCGCAAGTTTTGACAATATTATCGAGATACAACAAAAAATAGGTCTAGATCATGAAAAAGGTTTACGTGGTCAACTTAGAAAAGCCGTACATGAGGCTGAAAAACACTTTAAAACCTTAAACCTGCCTCAACAAACCGCCGATATGCTGATGCTACGACGCAATGAAAAAGACTTTATCATACGTAAGCTGACTAAATACCTGGATAAATATGATAATAACTTCAGTATTGTGTTGACTCATCTTAAACAGCTTGAAATGGATCAGTCAACGAGAGAGAAAATACTGACTAATATGAATGACTATCGGAACGGTTTCACAAAGCTTGTGGAAAGTTATCAGCAAAAAGGACTGGATCAAAATCAGGGTTTACAGGGAGAGATGCGTAATGCAGTACATCAAACCGAAACTCTATTAGATCAACTGCGCATCGACATCTCTAATAATATACAACAGCATCAAGAGGCCACTGTTTATCAATCGGCCTTAATACTATTCCTTTTTATATTAGTCACGATAAGCCTGTTACTATTACAGGCCAGTCACATATGTAAACGCCTTCAAATTTTCAACCCCCTCGACTCTATTATCAGTGACAAGCAGATAGATTTGACCATCCGGCTAGATCAGTCTGGGAAAGATGAAATCACAAATGTCAGTCGTATGTTTAATTACTTCATCGAAGACCTGAAGAAGCTAATTAGCAGCTTGCCAGAGCTTTCTCAACAATTACATGCAACAGCAAAATCGAATTCCTCCATTGCTAGCGGAACAAATGAATTGGCCGTCCAACAGAAAATCCAGTCTGATAAAATTGCCTCTGCAGTCAAGCAGCTGACCGACTCTTCACTGGATATCAATAAAAATATTCACATTGCTGCGGCCTCATCGGAACAGGCAAAAAACAATGCACACAGCGGTAAAAGCAAAATTGAGTTGGCAACCTCTTCTATGAACTGTCTGTCAACTAATATGCAGAAATCCACCTCAATCACCACAGACCTGGAAATCAATAGTAATGATATAAGCCAGGTACTGGATGTCATTCGAGGAATTGCTGAGCAAACTAATTTACTGGCACTTAATGCAGCCATAGAAGCTGCCAGAGCCGGTGAAAACGGTAGGGGATTTGCGGTAGTCGCCGATGAAGTTCGTACCCTGGCTTTACGCACACAGGACTCTACTGAAGAAATTCAAAAGCTCATTGAAAAGCTGCATGAAGGTGTAGAGAATACTGTTAGTATCACGCAGCAAAGCAATGAACATGCTTCAACCGGTGTATCTACCATGAATGAAGCCCTTGCATCATTTGATCAGATTACTGAAATGGTAAACCAAATGTTTAATCTAAATTCAGAAATTGCTGCAGCTTCAGAACGACAGACTTCGGCATCCGAAAACATCCTGGAAAATATCAACAATATTTCGCTTTCAACCATAAAAACAACCGAGAACTCATCCAAAGTCATGTTATCAGGCAAGGAGTTCGAGAGTATATCGAGCAATTTAACGGAATTAGTATCGCATTACAGGTTGTAACCAAAAGGAATATTTGAAGTATGCTTTGATACCTTTTCGTCAGATCAGTGCTCGACCTTCAGCTTTTCAGATTTTACTTCACAAATGACAGCATTACCGAGGCCGATTGACTACTTCCACCAACAAGTTCGAGCGTCACTACCCGTCTATGAACCGCGCCATACTTGCAAAAAAAACCACGTCGCCTGACGTGGTTTATCCCGGTTCGACAGCCTGCGTTTTCAGTAGCTACAATTGATCCGTCTAAAATAACTAGTTGAAATCAACCATTTTGACCATCTGTGGTCCCAGTTCATTAACCAGTTCTTCTATCGCTGCTTCACCTTTGTACATCTGTCCCATCAATTGAATATTCATAAAAGAGACATATACTTTACCGTCTGATTGTTCATATACGGCAAAAGAGCAGGGCATCATCGACAGAAACTTTTTATACTTATCATGTTTTAACAGTTTCACTGCTGCCCACGGTTCACACATAGAAAATACAATATTCTTTCCTATATCTTCATCGGTAACTTTCATAAGATTTTTCTGAAAGTCATGTTTCCATTTTCCAGGTACTTTCCAGCCCAGTGCTTTAGCGTTCGATTTAATTCTATCCACAGTTTCATCGAAGCCGAGTGGACTGGCTTTTTCTATAATCATTTCATTTGAAGTCTCGGCGGTAGAAACTCCGGACACCATCAATAATGGCAGCACAAAAACAAACATTCTTAATATTTTTAACATTATTTATACCTTTAAGTAGAAAATTTAGGGATTAAAGCGCCCTTTATTAAAGTGATTTTTATTATGAAATAATTCTAGCATTATTCTTTGTTTAGTAAGTCCATAAAAATAGCAGATTTATATATAATTTTAAAACACTATAAAATAAGTTGATTAGCAAGATGACTTAGTAAGTTTGTTTTACATGTTTACGATCTATATCGGCAAGTGAAACAGAAAACTTCATAGCGGCATGCTGTTAGCCGCTATCCATTTTGAAAATTCTACTGACTGTACAATAGATTCCATCCTCAGGTCCGTTGCCGCTACTTATGTGCGACCACCATGGATGGCGGAAGTGCCGGGAATGCCGGGAATGCCGGGAATGCCGGGAATGCCGGGAATGCCGGGGCAATTATATGTCCATGACCTTGGCAAAAACTGCTCCTGCGTCGCCTAAAGCGCCTACTTTTGGTACCCCTTCCCTGCGGCATTCCGGCATAAGCTGAACAGTGCTAATTAAAGTTCGCTGCAACGTTTACTGAAACGCTATTTGAACGAATACTGCTCGTTGCCATCCATGGCCTCCCAGCATAAGCACATCCCCGTGCGACCGCCACGGATGGCGGAAGTGCCGGGAATGCAGGAGCATTTTCCCGGCCAAAAAAAAGCCCGGTTTCCCGGGCTTTTTGATTACTTGTTGGCTTTAAATATATAGCCAGGTTTCATCCAGTAAATCAATATCGGTAAAAACGTAAAGGCAACGAATACATCAATGATCAAGGCTTCACTGATATACATACCCAATCCCCAGGTATTCGCCAGATCGGTCGACAACAGCGGTATAAAACTACCCAGCAGCACTATCACTGAGGCGAGTACCGCACCACCGGTTGTTCGTAAAGTTTCGTAAACCGTTTTGGGCCAGTCGCCCATTGAAGACTGGTATTCTTCACGTAATCGTTCCACCAGGTAAATGGAGTAGTCCACTCCCAGCCCCATTGCAATACTGAGAGTCACCAGTAGATGAAATGCCAGGTTTCCAGACCAGTTCTGAACCGATGTGAAGTATGCTCCCATCCCATATTGAGCAAAAAGCGTTATAAACAGTAAAATAACCAGAGACAGGGCAACAGTTATAGAACCAAACATTAAAGCTACAATAAGGAAGATAGCAAGCGCTGTCTGTAACGGGCTAATTAACCAGTTAGCAACAGAAACTTCACGGGATGCTTCAGTAGCTCCCAGGAATCCGCCAACACCAGGATCGGCAGATCCAGTGCCTTCTTCAATAGTCACTACTTCACCGGTTTCCGGTAACGTAACAACATCTCCTTTAACAAAACCAAATTTTATTTTATTAAAACCGGGCTCATCAGCATGTTCACGTAAATAATTATGTATGTCCTTTACTACTATATTGGTCAATACTGGATCCATGGTATCAACAAAGCCCATTACGATAGCTGAATTCCAGCTGGAAGAATCAAGAAACGCATCCAGATCACCATCACTCACATTAACTTCCAGCAAACCGTTAAAATTCTGCACAATAAAATTAGCATCTGGAATATATTCAGGATCTTCCGGGTCACCGTATATATCCATCCTGCTTTTAAGTAACTCGGTAGTGGGAACACGGAATAGACTCATGTCATCGCCTTTTCCACCCTTTGATGACAGCAGCATATTGGTCAAACGAATATATTGAACATATGAACCGGTAAAGCCGATATTGGGTTGGGTACGCATCCAGTTTTCAAATTTTTCAATAGCCCCCATTACCTCAGCATCATTCATAATGCCGCGTGCGCCTTTCATCTCTTCATCCCAGCAACCTTTCGGTAACAGGTTGCCATCAGCATCTTCTTCGCCATTACAAAGTGGTGACATAGGCTCCCTGCTGGTAAAAGGGATATTGACGGATATAACACCCGGCATAACCTCTCCTAATCTAACGATATCCTTAACCACTACAGAAGAATCCTTAAAGGCAGCTCGTGAATAATTAATACCTTTCTCTACACCCGGCATTAAATCATCCATAGTTCCATTTTTTATATCTGTCATAACTGCAGACCAGCCAATTAGTAACCCTATGATTAATACAACGACCCATTTTCCCGGCCCCATAATCAGAGAAGTTACTTTTCCAGCAGCCATATTCTCCATCGCAGACGGTTCAAGCATTTCACTATTTGATGCATCAATTTTTGGTGGAAAATAAGACATTAATACGGGTATTAATGTGGTGGTGGTGATCAGCAATGTCGCCATTCCAAACACACCAAAATAAGCATAAGCCTTATAAAATGAGATATCGACCAGGGCTAATGTGGCGAAACCGACCATATCTGTAATAATTGCCAGAGTCGCCGGTACGATAGTATGGGTAATCGCCTCTCTCGATGCTGTCATAGTATCACCATGACTGTTCGACATTTCCGTCATGTAGCGCCGCGTCACCTGCACGGCGTGCCCGGTGCCGACCGCAAGTAACAGCATCGGTGTGAGTACCATCATTGTGGTTAATTTAAAGGCGGTAAAACCCATTAACCCCAGTGTTAGCGAAATCGTAGCAAACACACCTAGCAGAGGAAACACAGCGCCACGCCAACCTTTGTTTTGCCACCATAAAATGACAAACACAATGACTACTGAAATTACAAATAGCCACCATTTGTCAACCAGGTCATACAACATATGTGCGAGGAAGTAGGGTTCTCCCGCAACCAGCATTTCAACCTTATTACCGTATTTGGCATTGACTTCGGCCGCTATATTTTTAACCTCTGTTACCCATTGCAGGTAAACTTCTTTAACACCGTCGTCATAATCACCAATGATAAATGTACCACGAGCGGTACATCCAGCCTGCCCAAACGTTTCACAACGATTACCTGCAGCATCTTCCATGTATAACAACATGGGCGCCATAACAGGGTTGTTTTCCAGACCCTCTTTCAGAAATGCCAGTTCTTCTTTTGCTTTCTCCGGGTCATCAGAAATACCCGAGGTTGGAATCAACCGTTTAAATATCAGGCTACCGTCCTGGGCGCCCATGTATTTAATTTTCTGAGCGGCCAGGTCCATAAAATTGTTACCACGAGAATTCGGTAACTCAATCATTTTTTCATGGATTTCCTTGACCAGATTGATAAACCATGGCTGGTAAATATCTCCCGGTTCTTTCAGAATAAATCCTAAAACCATAATATTACCCATACCAAACTTCTGTTCGCCATAGGCATTGGTAGCTACATATCGATTGGTGGGTGGAAGCAAGGTGTCCGGATCATTTCGAACATCGAGATGCTTGATTTGAAGAGCGGCTACTACGGTTGTTATCAATACAACCAAAACGACCAGTATTCGGTTACGCATCACCCAGGCTGCATATCTGGCCGATAATTTCTTTTCTGCTTTAGTGCTACTCACTGTATCTATCCTCAAAAAGCATTAAAATATTTTATATTAATGATAAAAAATTAGTTGTACTCCCTGACTTAATCTGACAATAGAGAACCGTCTTGATCTGAATCAGCGAGCTGTTAATTTTATCAGGAAGAAAACTATTCGTAACTTACAGAATATGCGTTATTTCCTGATATAACTAAAAATTTAGAAAAAAAAGGGGGCCAAGCCCCCTTAATCAAGCTTTATTATTATTAGAATATATACTTGAATCCAAGCTGTAGATTTGAAGAATCTTCAAACTGACCAAACATGGTATCTTCTTCTCCCCAGTACTTATTGTACTCAATGGATCCTACCATCTCATCATTGAAACTGTATTCAACATCAAAACGGTTCCAGTAACCACCACCGTTTTCATGGATGATGATATTGTTCCAGCGATGTTGTACATCAGAACCGAAAGGCTTGGACAGGAAGAAAGAGATAAAGGTTTCCACTTCGTCGCCTTTTTGCAAACCATTACCTAAATGTAATGTAGATGGGTCTCCAGTATATTTAGAACAGTCGAAATCAAATCCTGCCTGAGTAGTACAGGTACGTTCCTCATCAATAAAGTCCAGGTTATAAAATTGAATTAGCTGCGTACTTACCAACATATTGGTTGCAACCGTTAAGTCAACACCTAAAACATATTTGAAGAAATCAGTTTCTTCTGTCTTAAGAGAATTAGCTAAGTCTCCAATTGCAAGCAACCTTTTATCCAGTACAGGCACCTGCACCTGACTGTCTAATAAAAATTCACCTCTTATTACAGTAGGAATACTTGTACCATCCAGCGCCATGTCAAATGAACCTCCAAGACTATTTACCCTTTCAGAAGTTTCAGTAAAGCGTAATGTCATAGTATTTGGGGATAAAGCGGCAGCACCGTTAGGACTGTATGCACCATAATAAGTTGGTGTAGCAGCACCATCATGTATTAAAACACCTACAGAATTATTTGCTTGCCCATCAAGAGGTGAAGAAGTACCTGATATAGAAGTTATTGCGTTCGGAACATCAGCCTCAGCAACGTTGGATGTCAAATCCATCATAAAACCAGCTAGGCCACTTGCACCAGTTGAGTCAACTTGCGTGACTCTTTGCACAGTAAGTTCTTTACCTGTAACTGAATCATGCCAAGACATATTAACAGCAGGGTTGGAGTCGAGATGATATGCATAATTTAATGAGTAATTCAAACCAGAATCAGTACTAGCTTTGTATCTAAATCCAAAATTAGCTTCATTATCATAACCTTCTTTAACATATTCAGTATTAAACCCAGAGAAACCTGTTGCTCCATTAAATGTTCCTGCAAAGGTATTAAAGGTAGCAAATGTCGCATTGGGCATATATTCAAAAGCTGCATCAGCAGTGGGTGCTGAATAGGTGGCATTTGTTAAATTAGTCACGTTATTATTACCGTTGCTTGGCACTCCTCCATAAGCACCAGGTGTCTCTGCAAATGTATTCAGAATAGTCCCACCCACATTGGTACCACCAACAAGTGTCATACTTCCATCAAGATTAAAAGTGATGAACGGATTACTTGCAAATCCATCCACAGTAAGCCCAGTAAAAGGAGCCAGTCCGAGCGCGCTTGGATCACCTGCATTATCTCCGTCTGTATCAAATCCACCGCCAGCGGCTGCTAAAGAAAAACTATTTGCAACCTTTGATAAAGCTGGAGCGATATTCAGGAAACCATTTCTTTTACCTGTAATTGAATCTACACCCTTAAAAATAAAGGGCGCACCGCTATCACTACCTTCATCAAGTCCAGCTATAATATTTGGTTTAGCCTGGGATACTATTAATTGAACACTATTACCACTGTCAAAATATTTCTCAGCATTAATCATCCAAACAGGAATACGGGAATCTTCAGAAACATTCTGATTCAACTCACGATAATCCGTCGGGTTAATGATATCCAGTAATTTGATACCATCGGCTGTTCCCCAAACCACCTGCTGTTTACCCAGACGAAAATCCCAACCGACTGCTCTGGTATCAAGATAGAGTTCGCGTAAGATTTCATATTGCGAATATGGCTCTCCACCTTCCAGTCGATCACTGGCAGCTTCTGCATCATCGGCCAGTAATAATTCAGCATGAAAAGACGATGACTCGCCAACATCGGCATTCATAAACAGTTTTACACCGTATTCTGCTTTCATGGCATCACCGGCAGAATGATCTTCGGTGGCACCGGTCACGCGGCCATCAGACGTGAACAAGCTATATTCAATTTTTGCTACACCACTGATTTCTAATTCAGCGAAGGAAACGCCCGGCAATAAAATGGCTAAGGCCACCGCCGAAGCGAGAAGTTTTGGTTTCAACATGGTTTATCCTCTAGTTATTTGGTATTTCGTTAATTTTATTGTATGCCGACTGGCGGACTGGCAGATAAACCACCAGTCCGTCATCTTTTTTATGTATTAACGTTTAATCTTACGCAGGGTTCTTTCAGTCCACAGATCCTGATCTTTGCTATCGTCATCATAGGTAACAACTTCAGGGGGAATAACGGCCCAGGTTTCGTGGTCAGTCTCAAATGTTTTACCGTACCAGTATCCCCATACCACCTGACGCGGATCATTTTGGGTGGCAGTAGGCTGCCAGTCACGATCTATTACCTTGATGTGTTTTCCATCTTTATAGAAATCAGTTCTGTAATCAGCAAAAGATTTAGTGTCGATATAGCTGATTCTGTTGTCATACCACCAGTTTTCAAACTTGGTAGTACTCTTTACCTTATAAACCTCTTTTCCATCAGAAATACAGGAAGCTTTAGGTAGATCCCTGGTGTATTTATTCATTTCATCTTCGTTCAGAGTTATTGCGCCAAGACATCCTTTGAAAGTTTCAGTACCCATTAATTCATGAGTTTCATGATGAGGTTTACGTAAGGTTACATCACCAAAAGAGAAATCAGTTCCACCCCAGGCATCATCATGAGCCGGCTCGGCAAAACGACGAATCTTACGTAAGGCAGGTATCCAGATCGCATAAGACTGATTTTTAGCTGTATCATCAAAGTCAGTAATCAGCATCCCGGTGCCACGTAACTTTCCTGAACGGAAAATAGCCAGGTCGCGCGCTTTTACGGAAGAATCATCTGCATAATTATTATTTAGATATCTTTCTAACGTTATGGTCGTCGGTTTTTTACCCGATGATTTGTTGACCAGTACGGTAATTTTATCTCCGACATCTCCAATACCATAATTTTTAAAACCATAAAAATGGTTCACATAATAAACCTGATCCATGATCTGGTCGGCAGTTGGAGTACCGGAAGGTATTGCCAGATCCTGGGTTACATCGGCAGATGAAGCTGAACTACCAAATACAGCCAGAATGGCAACAGTAATTTTTAACTTTGAAAATTTTTGTTTAAACAAGAGTATATCCTCACATTTTGTTATCAATTTATTCTGATTATTTACTTATAATTTTTATAGTCAGCTACAATACCTTTTTTTCAACCCGTGTCAATTCAAATACATTATAAATCTGATTTAAATCAAGGGTTTGTATATCATCATATATTAATTTACTTATGAACGAATTATCAAAAATTATTGAACTCAATGTAATCCATGCCTTGAATGAAGACATAGGAACAGGGGATATTACGGTCCAGCTAATACCAGAAGGTGCCACTTTAGAGGTTAAACTGATCTGTCGGGAAAGTGCTATTTTATGCGGTGCCGACTGGTTTAATTTAAGCTTTCTAAAAATGGATCCTGACATACAGATAGAGTGGTTGGTAACCGATGGCGAGCAAATGAAAACTGACCAAACGGTATGTAAACTTAAGGGCCATGCCCGATCTATACTTTCAGCTGAAAGAACGGCTCTAAATTTTTTACAGACCTTATCGGCCACCGCGACTATTACCCATCAGTATCAAAAACTGATCAGTAAGACTTCATGTCGAATTCTCGATACCCGTAAAACCATCCCTAACCTGAGGATTGCGCAGAAATACGCGGTACGATGTGGAGGAGGCATGAATCACCGGACAGGTCTGTACGATGCGTTTTTGCTAAAGGAAAATCATCTGGCTGCCTGTGGAGACATGGCATCGGCCGTTGTGATAGCGAGGAAATTAAACCCCAGGGTTTTACTGGAGGTCGAGGTAGAAAATTTACAGCAACTGCAGCAGGCTATCGATTGTCAGGTAGACCGTGTATTACTCGATAATTTCACACTGGACATGTTACATGAGGCCGTAAAAATCAATAAAGGAGCACTACAACTCGAAGCTTCGGGAGATATCACCTTACAGAATATTGTTGATGTAGCTAATACCGGGGTGGACTACATTTCTATCGGCGCATTAACCAAGCACGTTCGCGCAATTGACTTCTCGTTGAGGTTTATAGACTAGAAAATTTAACCACGAAGCACACAGAGAACACGAAGAGATCCAAAGAAGGATATTATCAAAATCTTGAATTCAAAGAAGATCAATTCTGTGAAACAACTGAATTAATATTATTTTTAATGGCTCTGCATGAAAATCAGGTAATACAGGAAAAAGGCGAATCGTCATTCCGGATTAGGCCCAATGCCGGTAAGTTCAGCGATTATCGTCATTCTGGCGAAGGCCAGAATCCATCGCAACGAGTCTGCAGAACTTTAAAATGGATTTCATCCTTAGATCCGTAAACGGTGCTTATCCCTGCACCACTCCTCCCGCCTACGCGGGCATGACGACAAAAACCTTAACTTACCGACATTGGGGTCAGGCCCGGAATCCATTACCAACAAAGCCGAGGTGATAAATTGGGGTAATTTTTAATGGATTCCATCCTCTGATCCGTTGTCACTGCCTCCATGTAGCACTTCTCAGGCTTAAAACATGCCGGAGGAGTGGCGCAAGGATGCGCCGTTAACGCAACCAATGGACGCAATGACAGCTTTCAATGGAGATTAAATACTGCCTGAATTTTACTACAGAACCATTTTATTTTTTCTTCGTGCACTTCGTGAGCTTCGTGGTGAAATAGCCTTTAAAAATCTATTCAGCCGTAAAGTAGATATCGCCGTACAGTGCTTCTGCCTTTAAAGCGCTATTATCACTGTCTGTCATAATGGCAACCCCATCAATTTGATCTATTTTTTCCCCCATTAGATTCATAAAATCCTGCTGTACATTTCTTTTTTCAACAAGCCAGGTTTTTTCCAAACTTGACGCATCACGCTGTGACACCATTTTGACATTTGAACCTGCAAATGGGTTGTCCCATGATTCATCTATCGAGTGCTGGAAGCTCCAGACATAGTTAACCACCAGGGTTTTCCAGAAAAGTAGACCTCCGTCTTTAATGACATATAAGCGGGCAACAAAGTCATCCCCTTTTTTATCAGCTTCATTTCCCGGATCTATAGTTAACTGTTTTGACCAGCTCCAGTTTAGAAATGGAGTCTCGTCCAGATTCACCTTTATTTTTTTATAAAAGGCAGAGGCTGATTGATCGCTTTTTGAGGCAAGTACAAATTGATTATTGATTTGCTGCAGGGAATAGCGGGTTTCTCCGGCAAATTTTTTCTGCTTCCAGCCCTCTACATTCTGCTCTGAAAAAAGCCCGATATCGATTCGGCTTTCGGCATAAATATTAGCTGAGATGAAACAGCCGATAATCAGTATTTTTACAGATCTTTTAATTACGGCTGTTACTTCCATAATTTTAAAAATATTGTAATTCTTTTTGTCGAAACCATAAAGGAACTGAACTAAACCTGACCAGAAGACCGCAAACAACACCCGCACTATTTGCCAGCATGTCATAACTTTCCATATAACGATATCCAGTTAAACTTTGCAGAAATTCTAGCAAGACGCCATAACTGATTAATCCGATAAAGATTAACAGTAAGCTCCTGTTAAAACGAACTAAAGTAGTAAACCCGGCAGACAGCAAAAAATAGGTCGAAAAATGCATCAGTTTATCACTACCTTCTACCCCGACATCAGGAACAGGAACCAGCGATAACACACCGACTATGGCCAGCATGGCATAAGCCATGCTAAACCATAATACAGGTTTTTTTAATGCAAAAAGAGCTTCCGTGTTCAATAGTGGTACTTCAGCAGTAATATTTTAATTATGCTGAATACACGGACTGAGCAGCAGATAGAGCAACACCCTTTTTAATTGGCGCATTCATTTCAGATAGAATAGCTTCAAGCGCGGACAAACAGAAAATCACATTTTCTGATCGGGCTGTATTACCCATCAAACCAATTCTCCATACTTTACCGGCCAGATCACCCAGTCCGGCGCCAATCTCCAGGTTATATTCATTCAGCAATCTGGAACGAACCAGTGCATCGTCAACACCATCGGGAATAAACACGGTGTTTAACTGAGGTAAACGGTCGGCTTCATTAACCAGAAAGTTAATACCCATAGCTTCCAGTCCTGCTTTCAGGGCAGAGTGTTGAAAAGCATGTCTCTTCCATGAATTTTCCAGTCCTTCATCGCGCAACATCACCAGTGACTCGTGCAGAGCATACAGCGCATTAACTGGAGCAGTATGATGGTAAGCACGTTTAGTCCCTTGCCCCCAATAACCCATCACCAGGTTTAAATCCATAAACCAGCTGCGTACTTTGGTTTTACGGTTCTTAATTTTTTCGATTGCTCTTTCACTGAAAGTTACTGGAGACAGGCCAGGAACACAGGATAAACATTTCTGAGTACCTGAATACACCGCATCCAGACCCCATTCATCAACCAGGATAGGCGTGCCTGCAAGTGAAGTCACACAGTCAGCAATTACCAGGCAACCATGCTTATGAGCCAGATCCCAGATACCTTTGGCATCGGACTGAGCTCCAGTTGACGTCTCGGCATGTACAAAAGCCACGACTTTAGCATCAGTGTTAGTTTCCAGAGCCTGTTCCAGTTTAGCAAGATCAACTGCTTTACCCCAGTCATCCATTACCATCACCGCAATACCACCGGCACGCTCAACATTTTCTTTCATGCGTCCGCCAAATACTCCATTTTGACAAACGATCACTTTCTCACCCGGCTCAACCAGGTTATTAAAACAGGTTTCCATGCCCGCTGAACCCGGGGCAGAAACAGGAATAGTCAATTCGTTATCAGTTTGAAAAGCATATTGCAGCATTTTTTTCACTTCATCCATCATGCCGACAAAAGCCGGGTCAAGATGACCAATAGTTGGCCGGGATAGAGCTTCGAGAATACGTGGATGGACATCAGATGGACCAGGGCCCATCAAAGTGCGAATAGGGGGATTAAATGAAACAGGCATGTTAAGGTTCCTTCAAAAATAAAATATAGTTATCTGAGTCTGTATGAATGTATTATCAGAGTAAACCCTGTAAATGTAGGTATTTTACCCGCTCAGGATAAAATTATTTGAACTGTTTACTATCAAATACTAAATTAAAAAGCATCTTACATAAAAAAACATTGGATTAAACATCTAATAAGATTTAATTCAGTTAATAATGGATTTACCACAAAATAAATCACAAATCAGACAAAAACTCTTCCTCTGTCTAACAGCAATGACTCACCTGCTTTAATAATTGAAAGAGCTGATGAAGCCAGTTATAAAGCTAAACTTGGCGGAGAACAAATAATTTTAGTAGCTGCAGGTTAGTTTTCAGGCGTAAGTTTCAGGCAATTTATAAAACCCTGTATTCATCTGTTTTTAATTGTATCCGTGTTAGCCTACAATCAATCCACAGCATAATAGTCTTAACGGTCACAAAACTCATGGCATTTGATCCACTAACTGGTCAATTTGAATTTAGCAACTGGGAAAAACAACAGGTTTTTTCCGACCTGTTAGAATTCATCCCGCAACAAAACCTGCTTAATAAGCCTTCACAACTGACTCCCTATGAATGTGATGGTCTATCTGCCTATCGGAAAATCCCCAAAATGGTGGTTTTAGCTGAAACCATCGAACAGTGTCAGCAAGTCGTCAGGTATTGCAATAAGCACAACATCCCTCTTATTGCCCGCGGCGCCGGTACCGGTCTGGCTGGTGGTGTACTGCCGGTTGAACAGGCCATCATACTCAGCCTGGCAAAATTTAACCGGATTGAAAAAATTGATCCGCTACAACGTCTCGCTGTCGTACAACCGGGTGTACGTAACCTGGCAATCACCGAAGCCGCAAACCAGTACGGCCTGTATTACGCACCTGACCCTTCTTCCCAGATAGCCTGCTCCATCGGTGGTAACGTCGCTGAAAATTCGGGCGGAGTACATAGTCTGAAATATGGTCTTACGGTGAATAATGTGTTGGGACTAAAAATCATTAACAGCGATGGAGAATTACTGGAAATTGGCGGCGGTGAATGCATGGATAGCCCGGGTTACGACCTGCTGGCCCTGATGCATGGATCCGAAGGATTGCTCGGCATAATCGTTGAAGTAACCGTTCGACTCATTCCGAAACCGGAAGCAGCACAGGTGGTACTGGCGGCATTCAATAAAATTACCGATGCAGGCGAGGCCGTTCGCGACATTATCAGCTCTGGAATTATTCCCGCCGGGTTAGAGATGATGGACAGGCTGGCCACCCAGGCCGCTGAAGATTTTATACATGCAGACTATCCACTGGCAGAAGCTCTTTTACTGTGCGAACTGGATGGCACGCACAGTGAAATACAACAGCAGATGGTCAGCGTCAGGCAAATTCTGGAAAAGTGTAACTCGCATGATATTCGACTATCAGAAAATGACCAGCAACGCGCGATGTTCTGGGCTGGACGCAAAGCGGCATTCCCTGCCGTAGGCCGCATATCTCCGGATTATTACTGCATGGACGGCACAATTCCGCGTAAAGCACTACCCGAAGTGCTCGGTCGGATAGCCGAATTTTCCGGGCAATACGGATTAAGAGTGGCCAATGTATTCCATGCCGGGGATGGCAATCTTCACCCGTTAATTTTATACGATGCCAATATACCCGGTGATTTACAAAAAGCGGAAAACCTGGGATCCGATATTCTCAAATTGTGTGTCGATATGGGCGGCACAATAACCGGAGAACACGGTGTAGGCGTAGAAAAAATAGATCAAATGTGTCATCAGTTTCAAACTGCCGAACTCAGACAGTTTCATTTAATAAAAGCACAACTGGATAACAGCGGCATACTCAACCCGGGTAAAGCCATTCCCAGTTTACATCGTTGTGCCGAACTGGGGGCCATGCATGTGCATAATGGCGAATTACCACACCCCGAAATTCCACGTTTTTAATGCCGTAAAAATTAATGACTAACGATAATACACAAACTATTCAGGATCAGGTTCAGCAGGCACTTGAGAAACACCACCCGCTTTCGATACACGGTTCGGGCAGTCATCAATTCATGCTGCCAGATTATACTGAAAATCTGAAAATCGAATTATCCACACATCGGGGTATCATCGATTACCAGCCTTCTGAGCTAACTCTAAAAGCTCGTTCAGGTACACCGGTTAACGAGATCCGCAAGCTGTTATCAGAACAAAATCAACGGCTAGCGACTGACTTCCCGGTGTATGCTGAATCTGCAACACTCGGTGGCGCTATCGCTATTGGGCACACAGGTTCAGGACGTCCATATCTCGGTGCTATTCGTGACCACATTCTTGGGGCAAGCCTGATTAACGGCGCAGCAGAACTCGTCAGTTTTGGCGGTCAGGTGATGAAAAATGTAGCCGGTTACGATGTCTCTCGATTAATAACAGGCTCCAGGGGCACTCTGGGACCTATCCTCGATATTTCACTTAAAGTATTACCTGCTCCACAACAAAGCGTCACCGTTTTTTTTGAAATGAAAGAAAACCGGGCAATTAATTTGATGAACGAAATGTCAGGGAAGTCCCTGCCGATAACGGCATCAGCTTTTCTTAAAAACAAAATGTATATTCGACTGGAAGGTACTCAGGCAGGAATCAGTCAGGCCCAGCAGACACTGGGCGGGGAAAATCTTGATGACTCGAAAAGCTTCTGGCTAAGCATCCAGCAACAAACCCATGATTTTTTTACTACTGGCCATTCACTCTGGCGCGTTATAGTGCCTGCGACAACACCTCGGCTGGAACTTGAGTGTAAGCACAGGAGTTTAATTGACTGGTGTGGAGGGTTAAGATGGATACAGAGCGATGAAGTCAGCCAGAGCGATTTTATCCATATCAGCAATGTGGGCGGATACATAGAAAGTCATCGTTCGGAAAAGCCGACAAACCCGGCTGATTTGATGTCTCCCCTGCAACGACAGATGCACATGAAAATTAAAAATGCTTTTGACCCTGATAATTTGTTGAACCCCAAATTATCAAACTTTACATAACTATACCCTGTATAAATAACAGTCACCGAGGAAAAATCATGATAAAGATAATTACCCTGTTCGCCACTATCATGCTCGCCAATATGGCGCATGCACAAAATTTCAATATGGATTACAACCCTGAAATGCTGATTAAATATCGCCAGGATTTTATGACGGCGGTGAAAGGACATAACAATGCCATTAAAGCCATCGTGAATGATGCTGTACCGTACCATAATCACCTTTCACTACACATTTCTTCTCTGGAAAAGATGTTTGACGAAATTGGCAGCCTGTTTCCAGAAGGCAGTGATTTTGGCGAGACCAATGCCAAAGATACAATCTGGACTCAAGCAGATAAGTTTCAGCAAACCATCACAGAGGCCAAACAGGCATTAGCAACTTTCAAACAGGTAGTCGAACAGGGTGATAAGGAAAAAACCAGCGCCGCCTTCAAACAGTTCGGGCGCTCAAGTTGTGGTAGCTGCCATAAATCATTCAAGAAGAAACAGGATTAAGTCAGCGGATGTATTTTTTTCGAATAATGCTACTACCATTTGCAGTATTACCTGCGGTATCCATTGCTGATTCGCTCATCGAAAAAGGGCATTATATCGCTCAACTGGCCAACTGTTATGCCTGTCATACTGATACTGAAAATAATGGCGTAGCATTCGCCGGTGGACGGGCAATGGAAACAGAGTTTGGAACCTTTTATACCCCGAACATCACGCCCGATAAAGACACCGGTATAGGGCTCTGGAAAGATCAGGATTTTACCCTTGCAGTCCGTTCGGGGCTGTCACCGGATGGATCACATTATTACCCGACTTTTCCATACAATGCCTATAAAAACATCACGGATCAGGACATCACGGCACTTAAAGCTTACCTATTTAGTTTAAAACCAGTTAAGCAACAAAATAAATCTCATAAACTGAAATGGTACATGTCCCGTTTTAGTGTCACCATGTGGAAAATGCTTAACAACTTTCTTCAACCTTCAGCCAAAATAAATCCGGCACGCGGTAGTTATATCCTGGACACATTAGGCCACTGCAATGAATGTCATACGCCACGCAACAGCCTGGGCATGCTGCAGATGGATAAGAGATTAACTGGTAATGAAAGCCTGTCGGCACCTGATATATCAGCAGCCATTCTGAAGGACTGGAAAACCGAAGAACTGACTGATTTATTTTCTGATGGCGTTTTACCTAGTGGAGATTATCTCTCTGACCACATGGCCGAAGTGGTAGAATTTTCAACTTCTCACTGGAAACAGCCAGACCTGAAAGCCGCTATCCACTACTTAACAACACAATAAACATGCAAACCAGTATTACAGCAGCACTACTGCAAACACCACAGGGACGACGTGCCGATGAAATTTTACGCAAATGCGTACATTGTGGATTCTGTACGGCCACCTGCCCTACCTATCAATTACTCGGTGATGAACTGGACGGGCCACGGGGTAGAATTTATCAAATCAAAAACATGCTGGAAGGAGCGCCGGCCGATGGTGAAATCCTAACCCACCTGGATCGCTGCCTGACCTGCAGATCCTGCGAAACAACCTGCCCTTCCGGCGTCGATTATGCTGAATTGATCGATATCGGTCGACATCACATTGAACAACAGAATATTCGGCCTCTGGGACAAAAAATTATACGCAAACTGTTAGGAATGCTACTCCCTCACACAAACAGGCATACCCATCTATTCAAATTCTCAAGTTTACTGCGCCAGTATTTACCCGCGTCGTTTAAAGCTAAAACACCGGTTATTCGCGCTGCACAACAGTACCGGCAGATTCCAGCTAATTTACAAAAAACGGTTTTATTGCTGGAAGGTTGCGTGCAAAGCACACTCAGCCCTAATACAAATGCGGCCGCAATCTGTGTACTGGAATCACTGGGCTATAAAGTCATACGGGAACCGGTTGTATCCTGTTGCGGAGCCGTTAATCAGCACCTTAATCAGCTGCCTGAGGCAGAGCAATGGGTTATTAAAAACTTAAGGAGCTGGAAAAAACTGGATGAAAGTTACCGTTTCGACGCTATTGTTTCGACTGCCACGGGTTGCGGCGTGATGCTAAAAGATTACCCCAAAATTTTAAAAACTCTAGCGCTGGATTCTGCTCTTTACCAGTCACAGCTGGACAAAATAAAGGACATCAGCGAATTATTTGATGCCAATAGACTTTCGAAAAACATAAAAAAATATTCGCCGAATAAGCAACAGGTTTCATATCACGCGCCCTGCACCCTGACTCATGGCCATAAACTGGCAGATAAACTATATAACGAACTTGGTAAACTGGGTTATCAACTCAACATTCCACAAAATGCGCACTTGTGCTGTGGTTCTGCAGGCACCTATTCTTTGTTACAACCTGCTTTGTCAAAACAGTTAAGAGACAATAAATTACAGGCTTTACAGGAATGCTCTCCCGACATCATCATTACCGCTAATGTAGGCTGCGAGCACCACCTGAATAGTGCGGGTAACACGCCTGTTATTCACTGGGTTGAACTGGTTGCCAGTGACATTGAGCGAAGTCATTAGTCGAAATTCGCATCCTTGCTAGAAACTGTAATCCTGGCTTTCACTATTTTTTGCCACCATCGATGCGCGTAGTGTTGACGTCATATTTGCTGGCATAACTGATGTAAGTTAACCTGAATTAATATTAGCTTTGACAATAAGGGTTACTTAATTGCGACAACTGTATTGATCAGTTTTACGCTGGCAGGAGCAAAATCATTATTTGGCCAGGATATTTCTCCGGCTACTCTGGCGGTTAAGTTTAGCTTTTATAGCCTGCTTAAAGAACAATCTCCCGGGCTGACCCGCAGAGAAATTTAAAAAAAAATTGGATTTTCCCAAATCTCTTCTACACTTTGCGTTAATCGTTCCTAAAGATTACTGATATCAGGTCGATAATACTGAACAGACTAGTCAGGAATATTTTTCATAAATAATAAAGGATAGCCACATGAAAAAAGCACTCTCATTTATTTTATTAGCATGTTTTATTAATTTTCCGCTGTTAGCAGATGATGTCTCTCCGATGACAGTTCCAGGCGCTACAACAGTTAATACCGAGGAAGCCAAAGCACTTTTTGATAACGAAGCTTTATTTGTTGATGTGCGTAAAGATTCAGACTGGGATGCCGGTCGTGTTCCCGGAGCAGTACATCTTGATAACAAAAAAGGCGTATTCACCGAAGCTTCTCTCAGTGCTGAAATCAGCAAAGACGAGAAAGTAGTCATTTATTGTAATGGAGAAAAATGTCCAAGAAGTGCAAAAGGTAGTAAACAGGCCGTAGACTGGGGTTTTACTAAAGTATATTACTACAGAGATGGCATACCAGCCTGGAAAGCTGCAGGTTACCCGGTAGAGTAAAATGTCCTTCAAAGCACGTTTAATTACCTTTATATTTTCAGCCGCCACTCTGGTGATGGCTATTTTCTTTGCCATCGCTTATATATCACTGGATATTACCGACAAACGATTTAGTGAAGAAGCTGTCAGAGGTAAAAGCGTGCTTTGGCAAAAGGTGATCCAGGTACAACTGGAAAACATGGAAGCATCGACTTCAAGTATGACGCGTTCAAGAGATACGTTAAAAGCCTTAAAAAAACTGGATCTGAAAGTTCTATCAGAAACGAGCTTACCGACATTTAACCGCCTAAGCACCTCTAACGTCATTAGTCGTTTACAAATTGCCGATAACTCCGGCTCTATCATATTTTCAGCGCCTGACAAATATTCAGGTAAAACACACAAAACGTTAGTTAACAAAGTCATCGATGAGAAAAAAATCTTTAAAGGGATTGAACGCGATGATGACGGATTAATGGTTGCCGAAGTTGCTTTTCCCCTGTATTTTCGCGGTAAACTGGCAGGTGTAGCCGTCTATATGATCGACCTGCAAATTGCTATTCAGAATTTTAAACTCACTGACGGTTCCGAGGTTCATATTTTTTCAGAGTCCGGAAAACTGGAGTTCAGTACTGCAAAACAGCAATTCAATAGCATTCAAATTGACTCCGAATCGATAGATAATCCCATTCAATTCAAACAAACTATTGGTGATCAAATAATGAGCCTGGTCCAGCTACCACTATTGGATAGCACCCGGACACAAATAGGAAATATACTCACTGCTACCGATTACACCAACAGTTATCAAACACAATCCAAAGTTTATTTAACGGGAGTGATCGCCGGATTAATAGCATTCATATTTTGCATGGTTTTTATTTACTGGTTTATTGTTCGCTCATTCAAACCGATGGAAAGCTGCCTGAAACATATGAGCCAGATTTCTGCCGGAAATCTGACCGATAATATAAACATAAACCATAGCGGTGAATTTGGTGAATTATTGAAGGGACTGAATAACATGCAGGCAAAATTAAGAAGCATGATCGAAGATATCAATGCCGCAACACAACAAATTGAAATCTCTGCCGGAAACCTCGATAAAGTCACTCACGAATCCATAGCAAGAGTATCCAGTCAGACTTACGTCACTCAACAAATGGTCGGTAATATTGATGAATTAATACAGGCATCTAATGATGTCACCGAATCTGCCGCTGAGTCGACAGAAAATTCAAACCAGGCCGACAACGAGGTGAACAAGGGACGGAAAATCGTAAAAGATGGCGTAGAAACCATTAAGAATATATCAAACCAGGTCCATCAGGCTGAAATAGTCGTTAAAGAAGTACAGAGCGGTACTGAAAATATCGGATCGGTTCTCGATGTCATTAAAGGTATTGCGGAACAGACCAACCTGCTAGCCCTGAATGCAGCCATTGAAGCGGCCAGAGCTGGTGAACAGGGACGTGGTTTTGCTGTGGTAGCTGATGAAGTTAGAACCCTGGCCAGTAGGACCCAGCAATCTACCAGTGAAATAGAAACCATGATTGATGCACTGCAAAAAGGAGCCAGCGATGCTGTCAGCAAAATGGGAATTAGCAGCAATCAGGTTGATAAAGGAGTAGATATCGTCAATGAAGCAGATAATTCATTTAATCTGATCGCCACAACCATGAATACTATCAATGAAAAAAGTAAACACATTTCCATTGCTGCCGGGAATCAGATGTCACTTTCCAGATCCATGCAGAATTTAGTCCAGGATATTAATTTGGCAACTGAATCTACCGTAGAAGGCAATAAAACAACTGTCAATTCCAGCAAAGAGCTGATCAACCTGGCCGAGACTTTAAAGCAGAAAGTCAGTCAATTTGAAATTTAAGCTCATTCCACGACTTAGATGAATAAATAAAATAGAAAACAACCTAATACCAGACGATAGTAAACAAAAGGCATCATGCCGATTCGATTGATTAATTTCAGAAACAAATGAATACAGAACCATGCGCTAATTGCAGAAAGAGCAACCGCTAGTATTAACAGGGCCCAGTCAACCGGCAGTTGAGACTCAATCAGATCTTTGGTTTTGAATACGCCACTGGCAATAATGACAGGAATAGACAGCAGGAAAGAAAATCGTGCTGCAGCATCACCTTTCAATCCCAGGAAAAGCCCTGCTGTCATGGTAATACCCGAACGCGAAGTTCCGGGAATCAACGCCAGGGCCTGTAATACACCCACAAACAAAACATCTTTTAATGTCAGGCTGTACTCATCACGAGTATGCCGTTTCACCTTATCGGCATACCCCAGTAACAACCCAAAAACAATTGTCGTAGTTGCGATTACTAATGGCGAACGCAGGTCAGTTTCTATAATATCTTTAAATAACAGACCAGCAATCACTGCCGGTATTGTGCCGATTATTACCCACCATGCCAGGCGGCTATTCTGATTATGCTGCTGCTTCAACACACTAGCAAACCAGGCCGTTGTCATATTAAGAACTTCGACGCGAAAATATACCAGAACAGCAGTAAGCGACCCTAGGTGCATGGCCACATCGAAGATAAGCCCCTGATCCGGCCATTTTAGAATAACAGGCACCAGGATTAAATGTGCGGAGCTGGAGATCGGCAAAAATTCGGTTAAGCCCTGCACCAGTGCAAGAATTATTATCTGTAGTGTATCCATAATATTTTTTAGTTAGTTAAACTCATATTTTCACCTCGAAGCCACGCAGAGCACGAGGCAAAATCCGGTTCAAATTCTTTAAAATAGATTTTTTTGTAGCAAAGAGCCCCAAACACAAACAACTGTAGCCACTCATTTAATTGATGGTGTTCTACGTGGTGAATACTTTTTAGGTAAACCAGTCACTATATCCCAGTGATTTCTAAATTGAGATCTTTTTGCAGGCTGATTACTTTAAACTTTTCACCCATTTCACCCGGTAGGGTCAGAGTCTTAATCTGTTGGGACATTTCCAGCTGTAATATTTCATCGGTTTGATCTGCTGGCATTAATTTCAATAATCCATTGGACATTAAAAATTTAGCCTGCGTGGTTAAGCCACTGATACTAAATCCTGCGTTTTCGGCAGCCTCTGCTACTGCATCAAAATCAACAAACGCCGTAATATCCTGCAACCCTGGATATATAAACGGGTCGGGGTGTACACGGTGCTGATAGAAACAAACTAATGTACCGGTAGTTCTCTGAACATGGTAGTACTGCTTTTGCTCATAACCATAATCTATCAACAACACGACCGCCTTATCGCAACTTTGCTGCAGACTTTTAAACCAGGGTTCGTAATTTAGATTAACTTCACTGCAATATTGTTCAGCTAGACTATTATGCAAATCGATTTGGCGCATTCTCTGCACTGCTTCACTATTTCGGGAAAATTCCACCCATTCAAACTTCTGCCCATTAAAAGCAACTCCCAGCTCGACCCAACCATCATTTTTTATCACCACATTGATTGGCATAGCATCGAGTACTTCATTACCTATTACCAGCCCATTAAAATGCTGAGGTAAGTTAGACAGCCAGTGAATTTTGTTTAAGTCATTTGGCGAAAGCTGTTGTTGAATAAACATCTTCTGGCGCTGTTGCAAATCACTGCTTAGTTCCAGAATCTGGTAACCTGACCAGTCAATACCCAGGTTATTCAGATGTCGAATAATATCCACGCATAATTTTCCGCTACCCGCTCCAAATTCAAAAATGTTTTTTTGCAGACCCTGAGCAAACAAAGCACAGCCTTGATTCGCCAGGCATTGGCCAAATAAGGTAGACACCTCTGGTGCTGTTACAAAATCGCCACCAGCACCAAATTTGGTCGAACCTGCGCTGTAATATCCCAGACCGGGCTGATACAGACAATGCTGCATATAGTCGCGAAAAGAAATTACCCCGCCAGACGACTGGATATGTTGAAGGATTGCATCAATCAACAGACTACTATGTTCAATCTGTTCAGTACCTGGAACTGGTAACTCGATGCCGGAATGATATGATGACATGTTAAACAATAAATCTCTTATAGAAGCAATCAGATGAAACTAGCAGGTAAAACAGCCTTAATAACAGGTGCAGCGCGTCGTATAGGCGCACAAAGCGCGAAGACTTTACATGAAAATGGTGCGAACATCATCATTCATTATGGAAAATCGGATACAGATGCAAAAGCTTTAGTTACAACTTTAAATCTCAGGCGAGCAAATTCTGCGATCGCATTACAGGCAAACCTGTTAAATATTGATGAAATCAATAAGCTTGCGAAACAGGCCAGTAATGCCTTCGATAGCCTCGATATCCTGGTCAATAACGCTTCAACATTTTATCCCACTCCATTGGGCAGCATTGATGAGGACAACTGGAATGACCTCATGGGCACTAATATCAAGGCGCCGCTGTTTCTATCGCAAGCTTGCTATCCAGCCCTTAAACAGAGCAAAGGAACGATTATTAACATGGCCGATATACATGCTCGTTCTCCACTCAAGGATTATATTACCTACTCCTGTGCCAAAGCAGCCAATATCATGCTTACTCTTTCTCTGGCACAGGAAATGGGACCAGATGTACGGGTTAATGCCATTGCTCCCGGAGCCATCCTGTGGCCGGAAGACGTAAATGAACTGGATAGTCAAACTCAACAAAATATTCTACAGGAAATCCCTTTAAGGCGAGCAGGAAAGCCCACAGACATTGCAAATACCATCCTGTTTCTGGCAACCAGCGATTATATAAACGGTCAAATTATTGCTGTTGACGGAGGCCGCCAGCTTTTTTAATCAAGCCCGAGTTAGAACCGGCAAAACTCAGTATTATTGGCGCATCACTAGTGATATTTTCAGATAAAAACAAAACAACTATTGAATCATCAACTATAAGTCATCAATAGAATTAAACCTGAATCCGTAATTTCATGATAGCAGAAAGTAATTGCTACGGATTCAATTTGAATTGAAAGCTAATACCTAAACCTTCATTAAAGATTGTTGAGGTTTTGCCGATACAATTCTAACAGTTAACGGGTGATTGAATGATTTCATTAACGAAACCAGAAATCGAGCCGAAAGAAAATTTTTGGAGATAAATAATGTCCGATTTAATGAAATCAATAGATGAACGTACTCGCCTGGCAGGTACTAACCGGTTAGAAGTACTGTTGTTTAATCTGGGAAAAGATTTAGAAACCGGACGCAATGAATTGTTCGGGATTAATGTTTTTAAAGTTAGAGAAGTTATGCATATTCCTGACATAACCCGTGCTCCCGATATGCCGGCAGGTGTCGAAGGAATAGTAGGCTTACGGGGCGTGATGGTTCCGGTGATTAATCTGCAAAAATTTTGCGGTATTAATACTGATGATAAGCCAGAAATTTTAATGATTACTGAATATAACAAACATGTTCAGGGGTTTCTGGTTAAGTCCGTCGATACCATTAAACGATTAAACTGGGAAGACGTAAAAGAACCACCTCAAATGCTGGCAAATCGACTGGGAGGTCTGGTGACGGCGGTCACCGAACTGGAAGACAAAAGTCTGGTTTTAATCATGGATGTTGAGAGAGTGTTAGCTGAAACGGCAGAATTTTATAATAATGATGACCTGTTTACGGGCATTGATGAGCTTGAAGATGGAAAGAACATAACGATTTTATTTGCCGATGATTCACGTATAGCCAGGCAACAAATTATGGATACGCTTAAACATATGGGAATCAATTATATCAGCACCAATAATGGTGCAGAAGCATGGAAGAAACTAAATGAACTTGCTGAGCAGGCAGAAATAAATGGAGATCCTGTTTCTGAAAAAATATCCATCGTCATTACCGATGTTGAAATGCCAGAAATGGATGGTTACGTGTTAACCCGCAACATCAAGCAGGATGCCCGCTTTGCAAAAATACCGGTGATTATGCATTCATCTCTTTCAGCAGAAGCGAATCAGGCCCTTGGTAAAGGCGTCGGTGCTGATGCTTATGTGCCCAAGTTTGAACCACTTGAACTGGCATCAACGCTCACTAATATAATTCAAAGCAGGCGTTGAACGTCTCACAAAAAAAATTAAAAAACAGGAAGTAATTATCTAAGCTTATTTCAGCCAAAAACTAGTCAATTTTTTTTCGAGGAGCAGTAATACCCCCTACCACTTCCTATTTCTTTTTCTTTTTCTTTTCGTTTTCGTTTTCGTTTTCTTCAGTATCTTCAGGCTTTATAGCCTTTAACAGTTCCTCATCAATTTCAGGAACTTCAAACAGATCTTTCTCATCATCACTAAGTGATTTAATTTTAGTGTGCTGATTATTACATACTGAGTGTAATTCTCGAACTTTTTCAACCAGAGTAGCAGCTTGCTCAACCAGAGCTTTTTGTTTTTCGAGCTCAGATTCCAGCTCAGTTTTTTCCTTACGAACAGCTTTCAGCTGAGTTTCAGCCAGAGTGCGTAATTTTGCTTCGTCAAACTTTTGCTTCTTCAGATTTTTTAGCTTTTTGATGACATTTTCGGGCGTGTCGGCAAGTGCTTTTGAAATAGCTTTAAGTTTATTTTGCTTATCGACGACATCGGCTTTAGCTTTTTTGACGACATCGCTACTTTCAGCTTTGACAGTGGACATTGAGCGCTCAGCTGATTCCCGTGCTTTATCTGCGATAGCGATATGCTCTTCGGCTGCAATACGCGCCTTATCACTGGTGACGACCAGCTGTTTCATCTCAGCGACTTCTTTTACAGTCTTTTCAAGAGTTTCTGCGATATTGGCATCTGCTTCTTTTGCTCGTTTAATAGCGTCATCAAGCGCCTGTCTTAATTCGGTTGTACTACATTCAGCATTTAGACCAAGAGCTTCTGTTGCAGCACTCATTAATAACTGTTTACTAAGAGCAAGGTCTTTCCAAACTTTCAGCTGAATATCTATATCTGCTCTCACTAAATTTATCTCACGGCCTAAAAAAAATTGGGCGCAGATTTTACCATGAATTATATTAAATTACTCTACATTTTAATGAAAAAATTAATATCCAACGAAATTATACTTTTCCAGCACCATTAAATAAGAAAATTCTGGTTTTCTTGATCAATTAGCCATCTGGGAATATATTACGCATTCCTCAACGGGGTGCTCACATGAGCTGAGAGATTAACCCTGGAAAAATTTGTTGAGCGCGAAAAGGATATGTAAGGAATTGATGTGCATGGTGAAATGAAAAACACCGTAGTCACCTGATTGGTGAAAAGAGTGTTTTTCATTTTAGCAGGCGCATTAAGGCCTTGCGTAGGCTTTCGTGGTTCAACTGATTTATCCAGGCTAACCAACCCGATGAACCTGATCCAGTTAATACTGGCGTAGGGATGTGAGCGAATCCTTAAAATTCCGCATCTCTCCGTTTTTTGATTTTTTAATGGAGAACAAAATGAATTTTTCACACAAATTGCTGACCGGCACAATGCTGGCCCTGCTTTTTGCCTTTCCTGCACTGGCTGAAAAACCCTTACTAACTATTTATACATACGACTCTTTCACCAGTGACTGGGGGCCTGGGCCCAAAGTTAAGCAGGCTTTCGAAAAACAGTGTAATTGCACATTGGAACTGGTAGGACTTGAAGATGGCGTTTCATTGTTAAACAGGCTCAAACTGGAAGGTAAAAACACCAGGGCAGACATTGTTCTGGGTATTGATACCAACCTGACGGCCGAAGCACGTGAGACCGGACTTTTTGAAGCCCATACTTTAAGCATACCTGAATCGTCACTCCCGCAGAGCTGGACAGATCAAATTTTTGTGCCATACGACTTCGGTTATTTTGCATTTGTCTATAACAGGGAATTATTGAAGACCCCTCCCTCCAGCCTGAAAGATCTGGTAGAAAATCCAGATGGACCCAGCATCCTGATTCAGGATCCACGCACCAGTACACCCGGCCTGGGACTGCTATTGTGGGTCAAAAAAGTGTATGGCGAAAATTCAGACAAAGCCTGGAACAAGTTATCAGAACGTATTGTCACGGTCAGCAAGGGCTGGAGCGAAGCCTACGGTCTATTCCTCAAAGGCGAAGCGGATATGGTACTGAGTTACACCACCTCACCCGCCTACCATATTATTGCAGAAAAAGATGAACGATTTGCTGCCGCCCGATTTACTGAAGGTCACTATCAACAAATTGAAGTTGCAGGTTTGCTCAAATCCAGTAACCACAAAGAATTATCAAAACAGTTCTTACAATTTATGTTGAGTCAGGATTTCCAGAACATTATTCCGCAAACCAACTGGATGTATCCGGCATTTATGGAAAGTGCCAGCTTACCGGATGGATTCAGCAATCTGATCGACCCCTCTCCATCACTGTTATTTGAAGACAGTATTATTGCCAGTAAGCGTAAATCATGGGTCAATGAATGGCTCGAGGCAATGACCAGGTAGATAAATGATGAGACGCCAGCCTGTATCAGCCTACTGGGTACTATCCATTATCGGGCTGGCGGTACTGACTCCTATGGCCGGTCTGTTAGCAGTAGGTCGCCTGCCCGGCTTTGAGCCTGGTGATTTACAGTTCTGGTCCAGCAGCTACATTCGCAGAGTTTTATTGTTTAGCTTCTGGCAGGCATTTCTATCTACTTTAATAAGTCTGACTCTGGCCCTGCTGGTTGCCCGTTCGATAGCTAAACGCGGTGATTTCCCATTGCGAAATTTATTGCTGAGGTTATTTGGCCTGCCGCTGGTAGTACCGTCCATTGTAGCGGTCATGGGTATCATCTCAGTGTATGGTTCTGCTGGCTGGTTTCCTGTAGGTCGCTCATTATATGGATTAAACGGAATCCTGATCGCTCATGTTTTTTTCAACCTGCCACTGGCAGTACGTTTACTACTGCCAGTATGGCAAGCCATCCCCGAGCATTATGACCAGCTGGCCGAACAATTACGTTTTACCGCGTGGCAACGCTGGATTCATATAGAATGGCCGACATTACGCGAAAATATACCCGGTGTCGCGCTACTTGTTTTCATGTTATGCCTGACCAGTTTTGCGGTTGTATTAACACTCGGTGGCGGCCCCCGAAGCTCGACCCTGGAGGTAGCCATTTACCAGTCATTACGATTTGATTTTGACCCCACCCAGGCAGTTGTACTGGCTCTGTTACAGTTAATGTTGTGTTTATTAATCGCGGTTATTGGCCTGAGCCTGCAGAAACTACCGGAGGTTGAAATCAGCATCTCTGTTAATAGTCAAGCTGGTGCTGCGAGCAATCGTCTTTATCATAACTCGGTGATTTTAGTTACTGCCGCTTTTATCGGCATGCCGTTATTGGCGATGATCTTCGATGCCCTACGTGGACCGGTCATAGATGTGTTAAGCGACAATAAACTCTGGTTGGCGGCTACTTATACGCTGCTAATTGGTTTTGCTGCCGCTTTTTGCTCTGTGCTGGCCGGCTGGCTATTGCTACGCACCAGTAGCGTTCTTGCAAATCATGGAAAAATTCGCCAGGCAAAATGGCTGGAACTGGTGGGATCTGTCGTTTACGTCGTGCCTCCACTCATTCTGGGCACAGGGTATTTTGTATTACTATCGCAACATGTTGTTATTGCCGACTGGGTATTCCCCATTGTTATATTGATCAATTCCATGATGGGCTTACCATTTGTAATTAAAGTATTGAGTCCGGTCATGCGCAAAAATCAGATGCGCTACGACAACCTCTGCAATAGCCTTGCGCTTCACGGCTGGAATAAATGGCGCCGGGTAGACTGGCCACTGCTACGCAAACCGCTGGGATTAGCCGCTGCTCTGGTGTCGGCTCTGGCGATGGGAGATTTAGGAGTGATAGCCCTTTTCGGCTCGGCCGATACAACAACCTTACCATTAATGTTATATCAGCAACTTGGGGCATACAGGATACCTCAGGCGGCGGTAACTGCTTTATTTTTATTACTGTTATGCCTACTGGTATTCTGGTCTCTGGAACGTGGTCTGGGCGGAAGAAAAGATGTTACACATTGAACAGCTCAAGTTCGTTTACCACTCGCAAAGCGGCCTCAACACAGAAATGCTGTTTAACCTGAGCGCAGCACCCGGTGAAATTCTGAGCATTATCGGCCCCAGTGGTGGCGGCAAATCGACATTACTAAATTTAATTGCCGGATTTCTACCCGCACAAAGTGGCATTATTCGAATTGACGATAAATCTGTGCAAAATTTAGGTCCGGCTCAACGCCCACTGACGATGGTTTTTCAACAACATAACCTGTTCCCCCATCTTGACCTTTTTACCAATGTCGCCCTGGGCATTAATCCCTCTTTAAAATTAACTGACGATCAGCAGGATGAGATTCATGATGCGCTAAAAAAATTATCTCTGGACGGCCTGGAAAAACGTAAGCCAGGCCAGTTATCCGGTGGACAAAGACAACGTGTCGCATTAGCACGCGCCCTGGTTCGCCGGCAAAAAGTGCTTTTACTGGACGAACCTTTCGCTGCCCTCGGGCCAGCCTTACGCCAGGAACTCATCGAAATACTAAAATCGCTGGTAGAACAAAAATCGATGGCCGCATTACTGGTCAGCCATCAACCGGAAGATGCTCTGCTAGCGTCAAAACGCACTGCTTTTATCCATCAGGGCAAGGTATGCGCTATAGATGAAACCTCGAAACTATTGAACAACACCGCTGAAAAAGCTATTCGAGAATACCTGGGATCCGTATGACAACAAGCCTGACAGAATACCTTAACAATATATTTCACCGTATCCCGGTTCTCGCCAGTTACCGCCCGGAAGAATTCGAAATCACCGAATTAATCAGCCACAGTAATAAAAACTTCCGCCTGAAAAATCACAACCTTGATGTAATATTGCGAATTCCACGCACAGAAACCAGCAAATACATCAATCGTAAAGCTGAAATAAAGAATGAAAACATTGCCTTTACACTCGGATTATCACCACTATGCTTATGGCAAAGTGAACAGGGCGAAAGCCTGACACAGACAGTTCCAAATTGTAAAACACTGACACCATCTGACCTCAAAAAAAAGAATATCATCCATCTACTGGCAATAAACTTACAACAACTGCACCGTTGCAAGCATACATTTCAGGGGCAGGTAAATCTGCCGGAATTATTAAGCCAATTTTTTGGCCTGATGAATAAACAACAGCAAAACCATTTCAAAGAACGTTTAGAACAGGCCCTGTGTTTAGTAAAAACATTGGAGCCTGGGCAGGAAAGCCCTGTTCCATCGCATAATGACCTGAACGAAAAAAACCTGTTACTCGATAACAATAATAAATTATGGATGATAGACTGGGAATACTCATCAATGGCTTCACCCTACTGGGACCTGGCCACCATCTGTAATGCCGGGCAATATCAGCAGTCACACAGCCGCTATTTACTGGATTGCTATTGCACGCCGCAAAATAGCCTTGAACTGGATAATTTAACAAAATACCGGGGAGTTTTATCGCTTTTAAACGATTGCTGGATGGAGGTATTCAGTACTAAACGATAATTCTTCCCTTTAACCCGGTCGCTCAGCAACCCTGTTGTTTTCATTATGATTTGACGCAAATCAATACTACATATGACTTACAGGAATATACTAAATACAGGTAAAGGTAAGGCCATATATTCTTACTTACATCAGATAACGGAGAGGACCCTGTTATGTTTGAATCATTTAAACACTGGTTTGACTCACTTGGAAAGGAAAGCCTGATTTTTAACAACCCGCAGGATGAAGCGCTGCACAGTGCTCTTGCCTCCGTATTATTTCACTTAATTAACGCTGACAAACAGGAGAGTAGCAAAGCAAAACACAAGTTCGCTACAATTCTAAAGCATCAGTTTGAACTTAATGATGAACAGATAGAGTATCTTTACCAGGCTGCAAAGTCATCGGCTTCAGACCCGCATACTGACTTGCAAACGGTTAATCACTATTTAAAACAGGATCCTGCTTTACGTATGAATTTTATGAATAAGCTAAATCAGTTAATTGATATTGATGGCGTACAGGATAACGAACTTGATATCTTTTATGAGGCTCTGCACCTGGTGTTCCCGGAAATAAAACAAAATGGCTCTGTATGAAAATCAGGTAAAACCACTCGATACCAAAACTACTGTCATTCCGGCATGCTTTAAGCCGGAATCCATTACAGATATGGCATTTTTTAAAATATTTACTACGTTATTAATGGATTCCCGCTAAAAGCATGCGGGAATGACGATATTACCTTATTTTCATACAGAGCCATATAAAACAATAACAGGATGTTATCACACTAACCATGCGACCTGAGATCGCTAATAGGTTAACATTGGCACTTTGTTAACTCATTATTTCTGGAATTTCGCATGAGTCAGTACTGGACAGATATTGTTAATAAACTCGATCCATATATTCCCGGCGAACAGCCGCAAGATCAGCAATATGTCAAACTCAATACCAATGAAAACCCTTATCCTCCTTCAGCAAAAGCCATACAGGCAATAGATAGCTATAAAAAGGACAAACTAAAACTCTACCCGGACCCTGAATCGACCTTACTGCGGGAAGCACTGGCATTCCGTTTTAACCTGCAAAAAGAAAATATTTTTGTTGGCAATGGCTCCGATGAAGTACTTGCTCATAGCTTTCAGGCTTTTTTCAAACAGCAAAAAAACCTGTTGTTTCCGGATTTGAGTTACAGTTTTTACCCGGTATATTGCGGCCTGTATGAAATTGAATCGACTACCATTCCGCTCAATGAAAATTTCACTATCAACAGTGCAGATTACAATATAGACAATGGTGGCATTATTATTCCCAACCCGAATGCACCTACCAGCATTTTAATGCCACTTTCAGATATTGAAAAAATATGCAGGGAAAGTTCTTCAGTGGTCATTATTGATGAGGCGTATATCGATTTTGGTGGTGAAACAGCCATTCCTTTAACTAAAAAGTACGACAATTTGCTGGTGATACAGACATTCTCCAAATCCAGGAGTATGGCCGGATTGCGACTGGGTTATGCCGTAGGTCATGCAGCCTTAATTGATGGACTCAACCGCATCAAGAATTCTTTTAACTCTTATCCTGTAGATTCTCTGGCACAGGTTGCAGCCGTTGCATCCATCAAGGATGAACCCTACTTTCAGCAAAGCTGCCAGAAAATCATTCAAACACGGAAAAAGGCGACTGAAGATTTACAGAAATTAGGGTTTACCGTATTACCTTCTGCCGCTAATTTTATTTTTGTTACCCATCAAACAAGGGGCGCTCAGCAACTTTATGCCGAATTAAAGCAGGCTGGTGTACTGGTACGTTATTTCAACAAACCGAGAATCGATAATTACCTGCGTATCACTATCGGTACCGATGAAGAAATGCAAACTCTGATTTCTACTTTGCACGGCTTATTAACATAACCATAAACCTGAATGTTATCGACTTAAAATAGCAAATGATCAGCTTATTAATTCTAGGTTTTCTAATTGGCATGCGGCATGCCATGGATGCCGATCATCTGGCTGCTGTTGCGGCCATTTCCACTCAACAAAATTCCATACATTCCACTATTAAACATGGCCTGGTGTGGGGACTTGGGCATACTACAACGTTATTCCTGTTTGGTTCGATGGTAATCTGGATGGATACGGTGATACCTGAACAGCTGGCTAACTACCTGGAAATTGCTGTTGGTTTTATGCTGATTGCGCTCGGCCTGGATGTATTACGTCGGGTCATCAGGGATCGGGTGCACTTTCATCAGCATCAGCATAATAAACCTGATGCCCATTTTCACGCCCACTCACATAATGGCGAAAGCAATCACCAACAAAGCACTCATCAGCATAGCCACAATCAGAAATTTCCCTTTAGAACCCTGTTTATCGGCTTTATGCACGGAATGGCTGGGTCAGCTGCATTAATTCTGATCACCATGGAGACCATTGATTCTCTGTGGGCAGGTATGCTTTACATGTTGCTATTCGGGTTCGGTTCGATGCTTGGTATGGCCATCATCTCAGCCATTATCGCGATACCGTTACGTGCTTCCGCGAATGGACTCACCTGGATGCATAATGGTTTACAGACTGGAATCGGATTATTGACTTTAGGACTGGGTGTGACAGTTATTGCTCAGTTACTTATTTAATCATCACAGTAATTCAAATTTTTGCTCAACTCTTTTTGCCAGAAACATGGCTTTATCAGCTCTATCCAGCAAACTGTATTCATTTTTATCATCATCTTTCAGGCAACTGATGCCGATAGCTAATGAAAAAGGTATTTCCTGAGACTGCATCTGTAGGGACTTCACCTTGATATCAGCATATACCTGAGAAGCAAACTGCTGTACCTTTTCTACCCCATATGCGGGCAGAATAAATAGAAATTCATCGCCTGAAAGCCTGCCAAACATACTCCTGCCGGATACATGATTTCTAAGCGTTATCGCAATATGATTTAACAGATTATCACCGACCAGATGACCATAATGATCATTAACCTTTTTAAATCCATTAACATCAAAGAAAATCAAACTCAGGTCTGTGCATTCCTGCTTGGCATCCCTGAAACGTAAATGCAACTCATCCATTAATGCTCTCCTGTTAGGCAGGCTGGTTAAACTGTCCGTTAATGCGAGCTTTTCAAGTTTCTGCTCCAGCTCTTTCTGAACGGTGACATCCCGTGCCAATCCTTCAATACTAAGCGCTTCACCTGTTGAGTTTTTCCTGACATAAGCATTCGTTGAAATCCACACCGGCTTGCCATTTTTTCGCTTTAAAATAGCTTCAACATTGGTGATAACACCATTATTCTGCATGATAGCATTTACTACTTTTTCCCTTTCTTCAGGTGACCAGTAATACTCTGCCATTCGAGTTCCTAGCATTTCCTGTTCCGTGTATCCCAGCAAAGACTCTACGGTACCCGAAATCAACGTGATTTCACCCTCCATATTTGTCTGATAAATCGTATCAGACATGTTATCCATAATACTGTGTAATTTGCCCTTGGTATCATCCAGCTCATTTTTTAAAGATTTTAATGACCCGATATCTCTGACCGTTCCGGCAACGGCTATTTCCTGATTGTCATCTTTAACCATATCGATTTCGAACCAGGCATCAACACTCGATTTGCCATCGGCTTTTAATATAGTTATTTCATAGTGTTTGGGGACATCTCGACCTTTAATCCGATCTTCATAACGCGCTTGCACAAGTTCTCGCATGTCAGGATGGACAAAGCGAGTAAATTTCTGACCGATCAGTTCACCGGGCTGCACACCGACTATTCTTTCAAAAGCTGCATTAACATAAACAAAGCGATAATCCTGCAGCACATAAAATCCATCAGTCATTAAAGATGTTAATAACTCCCAACGCCTGTGGCCATTTAAACTCATAGAGGAACATTCCTTATTTTTTCTAAACTTATAGCCTAAATAAACAACTCTGCTCTTCTTTCATCAGAAAAGTTCGAAAATATCGTTGGATTTGATGAATACTGACCTTAACATCCAGTCACTATTACTTCAGGTTCATTTTATAAGGCTCAATCCTGTCCGCCCTACCTTCCATTTCCTGCCATAACTGACCATAGCTAACACCTAATTGTGGATGCTTAACATTTTCATGTATATCACTCAAAGGCTTTAATACAAAAGCATTTTGTAAAATCTCATTGCGAGGTATCTGCAGGCCAGGTTCATCTAGCACAAGATTGTCATAGGTTAACAAATCCAGATCGATAGATCTGGCTGAAAACTTTGCCTGTGATCTGTCTCTACCAATACGGTCTTCAATCGCTTTTAATTCGAGAGCCACTTCATGTACTGTAAAATTAGAATCCAGACTCACTACAAGATTTAAAAAATCTTCTCCTGCAAAACCCACAGCTGCAGTTTTATAGACGGGGGAAGCCGTTAACTCTCCAAACTTATGTATTAACTCACTAATCGCCCGACGGATATTAAATTCTGGATTTATGTTACTGCCCAGACTTATGGTCACCAATGCAGTCATTAGATTTTATTGCCCCGCTCTATCATCACTCCCACAGAACGGGAACCACTAACCGCGCCCGGTTTATGAAGAGTGAGCTTGACCCAGGGAACTTTAAATTCCGTTAAGATAATATCGCAAATTTTTTCAGCCAGGGTTTCTACCAGCTCATATTCGCTCTCAGTAACAAACGCAATCAAACGTTTGGCAACCGCTTTATAATTCAGGGTATCTTCAATGGCATCACTGGTTGATGCCTTTTTTATATCGGTAGCCATATCCAGATCGATACTGATTGTTTGCCTGATTTTACGTTCCCAGTCATAGATACCTATAACCGTTTCAATTTGTAAATCTCTGATAAATACTATATCCATTATTTGTTCTATTTCAGTTATGTTTATGCTACTTATTATGGTCATAACTGGTTTATTATGCACCCCACAATTTTTAATGATTCTATACCCTGTAAAATAAGCATTAACCTGCTTGAAACCTGATGTTTGTTCTGGTAGAGTTCGCGCCCTTGTGCAATCTGACCAATTTTTCGGAGTTTACCATGTCCCGAGTATGCCAAGTTACAGGTAAGAAACCTGTTGCTGGAAACAATGTATCTCATGCAAATAACAGAACTCGTAGACGTTTTCTGCCTAATCTGCATTCCCATAAATTCTGGGTAGAAGCCGAAAACCGTTGGGTTAAACTGAAAGTTTCAGCTAAAGGCATGCGTATCATCGATAAAAATGGTATCGAAACAGTATTAGCCGATATGCGTAAGCGCGGCGAAAAAGTTTAAGTTAATAGGATAGAAAGAGATGAGAGATAAAATCAAACTGGTATCTTCCGCAGGAACTGGCCACTTTTACACCACCGACAAGAACAAAAAAACTACTCCAGATAAACTGGTCATGAAGAAGTATGACCCGGTTGTTCGTAAACATGTTGATTATAAAGAAGCCAAAATTAAGTAAATATTAATTAAGCCTTGAAATAATCCTGAAAAAGACCGGCATTAGCCGGTTTTTTTTTGACGGAAAATCACCCTTACATTCCCCGAACCTCAGCCTATTTCTAACGCCAGGAAAGGATATTGTATCTCGCAAAGCCGTGAAGAACGCAAGAGGGAAAAGGATTTTTAAACCACAAACTTTAGTCGCCTTAACTTAGTGTTCGTTGCGCCTTTGCGAGAGGAAATATATTTAACATAATCTTTCATCTTCAATAAAGTCATGATCATCAGCCAAACCTGAGGATAAAAAAGGAAAGTTTTAAAGTGAGAGCTTTTAAACCGCGTCCATACTCAGTAAAATCCTGCCACCTAGTTAAATACAGAATATAAATGGAAGCACCATCAAATGATAATAACCTGCTAGTTCAGGTAGAAAAATTATCGCGTCGATACGGCGATACTCTGGCTGTCAACCAGGTTAGCTTCAAATTGAAAAAAGGCGAAGTGCTGGGTTTTCTCGGGCCGAACGGTGCCGGTAAATCGACCAGTATGCAAATGATTACCGGAAACCTGGCACCCACGACAGGACAAATAACTATTAATGGCTTTGACATGATTGACCAGCCTATTCAGGCAAAATCCTGCATCGGCTATCTACCTGAAAACCCGCCTGTTTATCGTGAACTCACTGTTGATGAATACCTGACATACTGCGCCAGACTGCACCGGGTACCCTCTTCCCAGCTGCTGACAGCATTAGATGATGCTAAACAACATTGTGGCCTGGAACAGGTTGGAAAACGTCTCATCGGTAATTTATCGAAAGGTTTTCAGCAACGGGTTGGCATAGCTCAGGCCATCATTCATCAACCACCACTGGTCATCCTGGACGAGCCGACTGTTGGTCTCGACCCTATTCAGGTGCGTGAAATACGAAAACTGATTCAGTCTCTTGGGCAGGATCGTAGCGTCATTTTATCCACCCATATTTTACCGGAAGTACAGGCCACCTGTGACCGTGTGCAAATAATTCGACGCGGGGAATTAATTTATCATGCGAGTATCGATGAGTTGAATCAACGTGGTCAGGGTAATAACCTGACAGTCGCTTTTAACTCGCCCCCCGAATTAAAGGAACTCGAATCAATCAGCGGGGTCAGTTTTATTAACAAAATTGACTCGCATCGTTTTCACATACAATTCGATCAGCAAAGCTTTGCCGAAAAACTGGTTCAACAGGCCGTGACAAATAACTGGGGTTTATTTGAATTGATTCCACAAAACTCCTCACTGGAAGAAATTTTTGTCGAATTAACCACCTCGGAAGATTCACCGCAGGAAACTGATTCTGCAACACTGGAGGTTTCTGCAGCATGATATTAACAATTGCCCGACGCGAAATCACCAGCATGTTTATATCCCCGCTGGCCTGGGTCATATTGACTGTGATTCAGGCTATTCTGGGACGGATGTTCCTGGCGCAGATTGAAAATTTTTTCATGCTACAACCGCAACTGATTGAACTGGAAAATGCACCTGGCGTAACTGATATTATCGTTGCCCCTATTTTCTCACTGGCTGCCATTATCCTGCTAATGATCATGCCTTTGCTTACCATGAGAACACTTGCAGAAGAAAAGAAAAACAAAACCATCAACCTGCTCTTTTCGGCCCCTATCTCGATCACTCAACTGGTTTTAGGAAAATACCTGGGTTTATTATTTTTCGTATTAATCCTTAGCAGTATGCTGATGCTGATGCCTTTATCCCTGCTGCCAGGTACCAGCCTGGATATTGGAAAACTGTTTTCCATCTACCTCGGAATGATCCTGTTACTGGGTAGTTTTGCAGCTATAGGTCTATATTTATCAAGCCTGACTGATAGCCAGACTATTGCTGCTGTTAGCACCTTCGGGGCACTATTAATGTTATGGATTATAGAATGGAACACTGATCAAACCCTGTTTCATTACCTGTCACTACTAGCACATCATCAACCACTACTGGAAGGCGTATTCAGTTCGGTAGATATCAGTTATTTTCTGCTGATCATTTTTCTATTTTGCGGTTTAACGATACGTCAGCTGGATGGCGATCGTTTACAACACTAATCATAAAGGTCCTATAAAACCAGTATGCACCACGAAGTCACCAAGAACACGAAGGAAAAATGAAATTCAGTAGAACATCTGTTTTTGTATTTAACTGGAATGGTAAGCAACATAGGAATCATAGGATTTTCATATTAAAGAAATTCCAGTTGATAAATTATTTTAAAATAACTTGCACTTTTACAAGCAACTCTTCGTGCCTTTCGTGGCTTCGTGGTGAATAAAAAAGCATGAAAATTAATAAAAAAACTCATCTTCAACTAAAGATTCAATCGGGTCTTTTTGTTGTTTTATTTATTGCTTTCAGCGGAGTATTAGCCTGGTTGAGTACGCAATATAAATTTAGTATCGATCTGACAGCAAACCAGAGCAACAGTCTTTCCGCAGCCTCTTTACGCCTGTTGCAGAATATTAACCAGCCACTAAAAATCACCGCCTTTATTTCTCCCATTAATGAACAGAAAGAAACATTAGACAAACTTTTTCAACGCTATCAGCAACAACAACCGTTAATTGATTACCAGAGTATTAACCCGGACCTGGCACCTGAACTGTTAAGAAAATTTAATATCCAGCGTGATGGAGAGGTGGTTATTGAAGCAAATGGACGAAGCGAAAATATCTTGCAGGTAGATGAATCTAACATCACCAATGCAATTGCCCGACTGCAACGACAAGGCAATAACTGGGTTGTTTTTTTACAGGGACATGGTGAACGCAAGCCTTTTTCCGATGCTAATTATGACCTGCAAATATTTGCCTCTCGACTAAGCCAGAAAGGATTCCACATAGAAAATTTAAACCTGATCGAAACAACAGCCATACCGGACAATACCGATGTACTGGTCATTGCAGATCCTCAGACTACATTACTGGAAGGTGAACTCAAGCTGATTAATCAATATGTAGAATCTGGTGGAAATCTATTATGGCTCACCGAGCCAGCTGAAAACACACAACTTGAAAGCCTGGCAGAAATACTACAAATAGAATTCCTGCCTGGAATTATAGTCGACCCCAGCACACAATTATTAGGACTTGAGAGGGTAGATTTTGCGCTTGCCGCTGATTATCCACGGCATGCCATTACCACCGCTATAGATAGTATCACCTTATACCCCAGGGCCCAGGCTATCGAATTCCTCGGTGAGAATAGTGACTGGCAATCGGTACCTGTAATTGCAACTCATGAAAGAACCTGGAATGAAACTGGCGAACTGGCAGGACAGATTACTCAGGGTGATAACCCCGGTGAACAGTTCGGCCCTCTTACTATAGGTTTAAGCCTGACGCGAAGTCTGCAAAAAGAAGATGGCGAGCTATTTACTCAGCGCGTTGTGGTTACCGGTGACTCGGATTTTTTATCTAACCAGTATCTGGGTAATGGTAGCAATCAGGCCCTCGGTCTTAATATGCTGGACTGGTTAAGTCACGATGATAATTTAATCGCTATTTCTCCGCGTAAGGCCATCGATACTCAACTGGAGCTATCACCAATGCATCAGTTATTTATTGCCACTTTCTTTTTGTTTGTTTTACCGCTTGGGTTACTGGGTTCAGGCATCCGCATCTGGCTGGTACGGAGGAAACGCTAATGTCAAAGCGCATGCTGATTAATTATCTGTTACTTGTGCTGATCATTATCCTCACCTGGATTGGCGTAAAATACCCTATTACAGAAGACCAGAAGATTAACCGAAATGCTATTACTACTCTTCACGCTAAAAATATAACTGATATAAAAATAGAAACTGCGGATGGTACTATTGTGTTACAAAAACAGGGGCTAAGCTGGATGTTACAAAGCCCGGTTAACTGGTTTGCCGATAACATTGCCGCAGAACGTCTGACCACACTGGCCAGCCTTGAACCTCAATCTAAATTACCCAGAGAGCAGATAGACTTATCCACTCTGGGGCTGAGAATCCCTAAAGCTGTAGTGACACTCAATAACAAAAGTATTTATTTCGGGGATACCAACCGGATTGGTAACCGTCGATATATAATGGTTGATCCGAATGTCTATTTAGCTTCTGATATTCATTATATTTTTATCAGTGAAGGCTTAAGTGGCTTACTGGATAAGCGTTTATTACCGTCACAACTGGAACTGAAAGAACTTCAGTTTGCAGGTTTCAAACTGCATAAGAAGGACTCCGGATGGTCATCAGGTAACCCAGATGACAGCGCGGAAAATGTTGAGCGATTACTTAAAAACTGGCAGCACAAACAGGCCAGGATCAAACCCTATGACAAATCTTTAACCCCGCTACACAAAATTAAAGCGGTCCTGCAAAATGCACAACAAATTGATTTTTTCGTGCTATCAATATCACCTGAAATAATTATTGCCAGGCCCGATCTGAATATTCAATATCACTTTGCAGATAACCACTACTATGACCTGTTTTCGCTAAAACGACCCGATGGAACTGTTAATGAATAAATACCTGCTGGCACTCAGTTTACTATTCAGTTTCTCAGCCGGTGCTGATCATGTTCCCGGTCATGCTAAACTGGAATGGGGAGTTGGAGTAGTGATGCTCCATACACCTGACTATATTGGCTCAACATATAGTCAAACAGTATTCGCGCCATTTCCCTATCTGAAATACCGGGGTGAACGCTTACGCATCGATGATGGAGTTGAAGCACGTCTTTTTAATACACCGGATTTACTGCTTTCCATCAGTGGTAATGGCACTTTACCCGGTCCGGATGATAACCCGACACGTGAAGGCATGGATAAACTGGATGCCGGCATTGAATTTGGGCCGTCACTGGAATATCGCCTGACGCATGATGACAGCACCTCTGTCTGGTTAGAAATTCCGTTACGATTAGCCTTTAGCATTGGCCAGCAGTCCGGATATGTCGGGCAAATTTTAAACCCCAAAATTGCCTGGAGAAAACCGGCTAAAAGCAAATTTGACTGGAAACTTCGAGTAGCTGGCGGTCCTGTGTTTGCTGACCAGAACTTCAATAGTTATTACTATGATGTACAGGAAAACGAAGTAACTTCGCAAAGAGCTGCCTTTAGCAGCGAACAGGGATACACTGGTTTCAGAACTGAATTTACTTACAGCAAACGTATAGGAAAATACTGGTTAGGTGGATTTATTCGTAATGACAACCTCAATAACAGCGTCATACGGGATAGTCCCCTGGTATCTGAAACCAGTAACTGGACAGCAGGTATCGCCCTGGCCTGGGTGTTATCGGATCGTTAACTCCTTAATTAATGGGCCTGACTCAATTGTTAACCTCTTAACAGCTAACTATTACAGGACGCAACAGTAAAATGCCAGAGTTACCCGAAGTAGAAACCACTCTGCGAGGACTGCAACCCCATTTAATTAATCGCACCATAACTTCGATACAAATTAAACAACCAAAATTGCGCTGGCCGGTTCCGGCAGAAATTTTAACCCTGCAACAGGCAACAATTAATAGTCTAAGTCGTCGAGCCAAGTATATTTTGATGTACACCGACCAGGGCAACATGATCTGGCATCTTGGCATGTCGGGTAGTATGCGCCTGTTAGCCGATCAGCAACCGGGCAGTAAACACGAACATATCAAGATAACGCTGCATGACGGGTTTTCCCTGCGTTATATTGATCCGCGTCGCTTCGGGGCCTTACTCTACACAGACTCTGACCCTTTATGCCATAAACTAATCTGCGATCTTGGCCCGGAGCCACTTACCGAAGAGTTTAATACCGAGTACCTGCAACAAAAATGTGCAACTCGATCAAGCCCGATTAAAACCCTGATTATGGATAGTCACACAGTCGTAGGAATCGGCAATATCTATGCCTGTGAAAGCCTTTTCCTAAGTGGCATAAACCCCAGAACAAAAGCCTGTAAAATAAGCTTTCACAGGCTGGAAAAACTGGTTAATTCAATTAAATCCGTGCTACAACAGGCTATTCAACTGGGAGGCACCACCTTACAGGATTTCACCCAGACAGATGGTCAACCCGGGTATTTTGCACAAAAGCTGAATGTCTATGGCAATAAAACTGCCTGTCCCAACTGTGGAAAACCTGTTTCTCGCATCATTCAGGCCCAACGTTCCACTTTTTACTGTACCAGTTGCCAGAAGTGATTGAATTAAAAATTATTGACCTAAAGCAATTTATATACCTATTAAAGTAGACTATACTAGCCAGCTAAAATAAGCCCGGCCCACAGGAGAGGTTATGAGCGATACCAAGAAGAAACCACTAAAAGCAGATAAAACAGATAAAGCCAAAAAGAAAGCACAAAAAAAGATTGAGAATAAACGATATGAAAAGGAGCTGTTCAAGTTACAACTTGAGCTGGTCAAATTACAGGCCTGGGTAACTCACAAAGGCCTGAAAGTCGTTGTTTTATTTGAAGGTCGTGATGCAGCTGGTAAGGGTGGAGTCATTAAACGTATAGACCAGCATCTCAATCCACGCATCTGTCGAGTAGCTGCATTACCGGCTCCCACAGAAAGACAGCAAAGCGAGTGGTATTTTCAACGCTATGTCCCCCATCTTCCTGCGGCAGGTGAAATAGTCATGTTCGATCGCAGCTGGTACAACCGCGCTGGTGTCGAAAAAGTAATGGGCTTTTGCACCGATGAAGAATACCAGGAGTTTTTGCGCTCCTGCCCAGAATTTGAACGTATGCTGGTTCGCTCAGGTATCATCCTGATAAAATACTGGTTCTCCGTATCCGATGAAGAACAGGAACATCGTTTTCAGAGCCGACTGGTGGAACCACATAAGCGCTGGAAACTAAGTCCAATGGATCTTGAGTCACGTAAACGCTGGGTTGAATACTCAAAAGCCAAAGATGTTATGTTTGCGCATACTGATATCAAACAGGCACCCTGGTACGTAGTTAAATCTGACATCAAAAAACATGCCCGCATTAACTGTATCTCTCATTTATTAAGCTTGATTCCTTATGATGACCTTACTCCGGAACCGATAAAATTACCGAAACGGGAAGAAGGTATAGGTTATGTCAGGCCACCGATGTCTGATCAGACATTTATACCGGATGTTTTCCCATAACACCTAACAAGCGTCCATCGTTACCGGGGTTGACCTGCATCAAACCCAACCCCGGTAACTATCACACTCCTGCCGATAAGGTGTATCATTTCAATTTAGATTTAACATACTAATAATACGTTAAGCACTGATCATTTATTATTTTCCGGATAAGCAACTTATGAGCAACGAACAAGATACTATCCCCAAATCTGACGCCGCCCCTACTACTTCAGTTAAAGCCGCCCCTGAAACTTCAGTTAAAGCCGCCCCTGAAACTTCAGTTAAAAAGGCAGCCACTACGGTTAAAAAGAAAGCCACGTCTACAGTTAAAAAGAAAGCAGCGCCTACAGTAAAACAGAGTCCTGCTTCGATAGAAAAGAAGACAGTCTCTACGGACATAAAGAGTCCGGCCTCTGCAGCAAATAAGAAAGCTGCTCCTGGCATAAAGAAGTCAGCAGGCAACAAAAAACCAGCCAATCCCACTAAACAGGATATTGCCACCGCTGCCGAGCTTAAAAAAACCAAGAAAAAAGCTTACCGTCGCTACCTTCGTGAAAAAGAGTTAATGCCTTATCAGGCCGAACTGATAAAGATGCAGCAATATCTCGAAAAACATAAACAACGCATGATCATTCTGTTCGAAGGAAGGGATGCTTCAGGCAAAGGCGGTACCATCCGTCGTGTTGAACGTTACATGAATGAAAAACATTACCGTATAGTCGCACTCGGTAAACCCACAGAACACGAAAAGTCCGAATGGTTTTTCCAGAAATACGTTCGTCAATTCCCCAGGGGTGGTGAAGTCGTTTTATTTGATCGAAGCTGGTATAACCGCGCTATGGTTGAACCTGTATTCGGATTTTGCACCGAAGAAGAGTATGAAAATTTCATGCAGGGTGTAACAGGCTTCGAAAAAGACCTGGTTAGACAGGGCACGATCATAGTTAAACTTTATTTCAGTGTAACTAAAGAAGAACAGGACAGACGCTTCACCCGCCGTAAAACAGATCCTCTTAGACAGTGGAAACTAAGTGAAGTCGATGTGCAGGCTCAGGAACGCTGGGATGAATTTACCAACGTCAAATATCAGATGCTGAGACAGACACACAGTACCCATGCACCGTGGACGATTATCCGCTCTAATAACAAACACCTGGCCAGGTTAAATGCCATGAAAGTCATTTTAAATTCAGTTCCCTACAGACGCGGAAAGCAAAAACTGAACTTCGTTCCAGATCCGGAAGTTGTGATCTCTGGTGCCAGAGAGATAGAAAACATGGAAGCCCAACGCTTACAAAGCGGTAAATTCGAAAGTTAATACAAAGATAAACGCGATTTCTGGCTATTCTGACACCCGTTCAGGATAGCCAGATAAAGCTACAGTTAGCCTGATAAAAAAACATTTCCCCTCGCAAAGCCACAACGAACGCAAAGATAAGACTGCTTGATATTTATTGAAAAGATTTATTGCCCCTGCTTCTCCCTTGAGCCCTCCGCGCCTTTGCGAAATAAATTTATTGCTAAACCCTGAAATAAGCTGAGTTTCAGGTATAACCAGAAAAATTTCCCTGCTTACCATTGAGCTTCAGCCATCCCGGTATTTAAGCTTAACAAAGTTGCTCATGGCGAAAATAGGTTAAACTTATTGAAATGTAGTAATAATTAACACCATTCTCTTCCTCTGTGCTCTTCGTGTCCTCTGTGGTGAGTATTTTTTCAAAGAGATTAACTAGCTGAGCCTCAGGGGTAGCCAGGAAAATTTTTGCGCTATAGCCCTTAGCCTTTTAGATAAATACCACAGCAATGCCTGTTATAATCATTTTTTTGACCCGTAACAGATCGTGCCCAATACTGAATTTGCTAACAGCCTAACTGATATTCTAACTCCCTATTTTTACAATAGCTGGACGGTTGATGAAGTGACAGAGTTTATCCTGGATCAGGATAAAGAGTTGCAGGAATATGTACTAAACTGGGTTACCTCCATCGCCAAAACGCAACCGGAGCTGGCTTATCAATATGCAGAAAAAGCTAAAAAGGCGCTACAGGCAATTGGCCAGCAGGGTACCGAACAATGGTTACAATCAGCACTGGACATTTACTTCTCTGCCGGCCTCTACCCTGCTAACCAGGTCATTAAAAACCTGGATGAATTTATCGCACAATTTCATCTATTGCAGAAAGGTAGTGCGTTAAATGATGTCAAAGGAGTACTGGAAAACTTCCTGCATGGCCTGAATGGACGTCCATTAAAGATCAAAGCTCATGAAACTTTGTTCACTGATACCGAGACCATTCATCTACCGGAAGTGGTGTGCGAATCAGACGATTCGAAAACCAATTTCAACCTGTACAAAGTCATGGCAGTGCATCAATGGGCACAAACCTGGTATGGTACCTGGATAGTCGATGTCACAGCGGAGTTAGACGCCTATAAAAACAAACAGAAGGCACTGGCACTGTTTCACAGCCTCGAAACAATCCGCCTGAAAGCCTGTATTAAACGTGATTTCCCCGGATTGTATCGACAGATGTCAAGCTTTGAAACTGTTACACTTGAACAACAGTTACCTGAGGGAATAATTAAAGATCTGAGCAACAGGACTGCCGATGCAGGGGATTCTATTGCATTAATCGGCCAGCTTTACTCGCAGAAAACCCCGCAACCGCTTATCTACCAGGGGCAGTTATTACCCGAACAGGTCAACGCTGTGGTGCAGGCACGAATTATTAAGGAGAAAGACCTGTTCCGCCTGGCGCTGGCTAAAATGGCCGATGAAATGGGGCATCAGCAGGAAAATCCCGAGCCCGCAGAAGCACAGGATGAAGAAAATAGCGAACCCGCACAGGATGGTGCTAAATTTAAAAAAATACCGGTACAAGATCCAGAACAGGCGCAGGGGTTCAGTTATGAACTGGAGCTGGATGGTAATCCGGCTATTCCAAATGAAGAAACACAAAGCCTGATCGACTCTATTATTCAGGACCATGGAGACATCCCGGAAGAATACCTGGTCGCCGCCGGATCTGGCGCGTATCACGCCTGGCAGGCGCAGCAACAGGAAGAACTGGATCCGGATGAAGTCTGGAAAGGTACTTACCATGAAGAAGGCGCTTTCCTGTATGACGAATGGGACTGTACCCGCCAGGCACACCGCAAAAACTGGTGTGCTCTGCGTGAAAAAGAAGTCAAACCGGATCATGACAGCCAGTTTGTGTTCGATACTTTAAATAAGTACAAAGGTCTGAGTAAAACATTACGGCGCACATTTGAAGCCATGCGCGATGAAAACAAGGTGCTAAGAAAACAGCCCGACGGGGAAAATCTGGATATAGATGCTCTGGTAAACTCTATGGCCGATGTTCGTAGCGGTATGGAATTATCGTCTCGAATTTATACCAAAGCGCATAAAGCTGATCGCAATATAGCAGTGATCTTCATGATCGACATGAGTGGCTCAACCAAAGGCTGGATCAACACTGCTCAACGCGAAGCGCTGATTTTACTGTGTGAAGCACTGCAATCGCTGGGCGATCGTTACGCCATTTATGGTTTTTCCGGGATGACGCGAAAACGTTGTGAATTATACCGCATTAAAACCTTTGAAGACCTCTACGATGACGAAGTTCGAGCCAGAATTGCGGCCATCGAACCGCAGGATTACACACGTATGGGCGTTACCATTCGTCATTTAACCCGGCTTTTTCGAGATGTCCAGGCACGTACCAAACTGCTCATTACCTTATCCGATGGTAAACCGGATGATTATGACAGCTACCATGGTGAATACGGCATTGAAGACACACGCATGTCATTGTTTGAAGCTCGCCTTGAAGGCATACACCCTTTTTGTATTACAATCGACGAAGAAGCACGTGATTACCTGCCACATTTATACGGACATGCTAACTACATCGTGATTGATGATGTCAATAAACTACCCTACAAAATTTCTGATATTTATCGAAAATTAACGACATGAGTACTTTAGCCAGAGGTGAAATGGATGCCTCGAATAAAAGCCTCAATATTTACAATAATAATAGCGTTATGTTTTTCTATTTTGTTCTCCAGCAGAGCCTGGAGTGTTGATAAAAAATTAAAACCAGCTTTGATTTTTTTATACATTGGCAGCTTCAAGTCATATCTAAAGCCATTTTACAAATGCTATAGTAAAAATGGCTTATGAACAGAGTTATTAAATATACCGGTAACAAAAACAATGTAGAGATCAGACTCCAGAACAAGCATTAAAGGCCTTAACAGAGGCATGAGTCGATAATTTTTAACCCTGAATCTTTATGGAGAAAGTAATGGCTAACTTAACTTTTTACGGCGCTACCGAAGGAGTCACCGGATCAGCCTACCTGTTAGAGACTGATAAGGCGAAAATTCTGCTGGAATGTGGCCTGCTTCAGGGTAGCCGAAAATACGAAAAGGCCAATAAGAAACCTTTCCCGTTTGAAATCGGAAACCTCGATGCAGTCGTACTTTCACATGCGCACCTGGATCACAGTGGCCGCCTGCCGAAACTGGTTGCCGAAGGTTATCACGGACCAATTTTCATGACCCAGGCCAGTAGTGAACTGCTGGAAATAATGCTCAAGGACGCCGCCTCACTGGAACTTAGAGATGCTGAATGGGAAAACAAGCGCAGGCGTAGATCCGGTAAGCGCGAAATTGACCCGCTGTTTACGCTGCAGGATGTTGAGCAAACCCTGACCCTTTGCGAGGGTATGAATTATCAGCAGAAACTGAAAATTGCCGAGGGTGTGGAACTGTGTCTTCAGGATGCCGGACATATAATGGGCTCTTCCATCGTAGAACTCTTCATTACAGAAAACGGTTCACAAAAAAAACTGGTTTTTAGCGGTGATCTGGGTAACAGCGATGTAGCGCTGTTGCGTGATCCGAGCGTGGTACAACAGGCAGATGTGCTGCTAATGGAGTCAACCTATGGTGATCGAAACCACAAACCGATGGATGACACCGTAAAAGAGTTTAAAGACATTATTGTTGAAGCCTCGAAAAATGGGGGCAATATACTGATACCCTCATTCGCAGTGGGTCGAACCCAGGAAATCATTTTCCGTCTGGGCGAACTGTATCAACAGGGCTTAATCAAACAACAGGCCATTTTCCTCGATAGCCCGATGGCGATTGCCATCACAGAAATTTATCACCGATATCAAAACACTTTTAATCAGCAGGATTTGACATCGATGAAACTCGCCAGGTCCAGGAGTTTACACAGTTTCCTGCCCGTGTTGCGCTACACCCTCGGCACCGATGAATCGATGGCGCTCAACCGTATAGCTGAAGGCTGTATTATTATTGCCGGCAGTGGCATGTGTAACGGCGGCCGGATTCGTCATCACCTTAAACATAATTTGTGGCGACAAAGAGCACATGTCGTCATCGTTGGTTATCAGGCACTGGGTACGCCAGGTAGAGCCCTGGTAGATGGAGAAAAAATATTTCGTATGGGTGGAGAAAAAATAGTCGTAAAAGCAGCCATTCATACACTGGGAGGATTTTCGGCTCATGCCAGTCAGTCACAATTGCTGCAATGGGTGAGCCATTTTGAAAAACCTCATCCCCGCCTGTATTTGATTCACGGTGAACAGGAAGCCAAAACGGTACTCCAGGAACGACTCGCTCAGGAAGGCTGGACGGCTAATATTCCAGCCCAGGGGGAAACAATCAGTTTTTAACGGATTCGGGTATTTATCCAGGGTAGACGACAAAATGCCAAAACATCAACCCACAATTAAGTCAACGCTACAAAACAAACTTTTAGGACAGTCCAGGTCTGACTTATTTCATTCCTTACAAAGTAGTGAACAGGGACTCAATAATGCTGAAGCACTGCAACGCCAGCAGACTTATGGTCTTAACCAGATCACCTTCCACCGCAGCCGCTCCAGCTGGAGCATGTTAGTACAGGAATTTACCGCTCTATTTCCACTGCTTTTACTGTCTGCTGCAATACTCTCTTTCTGGGCCCATCATATAAGCCCGGGCGAAGGCTATAATTTGATCGCAGTCGCATTGCTGGGCGTCGTGGTATTGAATGCAGTGGTCTCCTTTCTACAGAACTACAAGGTTGAGAAGCTGATGCTTTCGTTTCTTGATTATATCCCCAAAGAGGTTGCCCTGTTACGCGAAGGTGAACAACAGCTGTTTGATGCCAGTCAGGTAGTTCCCGGCGACATTCTGACTGTGCAGGAAGGGGATAAAATTCCGGTAGATGGCGTGTTATTGAGTTCCACTCAACTGGTGGTGGATGAGTCTATTCTGACCGGAGAATCACTTCCTCTGGAAAAAACTGGAATCGAAGACAAAATTAGCGAGCAAAATCTGGTTAGCTCAGGCACTACCGTACTGAAAGGAAATGCCAGTATTATCGCAACTCGCACTGGTCGTTCAACCCGTCTTGGTGATATATCGTCACTGACTCAGGGGGTACAGCAGGATCTGACGCCCATGCAGCGTGAGCTTAAACACTTTGTTCACAAAATTACCCTGTTGGCGCTGGTTATAGGCGGGTTATTTTTCATTCTCGGTTTTATGATCGGTAACCCCTTCTGGACTAACCTGATCTTCGCCATCGGCATTATTGTGGCTAACGTACCGGAGGGTTTATTACCGACCGTTACCCTGGCATTGACCCAGTCTTCGGTACGTATGGGTAAACGCAATGCGCTGGTAAAACAGATTCTTTCGGTAGAAACGCTGGGTTCTACCAGCGTAATCTGTACCGATAAAACAGGCACCCTGACCCAGAATAAACTGCATGTTGAAACGTTGTATCTCGACTTCACTGAATATAGCGCGCATAACCTGGAAAAATTTTCGCAGCAGCCTTCAGCACGCCCCTGTAAAGAAATTATGGCCCTGTGTAATGATGTAATAGCCACTCATAACGGTACAAATAATAGTAATGGTTTTCATGGAGATCCTACCGAAGTGGCATTGGCCGATCTGGTAAACCGTCAGGGAGGATATGAAGCTATTCGAAATCAATTTGAACTGGTGCACAGCCGCCCGTTTGATTCAGAGCTTAAATTTATGAGCAACACCTATCGAACTCAGGGAGGCACTTTATTTATGACCGTTAAAGGTGCGCCGGATACCGTACTCGAACGTTGTCAGCAGGTCCACCACGAAGGGTTCGTGCGTAAACTACGTGAGCAGGAACTGGAAACAATCAGAACCAGGGCAGATGACTACGCCGCACAGGGTCTAAGGGTTCTGGCACTGGCTTACCGGGTCACCGATGCACCAGATGCGGATGTACAGGATCTGGTTTTTGTCGCACTGGTAGCGCTGGTCGATCCTCCACGTAACGGGGTATATGAAGCAGTAGCTGCCTGTAAGAGCGCAGGTATTCGAATTATTGTGATGAGTGGTGATAAGGCGGAAACAGTATCCTATATCTCATCCAGACTCGGAATTGTACAACAGCCAAGGGTCATTGACGGGGAAGCACTGGCAGCCATGAGTCATGATCAATTGTTGCAGGCACTTAAAGATCCACAGCTATTATTTGCCGGTATTGCCCCGCACCAGAAACTGGATGTAGTCGATGCACTGAAGGAACTGGGTGAGGTAGTGGCGATGACCGGTGATGGTGTCAACGATGCCCCTGCACTCAAACGTGCGGATATTGGTATTGCGATGGGCAAGCGGGGTACCGATGTGGCCAAGGAGGCTTCCGATATTATTCTGCTGGACGATAATTTTTCCACTATTGTGGCTGCAGTCGAGGAAGGACGTACTGTTTACGATAATATCAAAAAATTTATTACCTATATCCTGACCAGTAATATTCCCGAGATTCTACCCTTTATTGCGTACGTGCTATTTCCCATACCTTTACCGATTACCGTGGTGCAAATTCTGGCTATTGATTTACTGACTGACATAGTGCCGGCGATCGGTCTGGGTAATGAACCTCCTGAATCAGATATCATGCAGCGACCTCCACGCCATAAATCTGAACGTCTGGTGAGTTACCGAACATTTCTTCGCAGCTACGCCATTATTGGTCCGGCCGAAGCTCTACTGTCATTTGTAGCTTTTTTCAGTGTGCTATATGCCGGTGGCTGGCACTGGGCGATGCCAGTAGCAAGTTCAGACCTGCTTTATCTACAGGCATCCGGAGCTTTTTTAAGCACTATCATATTTGGCCAGATTGGTAACGTTATGGCCTGTCGTACCAATCGACAAAGTGCGATATCTTACGTGTGGCGCTTTAACCGCTGGATTACTGCCGGCATCGTGCTGGAAGTTCTGTTTATTGTGTGCATTTTGTATATACCGTGGTTGCAACCGATTTTTAATAGTGCTGCTTTTAGTCTGTGGATATGGGGAATCATCTTATCAGCACCGCTAGTGATACTGGCGCTTGAGGAGTATCGTAAGTGGCTGGTACGTGGAGGCGTATCTTGGTTGTCAGTCTAAATTTAGAGAATTGTTAAAATGTAATCTGAGGAAATTAACCCATGAGCAACGCGGAAAAACCAGATAAACTATTTCCCAGTGCGAAAGATGATATGAATGCAGCCGGTCTGGTGCAGGCGAGTGCCCAGTCACTCTCCCCTTCCTATAGCCTGGCTTATGCGGACACCGCCTTTCTGCTCAGAGATGAACTCAGGCCGGTAAGATTACAGCTGGAATTACTGAAACCGGATTTGCTGCAGCAGGAAAATGGCATCCGTAGTACGGTGGTGATTTTTGGCAGTGCACGAATCCTGGAAACAAACAAAGCCCAGCAGAAAGTGGATGAAGCCGCACTTCGGGCAACAGCCAGACCGACTGATAAGACATTGGCACGTAAGCTTAAAATAGCGCAGCGGGGACTGGTCAATTCACATTACTATGATCAGGCCAGGCAACTTTCAAAACTCATCACACAGCACTCTCAACACGATGAAGAATGTGAACTGGTGGTAATAACCGGTGGTGGCCCGGGAATAATGGAAGCCGCTAATCGTGGAGCGATGGATGCTGGAGGGAAAAGTATCGGACTCAATATCGTGTTGCCGTTTGAGCAGAAACCGAACCCGTATATTACCCCCGAGCTGTGTTTTCAGTTTCATTATTTTGCCATCCGTAAGATGCACTTCCTGAAACGAGCCAGAGCCCTGGTTGCCTTTCCCGGAGGTTTTGGAACAATGGATGAACTGTTCGAGACGCTCACCCTGATCCAGACCCGTAAAATAAAACCGGTTCCCGTTATACTACTGGGAAGAAATTACTGGAGCCGGCTTATTAACTTCGAGCTTATGGTTGAAGAAGGCGCTATAGATGAACGTGATCTCGAACTGTTTCAGTATGCGGATACGGTCGAGGAATGCTGGCAGTCGATCAGAGACTTTTATCAGTTATAGCCTGCAAACTCTACTAACACGAGATGAGAAACTGTGAAAAATAATAACAGCGCTGACAACGTAACGCGGTCCAGTCCAGTTGATACGGCCGAGCAGTCGGCCATCAATGAAGCGCTAAAACAGATCGGAACTAATCAAAAATTTAAATCAACCGCGCGTCCGACTTCTAAAAAAACATGGCTCTGGGTTTACCTCGTAAGCACCCTATCATTTTTTATCGTATACCAGTGGTTACAACATGGCTCGATAGCTTATATTGGAAGCTACCTTAGCCTGCTGATAAAATTTAGCCTGGCCGGTTTGCTGGTATCGATCATATTAGCGCTGGGCGAGTTTATCACGCGCTACCTGGTTCGCTCGATGAGTGATGCTGCTTCACGCTTCAATCTGAATCGACTGATTCGATTAGTCGCCGGGTTCGCCATTACGATTACGCTGGTATCTGTTTTTTTTGTCGAATGGACAACAGTGCTGGTTTCTCTCGGCGTTCTGTCTATCATTTTCGGCCTGGCCCTGCAGTCTTCACTGAATAATCTGTTTGCCTGGTTTTACATACTGTTGCGCCAGCCGTATCGGGTTGGTGACCGGATACGCATCAACGATGCAACCGGGGATGTAATCGACGTGGGTTACCTGGACACCACATTATGGGAGTTTGGCGGTCAGTACCTGTCAACCGATCACCCCAGTGGTCGGGTGATCAAGTTTCCAAACTCGATGGTGCTGAATACCACGGTTTATAATTATTCCTGGCCGCTGTTCCCCTATATCTGGAATGAGATTCGTATGTATATTGCATATGGCAGTGATCTGGATTTTGTTGCTGACACCATGCGTGAAGTCGCGCTGCAGGAAATCGGCGGAGACATGGCCAGGCAGGTCGCCGTTTACCGTAAATTGCTGGCCAGTACGCCGGTAGATGAGCTCGAGGTAAATGAAGAGCCTGTGGTGCTGTTTCGCACTCATGAAAACACCTGGATTGAAGTCATCGTAAGATACCTGGCCCATCCGAAAAAATCAGGCCCGCTAAAAACCCGAATTCTGAAACGGGGTCTGAAACAGCTCAATGAACAGCCTGACAGAGTGATGTTTCCTCGCGGCGATTCGCGCTAAACCACATGGACAGATCACAGTTAAGGAAATTAGTTAACCTCAAGTCAGCGACCTGCAGACTTTGGAAAAATCTACTGCTGGAAATTCATTTTGAGATATGTCTGAACTAACTAATTCCTGATCAGATACATCAAACCCTTAAACCTGGTCAGATCAACCTGGATAAATCAGTTCGATTACGAAAGGCAGTTAATAGCTCGGCTAAAGCGCCTGCTCCTGGTGCACATCTTTTTCGCACTCAACCGATTTTTCCAGGTTGAATAACATAGTTCATAACACAGTGTTGTGAGCATGAGCATGAGCATCCTGATACTTATCATTTATATTAATATAGAATCATTCTTTATCATTTTACATGATTTACAATCCCTTTCAAGATATGCCTCATCGTGGGATGTGACCCCATATAAACTACAGGTGATTAGCATGCCATCCAGCTTATTAGAACAGACTCAACATTCGCTAGCGACCTTAAACGAATTTGAACACCAACGTCTCACTCAGGCCTTAAAGGGATTAACCCGGCAACAGATAAACTGGGCCAGTGGTTATCTGGCTGGTTTAAGTCAGACTCAGTTACCAGAGCAACAGGAGATTTTCAGCCCTTGTGCCACCATACTGTATGCCACGCATACGGGTAATGGCCGCGGTATTGCAGATCAATTAGCAGAAGATGCAAAACAGCAGGGGTTAAATACCCGGGTGCTGTCCATAAATGACTACAAACCACGTAATCTGACCAGGGAACGGCTGTTGATCCTGGTGATCAGTACGCACGGTGAAGGAGAGCCACCCGAAACTGCACAGGAGTTTCAGCGTTATCTGTTTAACAGGCACACGCCTCAACTGGAGCAACTCAATTTCAGTGTATTCGCACTCGGTGATTCCAGCTACGAATTCTTTTGCCAGGCTGGTATCGATGTGGATTTGCGGCTCGAGGCTTTAGGGGCCACTCGACTTTTACCGCGCATCGATGCCGATATTAATTTTCAACAGGAAGCTCAAAACTGGCGTGGTGATGTTATCCAGCAATCGCGTAAACACCTGACCGAACACACAGCTAAGGTATTCAATTTGTCGGGTGCCAGCAGTCTTCCAGGTATTGATCGATCCAACCCATATCAGGCCACCGTGCTGGATAAGCGTCGTATCACGACCGATCAGGGCATTGCTAACATTCATCATATTGTGCTGGAAATCGATCCTCAGGTGATTCGCTATCAACCGGGCGATGCGCTGGGAGTGTGGAGTAAAAACAATCCAGCTCTGGTCGCGGACATCATTCAGTTCTGCAAGCTGGATGCAGAGACTCCGGTGCATGTCGAAGGCCAGCAATTTTCACTGGAACAGGCTCTACAAAATAAACTGGAACTGACCTTACTGCACCCTACTGTCGTGGCAAACTGGGCCAACTTATCTGGATCAGAGAAATTGCTGTCACTGGCCGATGACGCCAGGAAATTACGCGAATTTGCGCAGGATCGTCAACTCATCGATTTAATCAGTGAGTTCCCCGCACAAGTCGAAGCTGAGGCACTCATTAATGTGCTGCAACCTTTACAACCACGCCTGTATTCCATCGCATCCAGTCAACAACAAAATGATGACGAAGTTCATTTAACCGTTGCAGCACTAAGTTTTGACGCACACGGTCGCAGCCATCAGGGTACGGCATCCAGTCACCTGGTGCATCGCCTGCAGCAACACGATGTACTTGCCGTGTATGTCGCAGAAAACACTCATTTTCGTCTGCCCGTACAGGGTGATACTCCTATCATCATGATTGGAGCCGGTACCGGCATCGCCCCCTATCGCGCTTTTTTACAGCAGCGCCAGTGCGACGCTGCGAGTGGTAAAAACTGGTTAATTTTTGGTAACCGGCATTTTAAGCGAGACTTTTTATACCAGCAGGACTGGATCAACTTCCGCAAGGCCGGACTGCTCGACAAGGTGAGCCTGGCCTTCTCCCGCGATACCACCACGCGCGCCTATATTCAGGACAAATTACGCGAAGAGGGACAGCAATTTTACGAATGGTTACAGCAGGGTGCGCATGTCTACGTGTGTGGTGGCATCGAAATGGAAAAGGCGGTACGTGAATCGATCGCCGAAATTGTCAACCAGTATGGCGAACAAACCGAACAGCAAGCAGATGTAATTATCGAAAATCTACGCTCGCAAGGGCGCTACCTGAGAGATGTCTACTAATGGATATCAAAGTCAACGAAAACGAAACAATAAAAGCCGAAAGTAACTTCCTGCGTGGTACCTTGCAACAAAGTATCAGGGATGAACTGACCGGTTCACTCAGCCCGGCAGATGCACAGATCAGCAAATTTCACGGTTTTTATGAACAGGATGACCGTGATAATCGACAGCAGCGTCAGGGCAGCTTTCTGGAGCCCGACTACAGCTTCATGTTACGTGCACGACTGCCAGGCGGTGTCTGCACTCCCGCACAATGGCTGGCCATTGATGGTATCAGTCAGCGCCTGGGGAATGGCTCCATCCGCCTTACCACACGCCAGACCTTTCAATATCACGGCATTCTCAAGCGTAATCTAAAACCTCTGATACAGGAAATTAATGCCTCATTAATCGATTCCATCGGCGGTTGTGGTGATATCAACCGCAACGTGATGTGTAATCCAAACCCTCTGCAGTCAGAGTTGCATGCAGAAGTGTATGCATGGGCCAGAAAAATCAGCGAACAGCTGAAACCCAGGTCGCGTGCCTACCATGAAATCTGGCTAGATGGTGAAAAACAGACCCAGGCTGACGAAGAACCTGTTTATGGCAACACTTATCTACCGCGAAAATTCAAGATAGCTGTCGCCGTTCCACCGTCTAATGATGTCGACATCTATACCAATGACCTGGGCTTTATTGCCATACAAAAGCAGGGAAAGTTGACAGGTTTTAACGTGCTCGCGGGTGGCGGCATGGGTACCACGCACGGCGACCGGAGCACCTTTCCACGACTGGCTGATGAACTCGGCTTTATTGCACTGGAAGATGTACTGAAGGTTGCCGAAGCCGTCGTTACTGTACAGCGTGATGAAGGTAACCGCATAAGTCGGCGCCATGCACGTCTCAAGTACAGCATCGAAAAACTGGGCATACATAACTTCAGGCAACTTGTTGAACAACGTGCCGGCATCAGTTTTCAGACTCCGCATAAAGTCACATTCAAACATCAGGGTGATCGCTTTGGCTGGACTCAGAGTACCGACAAGCGCTGGAATTTGACCCTTTTTATCGAAAATGGCCGCATCACAGACCATCATAAAGCACCGATCAAAACGGGTTTGGGCAAAATAGCTGCCGTTCACCAGGGCGACTTTCGCATCACACCGAATCAAAACCTGATCATCGCCGGGATACCCGCAGAGCAGAAGCAATCCATCCTGGAGCTTGCGACACAATACGGTTTGATTGATGAAAAAATTTCCCTGCTACGACTCAACAGTATTGCCTGTGTCGCCTTTCCCAGCTGTCCGCAGGCGATGGCTGAAGCAGAACGATACTTTCCCGAACTGTTAACCAAATTCGAGTTGATACTGAATAAATATGGATTAAGCACGCTTGACCTGGTGATTCGCATGACCGGTTGCCCGAATGGCTGTGCCCGACCCTTTGTGGCTGAAATTGCACTGGTCGGTAAAGGCCCCGGACGCTACAACCTTATGTTAGGCGGGGATGGTCACGGCCAACGTCTGAATAAACTGTATCGCGAAAACTTAAATGAAGAAGGTATTTTAAAAGTGATGGATGAATTACTCGAAAAATTTGCTACGCTTAGAGAAAACGATGAACGCCTGAGTGACTTTGTGATCCGTCAGGGCATCATATCCGCGGTTGTAAACCCGGCGGTAGATTTTCATGCCTGACTTAAATCTCATTAATCAGGCCATGGCCGGTGATGCCCGGGCACTTGCTGAAATCAATCTCACGCTGGAAACACAAACAGCCGAACAACGTGTGCGTTGGGCAATCCAGTTTTTACCCGGGTCACAGGTTCTGTCCTCCAGCTTTGGCATACAGTCAACGGTCATGCTGCATCTGCTGACGTCGGTGAAAGCCGAAATACCGGTCGTACTCATTGATACCGGCTATTTATTCAGGGAAACCTACCAGTTTATTAACCAGATGACAGAGCGCTTAAATCTGAATCTGCAAGTGTTTCAGTCTACTCAGTCACCGGCCTGGCAGGAAGCCAGTCATGGCAAGCTATGGGAACAGGGTCTGGATGGCCTGTCAAAATACAACCGCATCAACAAGGTTGAACCTATGCAACAGGCATTCAATAAACTGGAAGTGGGCTCATGGTATGCAGGCCTGCGGCGTGAGCAGGCGACGAGCAGATCTGACTTACCTGTATTACGCATTCAGGACGGCCGTTTTAAAATGCATCCCATCATTGACTGGAGTAACCGGGATGTACACCGCTATCTGGCCCAGCATAATTTACCGTACCACCCGCTATGGGAACAGGGCTACGTCTCCGTCGGGGATCACCACAGCAGCCGCCCGTTAAGTGTCGGCATGCGCGAAGAAGACACTCGTTTTTTCGGCCTGAAAAGAGAGTGTGGCCTGCACGAATAGTTTTACACAAATACCCGTACCAAACTTTACCTTTATATAACCTTTAACTTCGGAGTTTTTAACATGAGCAATATTATCTGGCACCAGCATGTAGTTGATAAACACACACGAGCAACCCAGAAAGCACAGAAACCACTGGTGATCTGGTTTACCGGACTAAGTGCCTCGGGAAAATCCACTATCGCCGGAGCACTCGAACATATCCTGACCCAGCAGGGTTATCATACCTACCTGCTGGATGGGGATAACGTGCGTCATGGCCTGTGTAAAGATCTGGGGTTTTCAGATGCTGATCGCAAGGAAAACATTCGACGCGTGGGCGAAGTGGCAAAACTCGCCGCCGATGCAGGACTGATCACACTGGCAGCCTTCATCTCTCCGTTTAAGGCCGACCGTGAAATCGTGCGCGACATTTTACCCGAAGGAGAGTTTATTGAAGTGTTTGTGGATGCCTCGCTTGATGTGTGTAAACAACGCGACCCCAAGGGGCTATATGAAAAAGCAATACGCGGAGAAATCAAACAGTTCACCGGGATCGATAGCCCCTACGAAGTACCGGAAAATCCTGAATTGCATATTCATGCCGATTTCTGCAGCGTTGCCGAAGCGGTCAACCAGTTGCTATCCTACCTGAATTCCAGTGGCGTATTAAAGTCAGGTTATGAACCTGTTAAAATAAGTGCCTGAGTGAAATACATGTTTATCGATAAATTAATAAATCGCCCAAAAACGACACAACCCCTGCGGGCCGATAATATGGATCCACCTTTACGCTGCCTCGCCAAGGCAATTTCATGGCGAATCACCGGATCACTGGACACCATCATGCTGGCATGGTTTTTTACTCAGGAAATAACGGTTGCGATTTCTATCGGCTTAACCGAAGTAGTGACCAAAGTGGTGCTGTATTATCTGCATGAGCGTGCCTGGTCGCGTACCTCGTTTGGAAGGCCCAAACCACTTCCCTGTGCGGTATCTGTATAGATCATTGTTTTACCACTGGCCCTGAGCCTTTGGTTCTGTCAAATCTAAACTGAAAACTTCTATTTAGTCATCTGTTGATCCATCATTCGAAGACCACGAATAAAAGTTCAGTTTCTTCAACTGACTACAATGAAACTTTCCTCCATTTGACTACGAATTGAAGATTCTCAGCGTTCTCTATCGTTTAGCATTAACCATTGGTTACCCTGTTGTGGCGAAACTGGTCATTGATAGTTCACATATTTCAGGGAGTACCTACTAGTTTTTAATTCAACTTCTATATTCCCCCGATTAATTAGACGGATTCGGGATTAAGTAAGTGCCATTCGTATCTGAACCCAGTTATTTGCCCCTAATTATTACGTGTCGCTGATTTTTATAAGCCCGAATTCAACTCATAAGTGCAACTTAACCTAGCTGCACTGTTAAGGAAAGA